>JBEGJP010000026.1:0-10052 GCA_041184525.1 Pseudomonadota bacterium | reverse complement strand
CCTTTCTCCAACGCAGCTCATCGACTTGCGTTGGTCAATTGAACGAGCAGACATCAAATGTTTGCGGAGCCTTAATGAAATACAATTCGAGTGCCAATTATTCTGGCCTGCGCGGAGTCTTTATGCTGCTCGATGCCAACGGTTACTTCACTTACCACCTCACTGAGCCGATCCCATGAAAGAAGAGGAAGGTATGAGAGTCATGCGCATCAAGGAAATTCAACTTCGACACCTTCCGGCCCTGCTTGCCGGTGGTGTGCTCGCAGTTTGTTTTCACAACGAGGCATTGGCAGGCAGCAGCCTGAACCCGCCGACCTTGAAAATCCCATCTTCGCTTCTGCAAAAATCCGGTGTACCGATGGCAGACATCAAATCTTCCATCTTCTTGCAGAACAAAAACCTGCCAGCTCCGCTCACGTTGACCTCAGAAGGGGTAGAGAATCCGCTGACCCTGTCCCACGTATCTTTTTTCGGCAATCACAATGACGGAATTTGGCTGCGCACACAGTGCGACACACGCGCGAAAGTCTTTGCTCTGGAGGAGTGCCGCGGAAGTGTTTGCAAAGCGACAGGAACCTCTCAAAAATCGGAAGGCGGAAAACATGCTCGCATCTTCCGCGGAGAATATGGAAGCTACGCTCTGGCACGCGCTCAATGGGGCGAACGCTCTTTGGCAGCCGCAGCCCTCGACAGCTCGTCGTGCGGAAAGACATTCCCCGCATGGGCTGTCGCAGCCCGAGCGCTGAACAAAAATTCCGATCTGGAGTTCCCAAGAAATCTTCTTATCTTGCAAGTCTCACAAAAAATATTTCTCGTCGATGCCACCCTCAATTCCCTTTGGAATGAAATTCCTTGGAACTCAGAGAAGGGTGTTTTTCAACAAGGCACCCTCTCGAGTGATGGCCGCCTTCTGCTTCAGAACCGCACAGGCGATGCCCTGTATCTGAACTTCTCTCAGGGCACCTTTGTTCATTTCTCTCATGGGACAGCACGAACCGCCCTGCAGGGTTTGAATGCACTTTTCGGAACTCAAGACATCCCTTTTTCCCAACTCAACCAAACCACATTCACCGCCTCTTCAGAGCGCTCTCACTTTGTGAATTTGGGTGGTGTGTGGACTCCCACTGGATTTGTCACGTGGTCGGACCTCACCACGGCCCTCCTGACCAAACGTGAACCTGTTCCGCGCCCCTACACAACAACGGGTCAGCTCGAGGCGGCCCTCTGGTCAGAAGAGTCGGGCATCGAAAAATCCTACATCCTTCTGAAGGTCGGTCAGACTTTCGAGCTGCTCTCCACCGAAAATGGGGGAAAGACTTTCACAAAAACGAAAACGTTTGGGTGGACCCGCTCTGAGGACACCTTTTCAGGAACATTCATTCATGAAAATTTCATCACAAAGATGGGCAAAGATGGGGCTCTGCTGGTGAATTCAGGAGGCGAACGCACCACCCCCGACGCCCAGCTTTTCTCGAACGCAGGTCAGCTTGTTCAAAACAGCTTCGAGCTTCTCTCTCTCATTCCCCATCCGACAGGCACCTCCTGCCGTGCCACACTCTTCACGCCGAAGAAGGACACAGCAGGATGGCTGCAACGACAGGTTTTGAGCGATATTCCGTGTTCCTCGGGCACAGGACGCAGCAGCACAGCGACGTCGATTGTGGATATCTCGGACGGGACCATAAAAATCACCATCCTCGAGTAAAAAACCGCCCGACTGAAAAAATTTACTGTTTCTTTTTCTCTTGTGCCTGTGACACCAGTGTGGTGACAACGGCATCGAACCCGCGAGGATCGAACTCAGACACACGACGTCCTGAAAAGAACACAATCGGCAGATTGTGGATACGGAGCGGCTTCCAAGCTTCGGTGTTGGCCAGCATGGGTTTCACATCCACCACGTTGCTTTGGCAAACCGAAAGGCGTTTCACAAGGTCAGGATCGGAAGGAAACAACTTGCCAATGGGAATTTCTTTTGTGTCGTCAGGAAGCCGTTGGAGGTCCTGAACCAAACGCGTCTGAAGAACCCAAGTGTCACGCTTGAGCTCCGGCTTGGAGGCCAGACACTGAATGAGTCCAATGGCTGCAGCTTCCTTGGCAGTACCGTTGGTTTCCGTGAGAAGGCGCAAACGCAGTCTCACTTTGAGTGACTCAGCCAAACGCGACAATGTAAAGAACACGCCTTCCGAGCTGGGCTGCGTGTAGCTGAACATGATCTGCATTTCTTGCGGCAGGGCATCACCCTCAGGGCCCAACTCGACGACAGGATACATTGAGAAATCCTGTTTGATGGCAGGAGCGAGAGGAAGATCCCAAATCATCTTAAAGCTGTTCTCTTTCCTCAGTTTTCCCAATTCCTCTGAAATGCGCTGAGAGGATTCACGTTGAAGAAGATAGCGTTTGATCTCACCACGCACCCGCGTGTCACTCAAAGCACCGAGTTGTTTGAAGCCGGGGGTGTTGTTGTAGGTTTTCTCAACGTCCGCTTCAGTTACTTTTTCCGCGAGGAGTTTCTCCCACGTGAATCCCGTCGAATCGCCGCCCTGTCCCATCGAGACACGTGCAGCAAAATCTTCTGCAACGTTGAGCATCTGACTTTGAGCCTGAAGGAATGCGGTGTGCACTTTATGTTGCATCCCCAAGGGCAAGTCAGACAGAGAATAAACGCGCCCTTTCACTTCAACCACGCTTCCCGATTCGTTGAATGTGATAGCGCTATTGCCATTTTTCTTGGAAAAGCCGCCATGGGCAAACCACCCTGCAACCAGACCCAGCAGAAGAAAACCCACAGGCTTCTGAAAGTTCGTCACTGTCATGTTTCACTCCATTGATTTTTCAGATCCAAATTGAAGACAATAGCAGGAAAATTCTAACAGAGGAGACACCTCATGCAAAGCACTCGCACCGTAGCCCTTTCGACACTCTTTGCCACTTTGACGCTCTCTACAGCGTGCGTCTCCTCATCCAAGTACGAGGCACTTGAGGCACGTCTTAAAGAAACCGAAACCGCCCTCAACCAACGTAACAAAGAGGCTGAGCAACTCCAGAGCTCACTCAAAACAGAATCGGCCAAGGCCAGCGACTTGAACAAAAAGGCGACCTCTCTGGAAGCGAAAGCCAGCACCCTCGAAAAAAAGGCAAGCACGCTGGAACAGAAGGCCAGCACACTTGAGCAAACGGTGAGTGCTGTGAACAAAGACAAAACCGATCTGCAAAGCTCGCTCAGCCAAGCTCAAACCGACAACGATAAATTGCGTATCGCATTGGCTGAACTTGAAAAGAACAAAGCTGAAACCGATCGCCGCGTTGGCGAATATCAAGGCCTTCTGTCGAAATTCAAATCCATGATCGATTCCGGCCGATTGAGAGTGCGCATTGTGGACGGACGCATGGTGGTCGCCCTGAATTCGGACCTGCTCTTCCGTATTGGCTCATCGGCACTCACCCCCGAAGGAACAAAATCCGTTCAGGAAGTCGCCGGTCTGCTGCAAACCCTGACAGACAAGAACTTCCAAGTCGAAGGCCACACCGACAATCTGGCCATCGGCAAAGGTTCAAAATTTGCCAACAACTGGGAGCTGGCCGCCGCACGCGCCATTTCTGTGGTCAAAACAATGATTGAAGCAGGCATGCCCGAAACACGCGTCAGTGCCGCCAGCTACGGAGAGAGCAAACCGGCCCGCGCCAATGACACGAAAGAAGGTCGCGCCGCGAATCGTCGTGTGGAAATTGTCGTCATGCCCGACTTGAGCAAGCTCCCCGGCTTCGAAGCCCTCACGCAACTCGATTCCACACCTGTTGCAAAATGAAAAAAAGCTCCGGACACGTGCCGGAGCTTCTGCTTTTCTTTTCTATTTTGAATTCCCGCCTCAGCGTTTTCCAAAGCGGCTCAAAAATTTGAGGTCCAAACGCCCGCCCGAAATGGTGCGGGTGCGCCACTCTCCCAATTTTTCTACATTGG
Source organism: Pseudomonadota bacterium (assembly GCA_041184525.1). Taxonomy (GTDB): domain Bacteria; phylum Bdellovibrionota_B; class Oligoflexia; order Silvanigrellales; family Silvanigrellaceae; genus RFOM01. Next base: position 6,091 of record JBEGJP010000026.1, on the reverse strand, counting down.
CCATCAGGGAATCGCGGATCTCTCCGGCACTCAGGCTCCTCCCCGCTGCAGTGGATGCAAGCAATGCCACGGCTCCGGCCACATGGGGTGTGGCCATGCTTGTTCCCGAGAGATACGTGTATCCCTTACCACCCGCAGCAACACTGAAGATTCCCAATCCCGGTGCAGCGAGATCGACACTGTTGGCGCCGTAGTTGGAGAAGTTGGCTCTGCGATCGAGCTTGTCCGATGCTGCAACGGAAATGATCCCCGCAAGATCGTAATTGGCCGGAAAATGAGGCCCTTGATCGTTGTTGGCCGACTCGTTGCCAGCCGCTGCCACAAGAACAGCTCCTTTTTTGTTCGCATATTCGATGGCATCAAACAGAAGCTGATCATACGCGCCGGCTTCAGGAGCGCCTCCCCATGAGCAATTGAGCACGCGCGCGCCCATGTCAGCCGCATAAAGGATCCCCTTCACGACCGATATTTTGCTTCCCTCACCGCGTGTGTTGTGGGTTTTGACTGCCATGAGCCGCGCGCGCGGTGCCACACCGTAGAAATTGTTTGCAGGCAAAGAGCCCGCAATGGTGCCCGCCACATGACTCCCATGACCTTCATCATCGAGAGGCGTGGCATGGCCGGAAATGAAATCGGCGCCGTAAATATCATCGACAATCCCATTCCCGTCGTCGTCGACTCCGGCTTGGCCTGCAGCTTCGGCCGCATTCACCCACATGTTGTCTTTGAGAGCGGGGTGATTGTAGTCAATACCTGTATCCACAACTGCGACAATCACATCATTGGAACCTTGGGTCACTTCCCATGCCTGCGGTGCACCAATGATATTGATGCCCCACAATTTGGAGTCAGGAGTCTCGGCACTTGGGAAGACAACAGGCTGGGGTTTGGGAATCGAATAAGAAACGGCGGAATTTTCGCGTCGGACAATGCCCAAGGAAGCCGCTTCGAGCTGAGAGAATTCCATACTGTCCGAACTCTTCCATTCGACCCAAAGCAATCCCCTGTGCAGACGCTGAGCTTGAGAATGCTGCTGAACGAAAGCATTCAAGGAATTTTCGTCTTTAAACTTGATGAACTCTGAAACGGCTGCACCGGCATCAGAGGCGGTACCGACACAGATCCATGCCAAAGGGCCCATCCACGATAAAAGGCGAAAAGAATTTTTCATCACACAAGCTCCTGTGCAAGCGAGGCCGGTATAGCCCACAAAAGCTTACCTTCTTGCCGCGCGGGGGGGCATGTCAGCATCAATACGCAATGTGTTTGAAAAAAGAAGAAAACTGTGATCGGGCTTGACCTACGTCGCGCCCCCTTTGAAAAAACGGATTCTCAACCGGAAAAAGAAAAGATTTGCTCCTCAGTCTCGTGCGGTGCGAAAATCCGTTCGAGTGTCGGTATGTCGGATGAATCACCCTTCAAACTTTCATGTTCACCGGCCAGCGCACGATAAAGATTCAGGACATCCAACGCAGGGTCCGGCCCGAGTCCGAGAGTCCGTCTCATGCGTCCCATTTCAAGAGCGGTGTCCAATGCTTCCTGCACTGGAATAGAAAACTGTGCGATGCTGGTTGTTTTGAGAAGTCTCTCCAGATAATTCAACGAGTCGGCAGAAAGCAGCAGCAGTCGGGCACGCCCCGCACGGGAGTCGAAAAAGGAATGGCTTCGCAGGGGGTCTTGTCTGACCGCTTCCATTCTTTGTGTTTGACGGTTTTTGGACACACGCTCGACCCAGCGCAGTCGATCATGAAAGCAGTCGAACAACACAAACTCAGAACATCCGGCTTGAACCAGTTCAGAACACAGGGCTTCGACATTCCAACAATTCTGACTCGCAATGAAGCGGTTGGTGCTGAAGATGGGGAGAAAGATCGAAGTTCCTGCGGGACGGCTGACCGTAGGAACACCATTCACGTACAGCTGGCTCGACAAACTCGACTTCCACGCCACATTCAATGGCCGCGTGCAGGCCTCCGTGAGGACTTTCTCGGCCTGATAAAGCCATTCCCTTCGCCTGTTCAATTGTTCACTGCGTTGATAGTAGTAGTCGTCACACAGCGTCTCATAAACAACGCGAAAATCCTTGCCGAGAAAATTTTCCACCATCAAAGGCAGCAGCTCGTCCTTCTGCTGGCTGACCGAGGCCAGATAATCAAAAGCATGTTCCAATTTTCTCTCGTCACGTTCAGGAAGAATTGCGCAGAGGGTTCCAAAAAGGTACATCACAGACGCACGCAGTATGAGTGTAAGTTCGTTAGAATCGACACCCTCCTGACTCGTTTCAACGGAATTGCCCAGCACTCCCACCTGCCCCTCGAGCGACTTTGCATCGGCTTGGGCCAGCAACGTTTCTGCCATGAGAAAGACGTGACGGATTTCCTCAAAAAGGTGAGCACGGGGGTTGAATCCCACCACAACATCCCACGCGGGATTCATGGTCTTGGTGCTGCAGGCGAGAAAGAGGAGCTCACGCCGTGCGCCGAACAGTTTCACGCCGTCATTCCATCGGATTCTGTCGTCACAGAGAACGCCATTCGGATTGAGAACTTCATGAACTCTCAAAGTGTGCATGAGGAGCTAAACCTCATTCACAAACGTGGAAAGAAAACCGGACCACGAGATCTGGGCACCACGGTTGAGCAAAATGACGAGAAACAAAAGAATGGCCGGATAGCCTTTTTGCAGGTTTCGTTGAACCCAAGAGAAGTAGGCTTCGAATGCGGGCAGAACTTCTACGTCTGACGGCAAACTTCCGACCAAAGCAGAAAAACCCTGCAACAGAGCAGGCCTGATCTCCTCGAGGCTCTTTTCACCGTTGAGCCTGAGTTCCAAGCTTCCGAATCCCAACAATGTTCTGCAGGAATCAAACCACCGTTTGATAGACGAATCCGACATCATTCCGGAGGCTATCAGACTCCGCGTCAAAAACGTCTCAAAAAACAGCCAGTGTTCGTTGTGGGTCAGTTCGGCTGCAGGACGCTCAAATTGTTTCGGTAGAGCATCTTTAAGACCGTTGTTCTGAATCGGCAGAGCTTCTTCGGACTGCTCCGCAATCGGAGCACTTTCGGGAGATTCAAACACAGCCCCTCGGAGAGCGCCGACCTGTTGCTCAGCTCGCGACAGACGAAGATCAATTTGATTGAGAAGACGGGTCGCCTGAAGCACGAATGCCTCCACGCGCCCCATCGACACGCTCACTTGTCCCAGAACTTCGAGAAATCGAGATTCTGTCATTTCCTTAATCTGGTAGGCCGTTCGGTTTTCATCGCGGAGCATTTGACGGATGGAATTCTGAGAACTGTTCAAACACTCCTTCAGAAGTCTCTGAATCTGAGAGTTTTCGGACAATGCATTCAGACGCTGGTTTTCTACCACCGATGCCATGACTTCATGGACACCGTACTCAAGCAGCCCATCCTCATTTTGGACGGGCTCCAAATGTGCATCTTCAATGGCGGCCAAAACCTCATGGATAGGGACACCCAGTTGCCGGCTGAGCATGTGTGGTGTGGCGCGCAAATCCAACTGCCGATGCGCCGTTTTGTTCGGATCTTCGTTCACAGCCGTTCCTCCCCGTGGGCTCCAGTAGAGGTATCGGGAAAAAGTCTTGGAACCTGAACACCCTACGTTTTTTTATGACGATAGGGTTAAAGCTCCCGCTTTTTCCTGACGAATCATCGACATAAATGTTTTCCTAAAATTGGAGTATCAACCATGACAATCCGCCCACTCGCACTGCTCGTCGATGACGAGAATTCGATTCTCGAGGAGCTCGTATGGCATCTCGAACAACGGGGGTGGGACGTTCTGACCGCCACCGATGGCATTCAGGGGGCCGCATTGTGGCACAAACACAGCAACGCTCTGAATCTGGTTGTCACAGACATCCGGATGCCGGGGGTTCAGGGCCAAGCGCTCATCCAACAGATTGGCGTACAGCGAAAGCAGCTCCGGCCGGCGCTCTTCATCATGACGGCCTATGACGATGTCTCGCGGGAAGATGCCCACAACATCGGAGCCGATGCCATCTTCCAAAAGCCGTTCCGAGTCCGTGAACTCGTCGCCGCTGCGCAACACTTTATGAAATTGGCCAACGGGGCGGGTGACGCCGAGGGAATGGCAGGAAACATGATCACTCTTGCTGGGACAAAAGTTCCTCAGTGAGGGAAATGCGCGGCATCGTCGTGTCGATGACCGCAAGAATGTCATCCGCCTTCTTCAGAGAAAGAACCGTGTCCAGCCGTTTGTTCCACAGAGGCAAACTCGCCCGGCCCAGCCCCTTTTCCTCAACCAGATGCCGCGTAAACTCGTACGAAGCGAGAATCATGGCACGACGATTGGAGCGGAACACTGTATCCAACGCATCCGCCTTGGTACCGAACGAAGCCGAAGGGTTCACGTAATTGAAATTCACCGGCAGATTGCCGAAGCGCGCTTTCAGGTCGCGCGTTTCGGAGAACACCGAATCTGCTGAACTGAGCATTTTTTCAAACATCGAGCGCGCCGCTGCAGGAGGCTCATATTTGCGTCCTTGTGCACCCGCACCCGCCAATGCCGCGCGGATATCGACGCTCGGATTTCCAATCTGTTGCGCCAGAAGGCCTCGGAGCGGCTTTTCCATAAACAAACCGAGGAAGACCATTTTTGCAAAACGATTCACGCCGTCACCGTCCGACGTGAAAAAATACAGATCGACGTTCTTGTCCGCACACTGGGGAAACTGCCGGCCCGTTCCAAGAGAGACCTTTTCAAGCCAGCCTCCCGAACCGATGAGCTGTTCATGCGGGCTCAACCAATCGAATCTGGCCGCAGCTTCCGTATCGAGACGGATGGGAAACCGGACAAATGCAGTCGGCTCACCCGTGCTGGCCGCCAATGCGGGACCCAGATTCTGCGACGTCACAGACAAACGAGAAGAAGGAATGACGGGCATCTTGCTTCTGTCTGAAGGCTGCAGAGGGTTGTTCTCCGGCCTCAGGAGTACGTCAGCTGCCAACGCTGACTGCGCCGCATTCGTGAAATACACCTGATACAAACTCTCAAGTCCGGGAATCTCAATCCAATCTCCCTCTTTTTTTACTGCACGCCGAGCGGTGGTGTGCAGCACTGTGTTCGAGGGGATGTCCATCGGTCGGCCTGTCCGCGAATCAAAACCATCAAAAGCCCTGTAAACACGGTCCGGATCGACAAGGAGAAAATCGCCTGAAAGGGTGGCTGCGAGAGAATCGAAGCTCTCGATGTTCTTCACTGAATTGAGAACACGCTGCATGAGTTTGCTGCGCTGTTCTTGCTCGCCGAGCCCGAAATTCTTGCCATTGCCTTCGAGGAAAGCGTTCCAGTTGTCCTGTCTCGTTTTAAAATTTGTGATGAGCGTGTCTTGTTTGCTTCTGTACAATTTAAAAAAACGATCCTGAATTTCGGCGATCCGTTTGCGGCCTTCAGCAACAAGCTTTTTCCGCGGAACAAAAATGGCATCGGCGAAGTCGTCCGGATGCACCTCGATGGCATTCACAAAATCTTTCCACAGTGAAGCAACAATGCGTTCCCGTTCCGCCAAGTTTGAAGTTGCCACAACACGCGAGAAGTCGACGCTGCGATAGAAATCAATAACAAGTGCCGACTGGCCGACAATCGATTCCGCGTGAACAAGCGCGTCTGAGGGGTCTGCTCTCAACACTCCGAAGGCAGAACCGGAGAGGAAGACATCAAAAGAATCGAGGAGGCTCATCGGGGTGGTGAATCGTGGCAAAAACAGCACCGACTCTATGACCGGAGAACTCGATGCCAAGAGCATCGCAGCCAAGGGAGGAGCAAAATGGCCATCTGCACCCTCAAGCGACGGGTTTCCACCAAGGCGCGCGCAACGCCGGCGAGAATGGCACCGCTCGAGCCGCCCGTCGCAAAAACGGGCTCATAATTATTTTCAAGCAAAGAAATGAGAGCGCCCACGTGAGAAGAAAAATAAACACCATTGCCTTGGAAGCTGACGCACGCCGTCTTTCGGCTCGCAGAAACCGAGTTCAAATGGGATTGAGAAACTCGCTTCAATTCGTTGGTCTTGGAAGCCCCCGCACATGCGACCGAAAGAAAC
>JBEGJP010000025.1:0-14702 GCA_041184525.1 Pseudomonadota bacterium | reverse complement strand
AAAATTATGACCTCCGTTGGCTTTCATTCCGTTCACGCGTTCACGCCGCGGTGGGTGAACTCCAAATTGGACTCGCCAACGACGTTCAGGCCACCCAACTGATGGAAACCCGCGTCGGAGTGCACTACTATCCGTTCGCATATGCAATTGATTTCGATAACTTACATCAAAATAGTCTTGTACGTTACACCGCCGGAGCCAGACCTTACGCATTGGCAAAGCTAGGCTACGGGCGTTACCGCGTGAAAAGCGTAGGATCGCTTGGAACTGCAGAAATTTCCGCCAATTATTTCTCCATCGGCCTCGGGTTGGGGAGCCAATGGAACATCACTCCTACCGTTTCCATCGACGGAAATGCCGATGCATCGCTCGCAGTCGGGATGAGCCAAATTGCATTTTCGGCAATCATTTTACGCCCTAGGCTAGGCATTTTTGTGATGCTTTGAAATCTCAGTCTAATGCTTAAGATTAAAGCAAAATAAGACGAACCAAGGACTGGACGGGAAGACCCAGAAAGGGAAGAAGCATGAATTTCGCTTTCTTCCGAAAATCGTTGAAACTTTCCACTGCAGCGACAAGGACTGTTGCAGCGTCACAGCTTTTTGTTTTGTTTTTGGTGGCCTGCTCCAGCGGTGGAGTGAAAGAGGGAGGCAGCCTCGATTGGAGCGTGAGCATCCTCGAAGGTTCCAAGCAAATTTCACTGCCGCGACGCGCTTTCGATAAACCCATCCTTATTCAGGTCAAGGACTCCTCGGGTGAGCCCGTCATTGATGCCCCCGTCGAATTTCGCCTCGTGGACTCTGAACTCACAGGGGTAGACAACATTGCGGTCGAGACTTTGGAGAAGGCTTGGAACACAGAGACCGCAAAACTGACGTCATCTGACCCGAGTGTCCGCTCTGCTGCTGTTGGCCCAAACAATCAACGCACGTCAAAAGCACAGGAGTTCGTCGAAGAACGCGTCGGTCGCATCGAACAGAGTGATTTGCGCACCAACAAAGACGGACGTGCCCGCGTTTGGATGGTTGCACCCACTTATTTCAACCGTCGCATCACCGTCATCGCACGCGTGGGCGGTGAAGATGGTTTCGGCGCAAACTATGCCTATGCCTTTGTCAGCACCTCAGCCGTGCGCGACGGCACGCGACTTTTCATCACAACCACAAATGCCCGCGAGGAAGCGGTCGGTGCCGAATTTGATATCTATCTTTCAGTGGAAGACAAAGAAGGTCGGATTGCCGCGACGTACGAGGGACGAAAAAAGGTACAGATTGAAGCTTCGCCAAAATCGTCTTGGGCACAATTCCAACCGGATTTTCCGACTGGCGTGCAAGAGTGCGACTTCAGTGGTGGCCGTTGTCTGATGCCACGCGGGCCGTTCATACTAAGAGTTCCGGAACAGCTCAACGTGAAGGTCACCCTCCTTGATGATTCCATGGACCCCATCGAGGAAAAGATCATCGTCAATGGAACAAACGAAAAAGCTTTTTTGGCTTTGAAAGATCTCCCCGGTCCTCCGCTGGAAAATTCCAAACCACTTGAAAGCCTCACAATTCCACCGGGGAAAGTGGTCGACCTCTACGCCGCGTGGATAGACGCGAGCGGCAACTACTTGGGCGATGCGGAAAACGCTGTGTGGGCCACCGACTCCGAACGACTCGCGCTTGCCATGTCCACGACCCGAGGAAAAAAAGTAACCTTCGCTCCAAGAAAAACAGCGACGGGGTTGCTCAGCGTCACTGAAGACAACAAACAACTCATTCGCCCCTTTCCCATCATTGTTCCCGCCAGCGAAATTGCTTCGTGGCGTTTTCGAATTGCCGGCGTGGAGCCGCTGCTGGACGAGAATTTAAAGGAAATCCCGCCTGTCGTGAAAGCCGGCGAGTGCGTTGACGTCGATGTCTATGGTTCGGACGCCTATGGCAATATGGTTCCGAATCTCAATGGAGAGAGCTTCTTGACTCTCAAAATCGAAAACGCGGACACGGACGCTGTTTTAGCTCAGGATGCACATTGGAATGAGGGTTCTGCCGAACTGATAGACCAAAAAATCAAATTCACCGACGGGCTTGCGAAATCAGTACGCAAAGCCTGTTTTTACGACGCCACACATGCGGCAGGGACAGCACCGCAAATCACTGTACGCGGCAGCAACCCCATAACAGCAAAGACGCTCAATGGCTCAATTCAGATGGATATTCGAAAAGGTCTGCCCAAGAAAATCATACTCACTCGCGCAGACATCCCCAATGCCACATTCGATTCCGCAATCGATGTGTGTAACAGGTTCACGGCTCAAAATTTGAATCCGAGCGACTCACGGGGGCCTTGTCTCATTCTCGGTCCACGAAAATTTCAGCAACCTGTGGACGAAAATGACTCGGCAACTTCGGATGAATTGCTCAGTCAAAACTTCAGAGCAGCTGTCGTCGACGGTGCCGGAAACTTCATAAAGTATGTAAAAATGATTCAAGTTCTTGGACAGGATAAAAGCCAAGAGGCAAAGATCACGCCAAAGATGGAATCTTTGGGTACTCAACAGATAGAACAGTATAACATTCTTGCAGACCGTTCATCGAACCTGACTCGCCGGATGATTTTGTCCTATGATGAAAGCAGCAACACGCTCTCGGCCGAGGATAAGAAATCAATCGAGGGACTGACGATCTCCTATGATTATCGAGTTGCATCGCGGAATCCAGTCAGTATCTTGCCCTTCTTTGTTTATGGCGAGAATTTGAACAACAGATTGGGAGCGATTACAGCAGGAAAGAAATTCAGAGTCCGTGCCGAGCTCAAAGACGCACAAGGCGCCAGTGTGAGCTACAAGAAAAACACGGTGCGCAGCAGTCGGCATGTCAGTCTCGACTACGATCAGCTTTATCCTTACAACACATCATTTAGCATTGAGACACTCAAGTTTTTATCACCTGACGATTGTCACTTGAAAGAAGCCAATCAGCTGGCCAGTGCGTCAGGTTTCGGAAACGGCATGCACCAGACTGTCATCGACAGCAAAGATGATATCGACAGTTCCAAATTTCTGCCCTTAATTACAGAAGGGATTGCCGATTTGGGAGCCGGTGTCGAATTCCAACTCAACAGAGCCAACACTGGAGCCAATGCCGCATGTGAAACAAAAATGCAAATGTCCATCACCTTGGATGACAACTCGAACGTACGACTGATCGCTCCTGATGTTGTTGTAACGGTCCGTGCGGAGCCCGTGATCAGCAAAATCCAACTCCGTTCTCAGCCAAACAATGAAGGCATGAACATGAATGACCTTCTCGAATGCAATATCTTTCTCAGCGATATAAAAACCAGTTCCTCTTTCAAAAGCACCCAATGCCATGATGTGATGACAACAAGCAACACAGCTGTAGGGAAGACGTTTTACATCACGGGCTTTGACCGGTTCAAAAACTCAACATCGGGCGATCCCAATGTGCAGGCAGACGAGACGGTGGAATTCAACTGGGTCAACTCACCGACAGTCGAGAGTGCTGCCAGATATGAAAACCTCGGCGCATTTGACAGCTTCCTGCAAGCCAGTCCGGACTACAAGTATCTTCTCGAAGACGTTTCCGACCTGACGACGGATTCGCCTCGCGCAAAGAGAATCTACGTGAGCGGCACATTCCTCAAATCAAGTCCGAACCACCGACCTGCCTCGGGAGGCGGTTTTCTCGAAGCAAAGCTAGTTTCCAACCGCGACGTCAGAGCCTATTCGCGTGTTATGAATTTCACCTCAGAAACGGCAAGCAAGTTTGTTGTCGACTTCATTCAGCCCAACGCAACATCGAATCCGACAGTCTACTGGTCCAGCGCAGACAACAATGAACTCGGGAATGCCTCAGCCGGGCGTCAGATTCCGGCGGGAACCGACTTCGCGATTCGGTTGCGGCCGGTGGACGAAATCAACACACCGACAAACAGCTACTGGGGAACGAAGAGAATTCTGATCTCTATCGACGAATTTGCGACGTGGGGCGACCCTTTAAAAAGATCAAAGCAAGGAACCAACTCAGACTCCGGTAAAAAACTTCTCTTCACCTTCGACTGCACATTTGCGGACCCCGCAGCCGGAAAATACCTTGGAGACACGATCAGGATCAACAACTATCCCGTTTCTGGTGTCTATGACGATCCGGAATGCATTCTGAAGACGGCTGACGGAAAAGCTGAACGGGTTTTCACTCTTATCAACACGCGCGAAATCTACGACATTCAAATTGAAGAAATTGAAAATCAGTACACGACAATCAACCGATTCCTTGTTTCTGCCCGCCCGATTCCGAACTTGTTTCTCGACAAAAAGATCGTCGCTGCCAGCGAGTGCGGCGGGCCTGATGTGGGAGCAAAGTTGTGGGACGAAAATCAACTTGGACTCGTGAACTCTGCAACGAACAGCACCGTGTACAGAACCGGCAGCTTTCCTGATTACCGCTATCGCATCTCGGCAGATGAGTCGCTCGAGTTTCACCCTGCACTGACCGACGCATTGGGTAACTATCTATCCGATGCGCCACTGGTATCGATTGCCGAATCAGGTGCTCCCAGCGGTTCAAACGATGAACTGAGAAGCACACCTCACTCAGCGTGCAGGCCGGATGGAGTGAAATGGACTTTCTTCGCCAACACTGCCAACGACACTGAGCCTCTTCCATTGACACTCGGTTTTTCTCAAGCCGGAATTGACGTCAGTAACTCGCTGAGCATTCGTCTTGATATCATACCCGGCCTCCCGAACAATCTTGCTGTCGAGTTGGCGCGCCCTCGCTCTGCGGTTTCAGATCCGGTGATCATCCCTCCGAAGGATGAAAACGGAAAAACGATCGTCACTGCGGGAAGCTGTTTCAGCCCTCGGGTCCGTGTGAGAGACCAAGACGGTAACCAAGTGAGAGCATTCTCGCAGCCTGTGACGATCAATTTTGGATTGGAAAATTATTATTCCAAAGAAAATGAAAACACCAAGGAATTGATACACCCCGGAGGTTTGTACCGATTCAGAAAAATTGACTCCACTTACATTCCCTACACAACCCTTGATTATTCACATACGGAAAGTGACACGATGTACCGGGGAACGAGCGAGAACCCCATTCTCTGGTACGAGCCCTCCGGTTACGACTGGCCCTCCCGCATGGAACCTCAAGCGCTTCGCTATTATGCCAGCGAGAAAAGCAGCCGTTTTGTCACCGGCGGAGAGGTGAACCTGATCGACCGCTACATTTGTCTGATGGATGCTACGACCGGACTCTTCCCCAATCTGAAGGTCGGGATCGATCCCTCGGCAGGGAATTTGCCGCCAACCATTTTTGGTGAATCGAGGCTTTTTCAAGACGTCGTTGTCGAACCCGGTGCTGCATCCCTTGTTGATTTCCGGCAGGCCGTTGATGCAACCACAGAAAGGATCTGCCACCAGCCCTATTCGGAAACCGGTTTTCCTGTTTTCAGAATCCAAAACCAAGACCCCCTGTTCGACAAACCCGTGGTACTCACGTGCCGAAGTCTGCAAGTGACTGAGACTCCCATTCAAATCAATGCCTATTTCACAGACAAAGTAGGCAACTTGGTGAAAAAGGGGAGCATCAATGCGGGAACTGCGTCGGGCTCATGGAACGTGATTCAAGTTCCTCTCGACACAAAAGTCTGTGACGTGGCGGATGGCAACGGCTCTGCCTGCAGCGCGAATCTTAATTTGACGCGCATGAAAAGAAAAGGAAGCATTGATGCCCTCTGGATTCCGCCGCCCGAAGCTTCCGGTACCTACGGTATGCATGAAATCAAGTTGGTCGTGCGATCGGGTGAGCCTGAAAAATTCAAAGTGGACCCCATTCGTTTGCCAATGACGACCGACAATGCTTTCGGATTTGACCTGAAATTGCTGGATGTCTTTGACAATGAATATGATGCGCCGACCACCTTCAACTTCTCGGCCACAGCCTCAATGTCGTACACCGGACAATACTCCACCCCCGCAGGAGCTGCTCCACCGAATTTGAATCCTCAATTGACAGTGCTCATGCCGACCTCTGTTCCACTCACGTTCCGAGGAAGCCATATTGCGTCAACCTCCGAAATTTTTCGTATCCGGAAGGTCAATGGACTCAGTCCGGCCGGTGTCACATTCTCAATGAAGGTCAGTTCCAATTCCGAAGTCTCTCCGTTTCAGGCATCCTATGCTCTGAGCATCATCCCCGGACAGCCCTACACGAATGAGTTGTACTTCCCCGACGGAGTCGTGCCGCTTCCCTCACTCTCCGACAGAGCAGACGCATTGGTGCGCCTCACTTCAGCCAATGTGGAACAGCAATTCGAAATCCGTTCATTGGACCAATCAGGAAACACGACAGCCAGCCCTGCCGTGACATTTGCCTACGTGGGAGCGTCGACGCTGGCCCCCCTCAAACCGCACTTGTATAAGAACTATGCCATGTATCTTCCGCTTTCTCAGGCAGGCATAGGTGAAATCCAAGCGACTTTGCAAAGCAACACCGCAGTGCAGTCGCCGATCTATCGGGTGCAAGTGGCTCCCGCGAATGCTTCAAGACTCAAACTGGTGCGCGTCAATGCAGATGGCACCAGTATGGGCGATTCATCTCCGAATCCGGCTCTGACGGCCGGAGATGATGTCTATTTTAAGGTCATCGCCACAGACGACCAAGACAACCTCGTGGGAGAGTTCAATCGCCAAGATGTCAAAATGGTCTGGGGATACGGAACCTATCCGACGCGCAGTGAAGGAGCGCGCACACGCCTCCCCGGCTGTGCCACAGACTCCTGTTCAGACACATCAGTGATGGTGGCAGGCTGCCAGATTCGTGGGGGGGTGTGTCGCACCTCCTACGACGACACCGCTCCGGCGGTGATTTTTAACGTGAAGGCCTATGGCTCCACTGCTGGCAAATCAGGGGTTCTGTCAGTCAAGGCTGAATGGACAAGTCCGGAGCTCCGCCTCGAGGAGTATTTTGGATCCTATGGAATTGTTGTGAACCCCGGCGCGTTCCACCACTTTGGTGTGACTCCCTCAACAACCGACACGGAAGCTCGCGCGGATCTGAGCGCACTTCTGTCTGTGACGGTCGACGCACGCGACTTTTACGGCAATACGCTCTCCATGGCATCCCAGCCCAACACAGTGAAGAACGCACCCATCACGCTCGTGTTGCGCCGTGAAGACGGAATCACATCATCAACGGGCACACTCTACGGGCAACCGGCCACACCACCGAGCTTTGGCAACAACGACAACCTTGTTCTCAACAACCTTGCGTATGATGAAGGCGGGTATTTCAGAATCAAAGCAACCTCAAATTCTGATTTTGGGCTGAGCACAAACGTGGCATCGCCTGTCGTGAATTTTAAGGCAGTGGAAGCGACAATCAAGGAATACAGACTGGTGTTCAATTCCGGTCTCAACGAATATGTGGCAGGACAAGAGTACTTCTTCCGCCTCATGGCTGTGGACAATTATCTGAAGCCCGTCAGAGGGATTGATGACATCCTTCGATCGCACACCTACGAATGGTCGGGACTGGGCGCGGCGAGTGTCTCCAACGGATTGGCACGTCCTGCAGATACCATGCCGGTCCAATTCAACTCTGAGACAACAGGAGCATTCATTGAAGGGATCGCCGTCTTTAAGGGAACCTTCTACAAAGCCTCCAGTTACCTGCAAACTCTCCCCTCAAATTCGATTGGTTTGAAGAACAAACGGAGCACTGCAGACACCGCAGATGATAAAACGGTTGTTGTGACGTCCGGTTCTGCGCAGGCGATCAGCGAGATTCGAATTGTTCCGGCTGTTCTGAAACAGTACAACGTCATTACGACGGCCAATTCAAGGACAGACTTGACTTCACTCACGAACAACTTTTCGATTCAAGCGACCGCCTCGGGGCTGTTTAGAATCGTAATTCAACCTCTCGATGAGTTTGGCAATCTGCGAACGGGAGAAAATGGAATCCGACTCGCACCCAACACAGGCGCAAGCAGCCTCACGGCAACAGTGGCCCGTCAGGCCACCAACCCGGACTTCTCAACCGGAGCGTTGAACTTGTCTGCAAATGCGGTCGCGAATGTCGGTTATACTTTCAAAGATTTGTACTATCGAGTTGCACACCCCGTGTCATGGGGCCTTTCAGGCGTCGGTGCCGGCATCACTGTTGTCCCGACGGTGACCCTCAATTACACCCCACAACTCGAAACGGTTCAGAGCTACAAATTGAAATTTGACGGAACCGAAGCTGCCAAGACAATACTGGCGGGAACTGGCTTCACACTTCGCATGGAAGCCCTCGATGAAGTGGGGAACATTGTTTCCGGCACGGGCATCGGAACAACTTTATCGGGGCGCACTTTTACGGTGACGGGACCCAGCAGCATTGGCACCTACACTCCCACGTCACTTGCCAGCTTTACCTTCACGGATGCGGGTGTTGCAGACAAAGCCAACGTGAAGTTCTACAAAGCGGAAACATTCCCTGCAGGAACTTTCCAGATTCAAGAAGATGGAAGCGCGCGCGCGGGCAAGAACACCGCAGCACTCACCATCGACCCCGAAACCGTGAATGGTCTCAACATTCAGGTCATTCCACCCCAGCGTGCCGCCGTTCCATGGAATTTCGTCAGCTGGGCACAGGATATTTATGGCAATCCATCGAGCCGTGGCTGCGCCGACCCCTCGAGCAACGGGACGTTCCCACTCACATTGAAGGGTGTCCTGATGGACGGCATCACGCCGGACTCTCTGGCATCGAGCGGTGCCGGCGGCGGTGTTGCTACAGCTGCATTCGCCAATCCGAGCGCAGGCATACTCATCAACAAAGGTTCCACCACGGGTTACTACAACACGCCGCTGACGCTCTATAAGAGAGGCGAAAACATGTTGCGGCTCGAAGGGTGCAACAAGACCTCGAATGTGGTGGTGGTCGTTAATGAAGCGCTCAAAGCTAATGTCCTGCGGATCAGCAACACATCAGCTGCTCCTGCTTCGACGCTCACAGCAGTTCAAGAATGTTATCCCACGAATGCAACCGGCGCGGCAGTGAGCTGCCCGACCTTGTATGCCTATCTATGGGATGAGTACGGCAACCTCTGGCGTGATGGCGAAGCCGCCTGCGGCTGGAATTATTACAGTCTCGTCCCAGCGACGCCCGTTTCTCCTGCGGGTACAGTGTCCGGACTCGTCACCACCAATTCCAGCGTCACTCTTCAATCGACGGGCCACATGAACGGCCAACTCCGTTGCACGATAGCAGGAAGCGACACCAAGAGCGGTTCACCTTTGGTCGCGGATGTCTCCGTTTATGGCGGTGTTGCCGGTCTGGGCGGCCGAAATACGAACGACACTCTCATCACATCTGGAATCACAACCAATCCCGCAGATCTCAGCACGATCAGCGTGGGCGACAACAACCTCAAAATCACTCAAATCACTCTCATGCAGTACCGCGGCGGAACGGTCGACGGAGCCGGCAACATCACAGCTCCCGGTACACTTCAGGCTGTGAACCGCACCCGAACGGAGGAGTACACCTTCACACCCACAGGCAGTATTCCGGCCTCGATGATGCCCACAAACCTCATCCGCAATCATGACGCCAACGGAAATATCACGTCACAATTCTGGTTCAGCTTCAAATCGCCACTTCAAGGCAACATCACGGTGAGCACGCGCGGCGTGTCGAGTGTGCTGACTAATGTGTCTGTCGGCATCAGCGCCCCCCAAACCTTACGCGTCGGGCGATTCATGGTGGGGACTGAAGAAAAGCAAAGCGTTGTCGCAGGCGACAAGATCACTCTCGAATCGTTGGAAGTACTCGACTCGTCGGGCAACCGTGTGTGCAATCAGGCTGCTGACCCAGCCGTCATCGAGGCGGCCAGCGTTATGGTTCCTCCCGTCTGTGGCAACGACCTCAGTTGCAATACGACTTTGGCAACACTCCCTGGAAGCAAACCGCTCAACTTTGACCAATACGGACTTACGGAAACAGGAAACAGAAAGACTTTTCCAATTGCAACGGAACCCGGTTATTGGGCGAACAACATTTCATTCAAGCTTTACAGAAGCTCTCTCGCAACAAAGATCACAGTTCGTGCTTGCGGCTTAAGCAAAGATTTCTTCTTCAGCGTGAGTGCAGCGCCATTGGATGCAGCGCGCCTCGCGGCAAGCGAAGAACCTCCTTCATACGCAATTGCAACGCCTGATGTGAACTGTCCGCTGGGAGACGGCGTTTCGGTCCGATGCCCTTCCATCAAAGCCTTCTTTTGGGATGCCTATGGAAACCCTTTCATCAACGGAGACTGCAACACTTGGGGATTTGAACGCCCTGCAGGTTCCACGGGACACACCGCAGGTACGGGCGCCGGACAGTTTGCTCTCGCTGCGAACGACACGGTCAGGACAACAATCACAACAGCGAACTCAGCCTACCTCAGTGGTCGTTTGAGCTGCAACGCCGATAACGGTGTCGTGGCTCAAGCCCTCGTTTACGGCGGTTTGACCTCTCTCTCTTCGACACACACCTTCGGAGGTGTGGCCGCAGCAACCACCGCTGTTGCTGCAGCAGACAACTTCACCATCGGGACTGTGACAGCCAAGTTCAAACGCCCTGTTGTGGTCAGCGGTCTGCTCACTGAACAGGAAGTGGTGAAGAATGACTTCACCGACAACATTCCAGAGACCTTAACTTTTGGAACAGCTTCTGGA
This sequence comes from Pseudomonadota bacterium, assembly GCA_041184525.1. Lineage (GTDB taxonomy): Bacteria > Bdellovibrionota_B > Oligoflexia > Silvanigrellales > Silvanigrellaceae > RFOM01. Next base: position 3,985 of record JBEGJP010000025.1, on the reverse strand, counting down.
ACTTTGACTGAAACTGTACTTCCTGTTGCGAGTACGTCGACCTCTTTTGCCTGCACGTTCAATACCAGCGGCGTGTGTACTCCGTTGGCTGGCTTGGCTGTCCTGAGCTTTAGAAAAGTGGAGTCCTCACCGCGTGTCATCACACTGAACCTCCGAGGAATTACGCAAACCGTGGGTTCGTTCAGCGTCACACCTCGAGGTGCGAACACACTGCAAGCTGCCTTCCTGACCGACCTCAGCAATTCCAATTCTGCAGTCACCGAGAGCGTGCCGATGAACGCCAACTCCTCGGTGGCTGCCTCACTCAAGATTTTCGACGAGTTCGGCAATCCTACAAGCATTCCCACCGGACAAACCTCAGGAGAATGCACGGTGGCGGCAAATGACGTGACCGCGACCGATTCCGATGGCAACGCCCTCACCACCACAACGGCACGACTCACAGATGCCACCCGACTTCTTCAAAAGACAGCAACAGGCGTCTACTCCATCGCGCACAATCAGAACTTCGGTGGTGGGGCTCTCGGCTTGACCATTATGAAAGCGGGCACAAACACCGTCACCTTCAGGGGCTGCGGAAAACAAACAAGCTTCCCCGTGAAAGTACTTCCAGCTGTGCACGTTCATACACGTCTCACACTCTCAGCGACACCCCCTGCCGATCCGACCTCAACGGCTGCTGTTCACACGCGGTGCACTCTCAATGTGAATGGCCCCGGAGTGACGTGCAGTCCGGCTTATGCTTGGTTCTACGATGCCTTTTTCAATCGTCTCGACAGTGTTGTTTGTCCGGCATGGGTCTACACTGTCAGGAACACGGCCCAAACTTCGAGCGCAGCGGCTGTTTCACTCAGCGTGACAGCCAGCAGTGCAAACACTCAGGTCACAAGTTCCGATTTCATGGATGGCGATTTGAAGTGTGACTTCACCGACGACACCAAAGACGCCAGTGTGCACATCTATGGTGGTATCCATTCACTGGTGGTCAATCATTCGACCATCCCGAATCCACTCAAAGCAAATGAGAGCAACATCAGCCTCACCAACCTCACCTACATGACGCCCTCTTATGATGGAGCAGGTGCATACTCACTGAACGCTTATCCGATTGCGATGAACAATGAAGTTATTAATCTCTCGTCTTCGGCTTCACCTGCCGCTGTGGGTACAACTCTGCCAGTGGTCACGCCGTCGTTCACTTGCAATTTTTCAGCCGGCGGAAACTGTGCCTCGCCCAACACCACCGATGCCTTTAAAATGAATTTCACTAAGGTTCAAAACGGTATGACTTTCACGGTGAGCGGACGAGGAAAGTCATACTCTCCCGCTGCTTTCAATGTGACCTCCGGTAATGCGGTGGCTTCACAGTCCACCTTCACTCTAATTGACAGCAGCAGTAATACAAAAGACCCCGCTACCATCACAGCAGACGATATCTTTGGCATGAATATCGTCACTAAGGATGCTTTTGGTAATTTAACTAACACGAACAGCTCTGCTGACACGGCGTGCGCGACGACTGTGAGCGTCGATTCCACCGGAGTGGGCACCAATGGCAACGGTATTGCTGGATTCACTGCACCGAATTCCAACACTCGGCCTTCGACGGGCAGTTATGAACTCCGTGGTATGAGAATCACGCAGGTGAACGGAAGCAGCGTGACTTTCACGGCGTGCCAATTGGCAAAAGCCATCAATTTCACGGTAGCCCCCGGAGTTGCGAAATCATTCTATTTGAACAATTCATCGACGCACAACAAAGTCAGTGTTGATGTTTCGCCCTGCAACACACCACTCACGGGGGGGGGCGCTGCTTGTGATGTTGCATATGCGTATTTTTACGACAACTACGGAAACAATCGAACGAATGACACCTGTGACCAGTGGACTCTGACGAGAAAATCGGCAGACACCTTTATACCATGGAGTTCGACCGGTGCTGCATCGGCCACACAAGGAGCCTCGGTGTCGATGCAAGTGGTTTCTTTTAGCGCTCTCGATGCCACCCTCACCTGCAGCAAGGCAGGAGCAGTGGAAGCGGGAGGTGTCGCCGGACTTCATCTTTATGGTGGATTCACGCACCTGAAAGTCGCGGTAACAGAAGCCCCAGCACGGGATGCCAACGGATTCATCACAGCCGCAAATGACAATGTGACCGTCAATTCAGTCACACTCAGAAGCTATGTGAACGGAATTCTGGGTGATGCCAACGTCAATGGAAACTATCAAATCAGTTATGCAAGCAGCGCCTACGACTCTCCCAACGGCACCAAATTCACCAACACGCCTGTTGTGAGCTGCACATTCACAAACGGTCTGTGCAATGTACCTAAGCCGTTCACATTCGCAAATGCTGACCTTGTGGCACGTGCACTTTCGCCCTCTGTGTTAGGTCTCAATTCACTCTCCGAGGGCGATGCGACCAAGATGAATACCATCAAAGTCAAAGCTGCTCCCACGGATCCGGCAAGATCGACGTTCACTTTGCTCGATGCAGGCAACAACCCAAGAACAGGCTTTGCCGTTGTTGCGGGCGAAACATTTGGAATGAACATTGCCAGCCGCGACGCCTTCGACAACATCTCAGAAACTCCGGTTTCAGGGACGGGCAGTTGTGCAACTACCGTAACCATAGGCAACGTGGGTGCCGATCCTGCACTGAACTTGCAGGGTTTCAACATGCCCACAAGCAACTCTAAAGCCGGCACAGGAATTTACGAAATTCGCGGAATGAATATCACGAAGTCTGGCAACGTCCGAGTGAATTTTGCCGTCTGCGGTGTGAACAGCACAATCACGTTTAATGTGTCGCCGGCACCGGCGAAAACGTACTATGTGAACCAATCGAACACACCAAGCAAAACCAACTCGGACGACGTCCCCTGCAATTCCCTCTCTGAGGGCGGCGGGGTCTTCTGCCCGATGGTCTACGCATATTTCTACGATGAATTCGACAACCAGCGCGTGGGCGACACCTGTGACTCATGGACACTGACAGATAAATCAGCCAATACATCGGCGCCATGGGCATCTCAAGGTGCTTCTGCGTCCCTCATTGTGTCTTCGAACCGCGCACTCGATGCCCAGCTCGTCTGCACCAAATCGGGAGCAACAGAACAAGGAACCACACCGGGTCTGCACGTTTACGGCGGCATCAACCATGTGATGGTGACAATCACAGATTCTCGCGATGCCAACGGGTTTATCACTGCGGCGAGCAATAATTTCACGATCAATTCTCTCACTTTGCGCAGCTACAAAGGGGGCGTCGCCTCAAATTCTCCGGTCAACGGCGATGTTCCCATCACATACACAACGACGGCGCTTGTGGCACCCGACGGCACACCCTTCACCGACACATCCCTAGTCACGTGCACCTTCTCGAACGGTGTTTGCAGCACGGCCAAGAATTTTTCTTTTGCGCGGGCCGACACTACCGCAAAATCACTGAGTTTGAACGTCAAGGGAATCCAGCTGATGCTTGAAGGTGACGTGAACAAAATGTCTACCATCAAGGTCAAACCCAATGCCGTCACACAACACACCACCACACTGCCGACAAGTGTGCTCTCGACGGCGACATTCAACGGCGAGATCCGCTTGTTTGACAATTTCAAAAATCCAGCCTGCGATGATGCATCAATGGTGTACACCGCACCGGCATCGACAACATCACCGAACAACACCGCTGCAACCGCAGGAACCGCTGGCAAAACAGCAACAGGTGTTTACCAGATTCCTGCGAATTCATTCTCTTTGCCAAAGGTGAATACGACTGGATACAGCCTTTCTTTCAGCGCCTGCAGTTACAACATGACACAAAATATTAAAGTCTATGAAGGAGCGCTGTCGGCGATTAAATTGGCAGCGACTGCAAACCTGAGCGACGTCAATGCCAATGCAGCAGCAGCCGTCAGCAACATCAACTGCGTACACACGGCGACCTCTGGTTCGGGCGTCGTCTGTGACCCTGTCTATGCCTATC
>JBEGJP010000024.1:0-3216 GCA_041184525.1 Pseudomonadota bacterium | reverse complement strand
AAGCGCCGGCACACAACGGTCCCCATTCCGTACCGAAGCCGGTCATATAACCATTGAGTGTGAGCGGCGCGGTCTTGACATCCGATCCGGCAAGAATGAGCGAAAACAGAAAGTCGTTCCAGCTCATGAGAAAACAAAATAACGCTGCAACAACAAGTCCGGGTTTGGTCACGGGCAAGATGACATGCAAAAAAGCCTGCAAACGGGAGGCACCATCAAGAGAAGCTGCCTCATCGAGTGCGCGTGGCACAGAATCCATGAAAGGCATCAGAATCCATGTGGCGAGTGGGAAATTGAGAGCGGTGTGTGCCAGAATCAATCCGGTGCGCGTGTCGTGCAGTAAGAATTGTCTCAGAACAAGAAACAAAGGCAGAGCCAAAGCCACAGGTGGCAGAAGCCGAGCGATGAGGAGAGTGGTCATCAGGTGCTTGCGGGCATGTCCTTCCCAACGCGTGAGTGCAAATGCCATCAGGGCACCGCAGAAAACCGACAACGCCATCGAACCCGCGGCAATGAGAAAAGAGTTCAGCAAATCGGGCCCCAAACTTTGTTCGAAAAAAAGTCGCTCAAAGTTGGCCAGAGTCCATCCGCCGGTTGTGAACATCCCAAATTCAAGCAGGCTGCGCGGTGTTTTGAATGCAGTTTGAATGATCATGGCCACAGGAGCGATCTGCAGGAACAGCAATCCGGACAATATCAACTTCGTGGAAGCAGGAAGTTTTTGCGGCGCGTGGACGATCATCTCACTTCCCTCCTGCCAGCGCTGCGCGGTTTTGTAGTTTTGTGATGGACCATGCCAAGGCAATTCCCAAACCAAGAAGCAATATCGACGCGGCCGAGGCGGGGCCAATTTGGAAAAAGTGAAAGGCCTGTTTCACAACAAACAAGGAAAGGAGCGACGTCGAATCGCCGGGGCCGCCCCCCGTCATCACATACACTTCTGTGAACACTTTGAGCGACTCCATCACCTTCATGCCTGCGGCTACCGCCAACGTAGGGCGAAGAGCGGGAAGGAGAATCTGTCGGATGATAATGGACGTGCTTGCACCATCCATGCGTGCGGCTTCTTGTGCCGATTTGGGCAGTGCTTTGAGTCCGGCGTAGATGATGAGAAACAGGAAGGGCCACATGCGCCAGATGTCTTGCAGAACAACCGCCCAGAAGGCCCAGACAGCATCCGAGAGAGGAGCCAACGGTTCCCAACCGAGGGCATTGAAGACGGAGCTCAATGGGCCATCGTTGGGATCGTAAATATAACGAAATGTCAGTCCTGAAACGACCGGCAAGACGAACATCGGCAGAATGAGGAGCACCTCCACGAGCCGCGGAAGAGTTCTTTGGAAATAAAGAAACAATGCAACACTCAGCGCAATCACAAGTTCCAATGTGGTTGTGGTGACGGTGAAAAGCGCTGCGAGCGAAAGTGAATTCCAAAAGGCCGACTGTCCCACCAGTGTCCTGAAGTGTGCAAGGCCCGCGAAGTGCGCTGCCTCCGAACCTGAAACCGGAGTGGTGGTGCTCAGTGAAGAAACGGCGCTTTGAAGAATCGGCCAGCCAATGAGCAACGTGAGCAGCGCGCAGCCGGGAAAGAGAAACAGGACTATGGAACGTTGCCAACGGACCCCGTTCATTCAGTGCGCCTCCGGACGTTGAGCGCTGGCCAGCGCGAGTTCGTTCATCTTTTCCAGAGCGGTTTTCAGTTCCACAGATGTTTCAGAGAGGGTCTTCTGTCCGGCAATCCAGCGGGTGAAGATCTTGCTGAGTTCATCCGATGCGACGCGGTATTCCTTGTGCCGCGGGCGCAGGAAGGCGTGCTCGAAATTGACGTGGGTGGTCTTCAGCCAAGGGAATTTTTCTCCCACAGCCGAGTCCGTCAGAAGGTCAGCACGTGCGGTGCTGTGGCCTTTGGGAATGAGGTCAGCATTGACCTGCCGTGACGTCCACCAGCGGACAAATTGCACGGCAGCTTCAGACTCTTTTGCACCTCGGCGCACGCTCGCAATCCAAGTGCCCGCCAGACTGGTGGCCCCTATGCCGGGCGAGGGAGCATACCCTGTTCGGCCCACCACCAACGATTTGTGCTCATCTTCAAGGTCGAAGAAAAAACTATTCCACGTCATCATTTGTGCGATTTTGCCCTTGGCGTAGGCCGACATGCGTTCGGTGTGGTGCCAAGCACGGGCCGCTTTCGGAGCCGTCTTTAAAAGAGCATCATAGGTCTCGAGTGCCGCGGTGATCTGATTCGCTTCCACATGACGCGTGCCGGGGGTGTAACCAAAACCGGCCAACAGCCAAAGCAGCTCAACCGTGGTTCCCTCCGACATTTTCGTAAAAGGAGCAAAACCATAAAGGCGGGGCGGTCGGTGAAAAAATTGGGCCAGTTCCAGCAACTCGCCTGACGTGCGCGCCGGCGTGAGAGGGCGGCCGAAACGCTTTCGGAATTCTGCCTGTTCAGAAGGATCTTCAAAAAGGTCTTTTCTGAAAATGTATTGGTACACATTGCCGTTCACGGGCAATCCCACCAGACGGTTTGCATATCGTGCCGCTTCCAATGCCTTGGGTTCGAAGCCTGAAGTGTCAGAAGATGCAGACTCGGACGGGCTCTTCCATTCTTCAACGGGAAGCAACGCAGTGTGGAATTGGGGAATGAACGGTTCATCAATGGCATAAACGTCGTATGTTCCCCCTGCGGCGAGGTCAGTCATCATTTTTGTGGCGACAGTGGCGGCAGGAATGTCATCGAATTGAACGCGGATCCCATATTTTTTTTCAAACTCGGGGATCACGTTTCTGAGAGCGGTCGACTGTCGATCGCGGAACGAGAGTACACGCAGCACTCGATCAGGCTTGCGCGTGCACGAAAATGCCCACGCCGTGCATGTGAGCATCAGAACAGACAGAAAAATTTTTTTCGTGTGGCATTCAGCCTTAAGGTACATCGTGTCCGACCGCGGCTTTGAGCAAATGGAACCAGTCTTCTTGTTCCAAACAGACATCGAGAGCAGCAACGGCGGCTCTCAGGCGTTCCTCTTTGCCGGTTCCGAGGACGGGCAGAACACGCGCAGGGTGCCGCAGAATCCACGCATAGGCGATCGTTTCGGGATGTGCGACGCGATACTTGCTGGCCATGGTGAGCAATGCCGATTGAATGCGGTTTGCGGCTTCTGAGCTGTGAGAGAACATGCGTCCGCCTGCCAAAGGAGACCACGCCATGGG
>JBEGJP010000023.1:0-2562 GCA_041184525.1 Pseudomonadota bacterium | reverse complement strand
AGCGAGTTGGGAAAGCATTTTAAGAAAAGCAAAGTTTACTATGCGATGAAAGCCAACGCCGCGACTGCTGTGTTGCGTGAAGTGAGCGTCGCAGGCTGTGGAGTGGATATCGTTTCAATCGGCGAATTCCGCGCTGCTCTCGCTGCCGGCGTTCCTCCCTCGGACATTTGTTTCGCTGGTGTCGGCAAAAGTCGGGCTGAAATTCTCGAAGCGTTCGAGAGCGGTCTTGGTGTGATCAACGTCGAGCACGCCGACGAGTTGACGTTCGTTCTCGAAACGATCGCCATCAACCGCGGACAGGTTCCCTTGGGCACCGTGCCTCGTGGCCCGTTGGTTGCGTTGCGTTTGAACCCTTGTGTCGAGTCTGAGACGCATCCGCACTTGAAAACGGGCGCTCTCGATTCAAAATTCGGAATGCTCACAGCGCAAATTGAGGAGTGGCTGGAAGGGACGAAACAATCCTTCACGCGCGACGAGACTCTCGATGAAGCGCGCTTTCGCGACTTCGTTTCTCCATTGCGAGGAATTCACGTCCACATCGGTTCGCAGCTGCAAAGCCATGACGTTTTTCCTTTGGTTCTCGAGCGGGTCAAGCAGGTGGTCCTCCGCTTTCTCGATTCCGGAATCACGATCGATCATCTCGATCTCGGTGGAGGTTTGGGAGTGGGGCCTTCGGGTGTTCCGAGCGATGCGTCGGACATCGTCCGTCATGTGGCCTTCCAAGCCGAGTCTCTGCGCGCGATGTGCGGCTCAGAGCCTCGGCTGCTCTCATTGTGGGGCAATGAGCAAGAGAATCTTCATGTGTGTCTCGAGCCAGGGCGGAGCATGGTGGCCAGCAGTACGGTGTTTCTGACAGAGGTGCTTTTTGAAAAAGCCAATCTGCCGGCCTACCGGTTTGCGTACGTTGATGCAGGAATGAACGCTTTCCCTCGACCCTCTATTTACGGGGCTGAGCACAGCACCGCCTGTGCGAACCGGACCAGTACGGAGTTGTTCTCCTATAAAATTTTCGGCCCAGTCTGTGAAAGCGGCGATGTCCTTGCCCGTGAGGCGACGCTTCCGCGCTTGTCAGTGGGCGATGTCGTCGTTTTTTTTGAAGCGGGTGCTTACTGCCGATCGATGGCAAGTCATTACAACCTGCGCAGCATCCCTGCTGAAGTTTTTTGTCGCAATGGCAGCATAGAAAGTGTGGTCGAAGCGATCGACCCGACGGCGCACCTCAGGGCAGGAGCGCCCGTACAGAGTTTCTCGCACGTCGTTGAAGGACGACGCAGTGTGCGCCGCTTCAGTCCGACGATCGATGTCCCAGAGCCAGTCGTGCGGCGGGCCTTGGATCATGCCCTGCTGGCACCCAATTCATCGAATCTGCAAATGTGGGAATTTGTCTGGGTGCGATCGGAAAAAAATAAAAAAGCACTCGTCAAAGCCTGCCTTTCACAACCTGCAGCGGCCACTGCGGCCGAGCTCATTGTGTGCGTCGCACGTCGTGACACGTGGCAGGAGAACAGGCAGCGGATGCTCGATCAGCTGCAGCAGGGCGGGAAGGCTGCTCCTGCGGCCATCACCTACTACAAGAAATTGATCCCTCTCGCCCTCAGCCAAGGACCTCTGGGGCTTTTTGGCTTGCTGAAGAAGCTCTCGGTGTCGCTCATCGGAGTTTTTCGTCCCATCCCTCGGCAACCCACATCTTGGGCCGATCTCCGCGTGTGGGCTGTGAAGTCGACCGCACTGGCGTGCGAGAATCTGATGCTGTCGTTCAAGGCGCAGGGATTCGACTCCTGTCCGATGGAGGGTTTCGATTCGGTGCGGGTCAAGAAGATTCTCGGATTGCCGCGCTGGAACACGGAAATTGTGATGGTGCTGGGCGTCGGAGCAGGGCTGCCGCAGGGTGTTTTCGGGCCTCGCGTGCGTTTCGATCGCCGCTTCTATGTGAAAGAAGTCTGAAACTCGACAAAATGAAAAAGACCCAGCCGCGTCGCGCTGGGATCATGAGCCGACTTGGAGAGAAGCGGATTCAGCGCAAGCCCGAAAATCTGGCGCGCTGTTCGACAAGAGAACGTGGCACCACGGCCAAGGTTGCAGCCCATGGATTTTTGGTTGCTTCAGGGATTTTCGCGACCCCATGAAGGTATCCGGTTTCCATACGGTAGTAGCCATCGGGAGAAGAACCCACAGGGCGGCCCGCCTCGTTGAACTTGGCGCCGACGCCCCAGCTGTTTTTGAAAAGAAATGCTTCGAGCTGGTCGGCAGGCTTGTCCAATTCAGCTTTCAGCGTGGCATCGGAAACCGATCCCCGCTTGCCGCCGAAATTGATGAAGTCCGTCACCAAAACCAGATGTCCGCCATCGCGTCCGTAATTCGACCAGCCATAAGACTTGGACTGATCATCGGCTCGGAAGGCGTCACCGGAAATGCGATCGACGTTGATAGGAAAGGCCAAGGGGACACTGTGCCCCAAAGCAAGAGCCTGTTTGACCGTTTGTACGAACTCCGGCACGTCGCTCTCTTTTTGGATGGCCACGGCTTCCCAGTCGTCTGAATTGAAATTGAGAACTTCTTTGA
>JBEGJP010000022.1:0-3899 GCA_041184525.1 Pseudomonadota bacterium | reverse complement strand
CACCACGCCCACATCACAGAAATAGAATTTAGGCGAAGCAACAACCCTTCGTTTTGGATTACGGGTGTAGGGTTCCAGATACCAGCCGAGATGAGTATCAACGAGGATCGATTAGTATTCCCTGATTGTATTCTCTGCTGCTCGCACGGACATTTTGTTTTTAACTGAATGGATATCCGCTTGCAGAGACCTATGTTCCTCAATCATTTTCGCTCTTTATCAGGACTTGTTGGATTTCTTTTGGTGAGGCATACCCGAATCTTTGGGACATGCTATTTTTGGATTTTTCGTTTGCAGCGACTGGGTTTGACGTGGCTTGACTACGCTGGGCAGATTCCGCACCGCTGGCTGCGATTGAAATCAATTCTTTGCGTGGCTGCTGCAATTGATCCTTCTAAGAGCAGCGTTCGGGATTCCTCGGTCCATGTTCCGGAATAAATCTCAAGTGGGACAGCGCCACCAAGGTCGTAGTGGGGAATGCGAACATTGTGATCGGTAAGGTACGTATCCACGGCGCGACAAACAGCCTCGAACGTCGTGAGTGATAATATGAAGAGCCACCGATGTTTGAGTGAGCGGAATAGGGCCTCAATCATGGAGTTAGAGAATTCAACGTCAATTTGTGCAATGGTGCGAATGATTTTGACGGCATCCACGAGCGCGTCAACGTCTTTGTTTTGATTTTCAGTGCCATCATCGGCAAAAAGATTTGGAAATCCTGCGCTTCCGGAGAGCCGGTTCGCCACTTCAAGGCCTCTTACAATGAGTGCTTTGGTGTTTGCGCCACCGTATGTTTCAGAGACTTGCCAAGCAAGAACATAGCGCGATGCATTGTCTAGAATCGCCTGAATGTAAACCTTTGGTCCGCTCACAATGCGAAACACCGACACATCAATGTGCCATATCTGATTGGGAGCCGAAGCTCGGATTCCGATTTTTGGTTTTGGGGGATAGAGTCGCACACCCGGTCTGCGGAGATTGAACTTGCGCACAATGCGGTACCACGCTGGAACCGATGCAAAAACCATCTCTTGGCGTTCAGCGAACATGGCGAGCGAGTTGATGCTGAAGTGGGCGTATTCTTTTGCGGTAACGAGTTCTTTTATGGTGTTGGTTTCGTTGCGTGTGATCTTTGTTGGCGACAACTTTGGGCACGACGATTGATCGGGTAACAGGCATTTCACTTGGCGTTTTACCCACGAGTGGTATCGCGCCGCCGTGAGCCCGATGGATTAAAGGCAATCTTTGAGCGGCAGATTTGCCTTGGCCGTTTCGATGGCTCCGAGTAGTTTTACTTTGAGTTCGCCAGCATCGACTCGCATATATTGCATCTGAAACCCAGTCACTCGCAGTGATACATCCAAAAGTTCGTTCTTTGCCTTTTCCGCTGAACACATTTTTTGCAGAGCCGCATTCTCTTCGATCAGAGCATCACACGAATTGCCGAGGCTCGGATGTGTCACAACTTCCTTCACGCCCTCTCGAATCCATTGCAGCGCCGTCGAACGGGGGATGTTAAGTTCTGGAAAGAGACCAGGGTCGCCTGATTTCGCAATCGCATTCCGTAGCCGGATGTCGTACGTCCGCTTTGTCATGTGCGTCTCGCTGTTCTTGTTTGTGATGTGACTGGGATATCATAGGCAAGAAATGGATTTGCAGAGGCTTTTGTCTAAAATGCTCTGGCGCGTAGCACGGGTCTAGTGACTATGGTGGGTTTGTGAAGGAGCGACGATCGAGAAGGCGTGTCATTGCAAGCTAGGGCAATCTGCCCCAGACCCCAACCCGCCGCGGAAGAGCATTTCTTGCCGAACGTTTTTCATCCGCAGCGGTACATTTGGGTCATTCTTGATTTTAAAGAGAAGAGAAAATCTCCAACAAAGAACGATGAACAATTGTTGGAGGAGATGAATATGAGTGTCAGTTATCTTGGAAAGAAAGTCTATATCGGTTTGGATGTACACAAGAAAACATTTGCAATCACAAAAAATGCTCTGGCGATTAGCAGAGCACTTTCAAAGTCGCATATTTCATAACGACGGAAGCGATTTAATCCCGTCCCGCCAAGGGATGACTTCGACGTCAATTTCTTCAATGCGATACGCATGGGGAGTGAGGCAAAAACAGTATTTTTTGCTCTTTGGGTATTCTCGCGCAAAGAGAACAAGACTCTTGAGATCTGACGCGTCTGGTGACTTGGCAGACTTAATTTCAATGGCAGCAATCGGTGCGCCCAAACCGCGCGAGAGAAGAATATCAACTTCCTGACCTGCCGAAGTTTGCCAATAGGACAATTTGAAATCGAGTTGCTCATACTCGTTTTTGCGAAAAATCTCTTGAATAACGTAAGTCTCGAAAAGTTCCCCAAAACGCGATGTCCGCTCTGAGAGTTCAATGCGAAGTTCACCACGCAAAGCGTTTGCAACTCCATTATCGAACAGAAAGAACTTCGGCGCTGTGCGTAGCTGCTTCACTGTGGACTCATGCCAACCCGGAATTGAGAACCCAAGCAGCGTGTCTTCAAGAATTCGAAAATACTCTAGGACCGTATTTGGAGTGGTTCCGATAGGCTTGGCAATGTTGCTCGCATTGATAATTTTACCGTGATGCTGACCAGCGATTTCCAAAAATCGTGCAAAGGTATCAACCTTTCTGACGAGAGCCTCAAGCTGAATCTCTTCACGCAAATAGGTATGAACATATGCACGCAGAGAGCGTTCTGGCTCGCTATTGTCAAGGATGATCCCTGGAAGAGTTCCGAGCCTCAAGATTCTTTCAAGTGGACCTGAGTACTCGCTGCTATCGAGCGGAAAAAGCCTCAATGACAAAGCCCTACCCGCGAGCAAATTAGCGCCCTGGCGTTTGAGCTTCCGGGCGCTTGATCCTGTGAGCAAGAATTGAATTTTTTTACGATGCTTCTCATAAAGGTAATGCACAACATCAAGCAGCGCAGGCAGCTTTTGAATCTCATCAATTAAAACTGCGAGGTGCTGACCATCCAGAGCTCCTTCAACATCCGAACTCAGAAGTCCAGGGTCGCGCAAATAGCGCTCGTAGTATTCTGGCTCGAGAAGACTCACGGAAAACGTCCGCTGCTTGCTTGCAAGCCACTGGTTTGCAAGGTGAGTTTTTCCAACCCCTCTGGCTCCAAAGAGAAACGAAGAGTGAGAATCTCCGAGTATTTGCGATAGCTTAAGACTTCTTTCAATCATACTTCAAATTTATATCATATTTTTGAAATTGCAACGCCAACATTGAAAACGTGTCAAAACCGTCCAAGATAACCCCACTCCGCCAATGGCCGCATAAATTTGCGGCCACGTGCGGCCAACGAGGACACATAACTAAGGATGTCGAAAGGTACTGGTGGATGTCGTCGAAATTTTAAGTTCGGAATTTAATTAAATTGTTTAATCATTGCGGGTACGTAAAAGACCGCCAACGGACGCCCCCCTTCTCCGCCAAGCAAAGCCCAAGCTTATGAAGAGCTTGGGCTTTTTGTTTTTAAAAATCGATTTGCGTTCAATTGCGTTCAGCCTCTTTCAAGCAGCTCTCTCCATCATTTGATCTGCACAAGCCTCAAAAAATCTCACCTGCCCAGAGTTTTGTGCAGAACTGATCGAAGGGAAGAATCTCGATGTCGTCTTCTGTGCATCTGGCCTTGCTTTCCAGCGATACCAATACTCGCCTTTTGACCGAAGGGTGATCGACCTTGAATTCACGAAGTCCTTTGAAATCGCCTTGATTGACGCGCTTTGAAGCTTTGGCCTCGATGGCCACATGTGCCTTACGCCCAATCACGAAATCAACTTCCGTACCTGTCGACAAACGCCAGTAAAACAATTCCTCGAATCGGCCAGCATACTCGTTGTATGACCGAATCTCGTGCGCAACCCAGTTTT
>JBEGJP010000021.1:0-26329 GCA_041184525.1 Pseudomonadota bacterium | reverse complement strand
ATCTGAAAAGTGCACGGCAGGGGGGGGGGGGACGAAGCGACGAGACTGGGCGGACAGCAACAGGCTTAGAGGCGGCTCGCAGCCAATTGCTTTGCTCCCGCTCCCCGCAGGATGGCAACCAGCTTGTCTCTCTCGGGCAAGTTGCTGTTGGTGACGTCGAGGATCATGCGATCGACAGCCTGCTCTGCATCAATGTACTCGAGAGCAATTCTGAAGACTTGCTCGGAATCGAGGGTGTCGAGCCAGCTCAAGCCTTCCTTGTAGATCAAATGACTTGCCATGTACGCGCTCATGATGGCGATCTTGTGCGCGCGCGGCAGTCGGGACAAAATACGGTCGCGGTATTTCTCGACCAAGATTTGCGGACAGTGTTGATACAGAATGAAATTGAACTTCTCTGCAGAGAGCTCAGCATCTGACAAGCGGTTCAGGCGTTCCCGAGTGATGTCTTTTGCTTTGTTGATTTCTGCGGAGATCTCGTAGCTGAGATCCACGAGGTTGGTTTCGCTTCCTCGCTGCTGCCATTCACGGAAGAGCAACTTGGCTTCGTTGTCAGCCTTCTCGCGGAGAATCTGTACGACTTGGTTGACGTAAGTTGTTTTCAGCGCAGCGAATTCTTCAGGAGAGAGCGTGAGGCAGGCGATAATTTCATAGGAAGAGCAAATCACACCCGCTTTGTTTGCAGAGCTGTCTTTGATCACGACAACACCGCTTTGAACCAGCTTCTTCCGTGCATCGGCAGTGAAGAAAATATTGGCACCTTCGACAATCGCCAGTGAACTGGGCGTGCCGTCGGCCTTGAGGAAGCGTTGCCAGTTGGAATCCTTGACCGTGTAGGGACGTCCTCCGGCAGGAATGAAGATTTCCGCCTCCACGTTCGCATATAGATTGTCACGGATTTTGATGTTCTCTTTGCTGTCGGCGGAAACGACAAAAGCCTTCGCATCGCCGCTGAGTTTCGATTTGTTGAATTCAACAATCGATTTGCTCTCTCGAACGAGTCGGAGGAGTTCTTCCCATTGCAAACCGGCGGGGTCGAAAGCAGCACCGTAGCCGTCGCCTACAGCAACCACACGCGCACGTTCGCCATACTCACGGTGAAGAATCTTGAGCTCGTTTCCGGCCACATCGCCGTCAGGCCCGCCCGTCATTTTGACACGGAAAGTCGATTGCGGTGTGTTGAGCTTGAGGTGGTGAAGAACGTTGTCGAGGTAAACGTTCAGCCCTTCGGAAGTCACGCCATAGGTTTTGTGGTTGATACCGAAGTCTGGTTTGCTGGACATGAATGCGTATGCATACTTGTACCCACGGTAAAGCGCATGCTCGATGACCCAGACAATGAGGTCGTCGGTCATGTTCTCGTCAGGGCCCAGATAAATGATTTCTTCTTGGCCGTGATAGTCGATGATGCCGTCCGCCAGTTTGCCGGTTTTCGGATCGAGGGTGATGAGGTCGAGCAATCCTGAAATCGCGGCTTTCACTGCGAGATGGCGGTTGCCACCCGGTCGGACGACAAACACGGCCTTCGAACCGCCTTCGGGAATGTCTTTGTTCTTCATTTGCTGGGCAGATGCGAGTCCGTTGACTTCATCGAAGACGCCCGCAAGAGCGTTGTCATAGTCAGCCGCTGTCCGTGGCATCACCACGCGGACGCCTCCGCGGGCGATATCGCGATAACGAACTTGGAAGCCTCGGAAGTCGCGGCCAATCATGTAAAAGATTCCGTAGGGGGAATCTGCATAAAATTCTTTGTTGAGACATTGTGGATCGACTCGGAAGGACAATCCGCCCTTGGAAACAAGGAAGTAGTTCGTCTTCAGAATGTGCTGGAGGAAGTTGAAGCCTTCACGAAGGATATTGCGTTCCACGTCATCTTGGATGTCGACGAGCATGCTTTCCAAATTTCTCGCCGCTTCAGCTGAACGTGATTTGCGTTCGCCGTCGAAGCGCGGATCGAAGCGCGCTCGGAAATAGCGGATGCACTGTTCCATGTAGGCGTCGTTCCGGACGATCACCTTGGAAACACGATCGAGAGCATAGTAGTAAGGATTGACTTTGGTCAGGAAGATGTGCGCCCAGTTCGCCACCGCACGTATGAGGTTCGATTCGTTCAGACTGCGCGGATTGGACCCCTGCATGAGAGCAGAAAATTCATCGCCGTGGTCGACGTAGTTGAGCGCTTTGAGCGCTTTCATGACCCGTCCCCAAGGCGTGGAGTTGGGGTTGAGTTTCTCGCCCGAATTCGCCGCAGCCACAATCTGCAAAATAGCGAATTGCTGGTTGTCAGCGAGCCGGACTTCAAATCCCAAAGATCGCCGAACACTGAAGCTGTAGCGGTTGAGAATGCTGATCACGTTCTCGAGACCGGCGGTCAGAGGAAAGCCCTTCAAGCCGATGTCGACGCGAAAGCATGCTTCCTTGGGTTCGTCGAGAGTGGTGAGTTGAACAAAGACGTTCTCATTTTCCTGACAATACTTCACCGCAGAAAAACCGATGGCGAGCATTTTTGCTGTGGTTCTCTCCAGCAGATCGGCATCGAGGGCCGATAAGTAGTTTTCAACTTCGCCCGACGGCTTGAGTGACAGCATGTCGAGAATCGCTGCTTTCTTCTGTTGCCGCTCGGCGGAACCCCAGTGCAATCCTGATTTGTAGGGTGCTTGCACTGTCGAGCAGATGGCCACGCGTCGATCATTCGAAAGAAAGAGTGAAACGAATTTGGCATTTTCCCGTCCCAAGCGGGGAGCAAGTCGGACGGCGGCATGGCCGTCTTCACCGGCAGCGATGATTGTCGACGTTTGTGACTGATTGTTCCAGCGCTCCATCTGCTGGCCGTGTGTGAGAACTTTTCCCGATACGATTTCAGTCAGGTGCTCGAGACGTTCTTCGCGCGGCGTGATCCACTGATACAGAGGCGGCATTTGGCCGAGGAACCATGGCACTGCTGTGTCGAGACCTCCACGCAGCGTCGACATGAGGCCCTGTTGGATTTGAGACTCGACATTGCCTGTTGCGGGTGCTGCTGTTCCGGATCCGGATGAGGTGTCAGAACCGGGATTGGCCAGAATGGCAGCGCTCAGTTCTGGTTTTTCGAGTGTCGTATCGAGAAGTTCGACTTCAGCAAGCCAAGCCTTTGAGGGAGTCGCAGAAGGTGCCATGGACGTGGTTCTCCACCTGAGGGAAACGGACTGTTCTTCTGATTGCCCGACGGCATTTCTGCCGAGCAATCGGACCGAAAGCTATCGCAAAGGGCCTCAAACTGCAAAGCAGCTTGAGGCACCGTTTGGCGCTCTTCGGAGAGTCCCTCACGGTGAATATTTGAGGCCTCTCGGCCCTCCTTTTGCGGAGGCTGCTTCAGAGGCCTTTTGGGCAGTTAACCGGCTTTTTCCTGCTGCTCTCCACTGGGCTTGCTGTAACCCTGTGCAGATTCAGCTGTTGCGCCGGCTCCGCTCCCAGTTGCTGTTGGCGTTTGAACTTGAGCCTCTGCAGCCTTCTTTTTCTCCTGTTGTTGCTCCTTGAAGTGGCGGCTGCGAGCTTCTCCGCCTTTTTGGCCGATGGACGCCATGTGAGCTCGGTCACGACTCACAGCCTCGCCTCCTTTACGTCCAATCGCCGACATGTGTTGCTTGTCACGGCTGACCACTTCGCCCCCTTTGCGTCCGATGGCTTGGTAGAATTCGTGGCCGCGGGTTTCCGCTGTGCGTTCACCACCCCGCCGACCGGCCTCTTCCACTGTCATTTTTCCTGTGACTCTCTTTGAGGATTCTGCGCCCTTGCGTTCTCTATTGGTTTCCTGAGTGGTCATGAGACTCTCTCCTTCCTGACTCATCTGATGCCGCTGAAAAAACCGCGACTCCTTTCCGCATGCTACGACCACCGTTCTGTGTCCGCCATTTGCAAGTCTTTCTCTTTTCGAAATGGATGAATGTCAGAATCCTCAATTGAAGATAGTGTTGTTGTGCCGGAGCGGGCGAGCGCGATCATTTTTTCAAAGGGAGAACCATGACGCAGCCGAAAGTGAAGAGAATTTTTTTGATTCTCGGTGATCAGTTGAGTCTTTCGCACCCTTTTTTGACTGGCTGCGCGGATCAGCCGACAGATCTGGTACTCATGATTGAATCGTTGCCGCGAGCGGATCATCTTCCCTATCATCCGCAAAAGTTGATGTTCGTTTTTGCCTGTATGCGCAGGTTTGCGCATGAGGTTCGCCGGAAAAAATTGAATTTCCGTTTTGAATATGTGGAATTCAGCCCGTTGAATTTTTCCGAGGCGGTTGATTCCCTCGCCGCAGATGAGGTTCACATTGTAGCGCCTGTCGAGCCAAATGTGATGGAAAGAATCATGAAGTCGCTTCAAACGAAGTGCGTCGTTCATCCCAATCCGTTTTTTCTGGCTGATCCCTCTTTTCTTCCAGCGAAGCCGCCTTATCTTCTTGAAAATTTTTATCGTGCCATGCGTCTCAAAATGAACGTTCTCGTCAAAGATGGTCAGCCGGAAGGAGGGCGATGGAATTTTGATGAAGAGAATCGGCGACCGCCGGACGCTGAACTTTCTCAGCATCCCCCGCGCGATTTTTTGTCTGAGGATTGGTGTGATGATCTTGACCGCGAGATTTATGCAGCCGTTGAAAAAGAGTTGAGAAAACATCTCCCGAAAGATCGCTTTGGGAAATTTGTGCGTCCGCCGTTGCCCACACACCATGCGGCGGCACGGGAGTTTTTGAGAAAATTTGTTGCTGACAGGCTTGCTCTGTTCGGCCCTTATGAAGATGCGATGATTTCTGAATCAGCAGGACTTTTTCATTCAGGATTTTCACCATTAATGAATCTTCAGGTTCTGTCTGCAAAAGAAGTTGTTGACGCAATTTCGGAAGCACCTGCGTCTGTGCCACTCGCTTCGAAGGAAGGTTTTATCCGACAAGTGATTGGTTGGCGGGAATTTGTCCGATTGATTTATTTGCGTCACCGCGAAGATTACAAAGGGACAAATTTCTTTGGTTTCAGCGGCGCTCTTCCGCCTTTGTTTTGGGGTGGGAAAACTGAAATGAACTGTCTTCATCAAGTGGTGCGGCAGGTCGAAACCCATGGCTATTCGCATCATATCACGCGGCTCATGGTTTTGGGCAATTTTGCCCTTCTGAGCCACACGGATCCGCATGAGGTGAACCGTTGGTTTTGGGCGGTGTATCTTGATGCCTTTGAATGGGTGGTCACTCCCAACGTGCTGGGGATGAGTCAGTTTGCAGACGGCGGGGTGTTTGCGACAAAGCCTTACGTCTCGGGAGCAAATTACATCAACAAAATGAGCCGATTCTGCAAAGGCTGTCGTTATGACCCGAAGAAGACTCTTGGAGATGATGCGTGCCCCTTCAACGCACTCTACTGGGATTTTATTGGCCACACTCAGAAAACACAGGCCAAGCGTGCTTCATTTGCACGCCGGATGGGGATGATGTGGAGTGTGTGGACGAAGAAAAGCGATGATGAAAAAGAAAAGATTCAGCAGCGCGCAGAGCACGTGCGCGAACTGGCGCGCAAAGGAAAACTTTAAACATCTCTCCGCAGGATACGTGGGTCCGAACTGGTGCCCACGACGCCCTGACAGCGTCTGCAGACGAACTTGACGCGCACTGGTTCGGTGGTCACACCAAATAGAACCCAAAACCAGCCCCAGCCGGTGTATTCGCCGATCTGGCTGACCATGTGGCTCATATAGTCATGACCGCACGGACATTCCTTTTGATTCTCCACCTGCACCAATTTTAGCACGACCTGCTCGCGATTTTCGGACAATGTGCAACTCCAGGGTCTATTTCTGAAGGAAGATCCCGCCGGTTGATGGGAGGAAGCTTTTCCAGCGCATCGGGAGACGGTGTTTCGTCGTCAGTGAAGTTTTCCTTTTTCTTTTTTCTTCGCCGCGATGCAATTTTTCTCGGTTTCTTTCTCACTCTCAGTCCTCCCATATTCTGTCAAACTCCCGTTTGACAAGCCAGTGTGTCTGTCACCATGGGCAAGAGGCTCCTGCGGATGTTCACACAAGCAGAAAGGCCAAGCAAACTCCTTTCGGAATTGCATGGCCTTCTTGGAGGCAGAAGTTGAAGCTCGACAGGGATGAACCTGTCGCAGCGCTCACTGGCCTGCTGTGCAGCGGTTCGTGATTTTGAATGTTGCGACGAGCGGGAGATGGTCGGAATATCCGTTTCCATTGAAGCGGACGCCGTTGTTGCCTTTCGACATGCTCCAGCGGCGCGGTGTGCGGCCGTCATTCAGAAGAAGTTTCTCGGCAGCTTCTCCGCCATTGTGTCCAATGACTTGGAATGAGCCTTCAACCAAATCGATGCCACGGCCATCAAAAAGGCTGGCGGTGCTCAGAACGTGATCGAGGCAGTTGAGCTGACCTTGATGCATGTACGAGCAGCGCTCGGCAGCTGGCAGTTCGAACCAGAAGTTATAAAGACTGGTGTCAGACGGGTCGGATTTCAATCTGTTTTTGTCGTCTGTCGCGAGCAATCCATCGACGTGCGAAGCTTCTTCGTAGGAGGAGTTGAGATCGCCCGTGACGAGAATATCAAGTGATGGGTTTTGGATTTTTTGTTTGTCGATGTCGTTTTTGATCAGTTTGGCAATGGCCATACGCATCGCATCACCGGCTCCGGGTCCGCCGCGGCGGCTCTTCCAGTGAGAAGCGTAAACACGAAGAGGCGTTCCAGCGACGTCGATGGTGACCACTTGTGGGTCGCGCGCCGACGTGTTCAGACTCGAGAGCGTTTCACCGTTCAAACCAACTCCCGCGAAGTCAGACTCAGATGTCGTGAAATCGAGGCGCTCGTTCTTTGAAATAGGAAATTTGCTGATCACAGCTGTGGTGACTGCCACCGGATTGTCTGGGTTTTGCTGACCCAACGCAAAATATTTATAACCCATCGCTTCCACGTAGGGTTTCAGAAGTTCCAACGATCGACTGCTGTTGTTCGCACTTTCAAATTCTTCCATCGCAACGACATCAGGAGAGCCGGCCATACGAATCGCATCGGCTACGTGTTGCGCCTTCACCTGATACATTTGGTCAGAGTACCAGTTCGAGCCGCCTTTGCGGAACTCGTCGTAGGTTGCAGAGCCAGAATTTTCAGCCACATCATCCCAGAAGTTTTCGACGTTGTAACTCGCCACCGTGAGTGTACTCCCTGCAGCGCAGTTGCGCAGCGATGCCGTGACAAGTTCATTCGAGGGTGTCGGGTTTGCGGGGGTCGAAGGGGAGCCTTCCGGAGTGCGGGGCTGAGTTGGGACGCGTGGAGGAGGTTGATGGCCTGAACGGGAGGTGTGTCGTGCCCAAGCGGTGCTCGAGAGGGCGATTGCGGTCGTTCCAAGGAGAACTGAGAGCGAGGAACTACAGACTCGGGACAGGGAACCGGATCGCCATGAACACATGCGGAACCTCCAAACTGTCGAGCGGGGTGTTGAAAACACACCTGTCGCGCCATTTGGGCTATCAAAGCACATAAGTATCGTCAATGGGATTCTTTTCGAAAATTTATGGCAAATTTGTTACAGACGGAAGGCCGTGAACTCACTCTTTTTTTGAGTTCGCGGCTTTCGGAAGCGTCTGCATTTGGTTCATTTGCGGGGTGCCGGAGCCACTGGGCAAGAGCTGGCCGGATGTCGGCCTTCGACACCCCAAACGCCCATCCAGAGAGGGCGTCCCTCCTCATTTCGCAACGTCAAGACCTCGGCGCCTTTCGTGACACGGGTCGCCATCACAAAAGAGCTGCTTTCGGAGCTGATGCTCCGACCTTCCACGAGAATATTATCGCCCTTGCTGAGCGTGAAGTTCTGCCTCTCGACAAACCACGCCGGACCGAGGTGGACGACGTAGTTTTTTTTGTCCACGCGGAGGACCACTTGCGAGCCCTGCATCATGTGTGGACGCGGTACGACGGGGCCCGCCTGTTCCACACTCCCGCGCAGTGTGACCTGAGTACCCCCGAAGTAGAGGCAGCCATAGTCCGATGTCGGATGCCATCCCCCCATCATGGGCATCTGTATACTGCTCATGGCCGGAACAGATGGACTCGGGGCTGGACTGGAAACAGCCGCAGGTGCAGATGACTCACGGCTGCTTTCCGCAGCGCCTGTGGATGCGCACGCACTGAATGCGAAAGAGCTCAGGAATGAGGCGAACTTGAGCCGAACAAAACCAAATCTGACGGCCATGGCTGTCATCTCCTGTCTTGGCGTTGCACCTCATGCCGATTTCTTGTGCTCAGGCTTGCCTTCAATTTTCACTTCACCTGCCGCTCCTGCAGTTTCGTGGATACTGATTTTTTTTCTTTGCGATTGGGCCGTCTTGGGAAGATGCAAAGTCAAAACACCGGATTCAAACCGCGCGTCCACTTTTTCCAGATTGACGTTTTCGGGAAGAGGGATCGAGCGATGGAAGGCCCCAATACGACGTTCATGATATTGAGTTCCCTCTTTTTCCATTTTGCGTTCGATTTTTCTCTCTCCGGAAATGACCAAACTGCTGCCGACAATTTCGAGATTGATGTCCTTGGCATGCATCCCCGGCAGGTCGATACAAACTTGAAAATCATTGTCACGTTCCACGAGATCGCAGGCAGGTTCATAGTTTTGCAGAGTTGTCTCGCGCAGACCGATGTCAGACAGCTCATTCATGAGCTCTTCAAAAATTCTGTCCATGCGACGAAATAAATTTGAAGAAAAAGGCGCATTCCAAAGTCTTGACGGAACCAGACCACGGTTTCTCCAAAGTTCAATATTGCTGCTCATTGTTTTCTCCTCCTGTGAAAAAAGAGATCTCAAATGAACCGTATCTGCGCTCCCCGACTGCAGCCAGTGAGAGTGAATTAAAATTCAGTAAGATTGGATTGGCAGATCGTTCCTTTCCCATCTCTGGTTTGTGTTGGTTTTTTGGCTATTCCTTTAGTTAGTATGTTCTTCTAACGTGCTTGTTTGAATCTTCCGGTTCTGGATTCTTTATGTTTGGGGGTGGAAATGTTGTTCCGTTGGACGCTGTTGCTATCCGCTGCGGCACTTCTGTCGAGCTGCCAGTCGATGATGTATGCGAAGAATGTCAAAATGATTGGATTTGAGGATGATATTCAAGCCGGAAAGGGTGCTGGGCCCATCCGCGGTGAGGATTGTCAGTGGATCGTACTTGGGTATGAAATCGGCGGCCGTGTGAAACTGGACAGAGCTTTCCAAGCGGCTCGTTCTGCAAGCAATGTGAAGGGTGATTTGCGCTACATCAACAACGTGAAAACCGAATGGGATGGTTTCAACGCTGGCAATATTGTCGCGAAAAATTGTCTAGTAGTTAAAGCTATGGGGTACCGCTGATGAAAAAGTCTCGCTTTTCAGTTCATGTTTTTGCCATGGCTGCAATTATTCCTCTCACGGCATGTTTATCAGATCGCGATTTGATTGTGTCTTTTCCTGTTGCGTCGATGACGCAAGCGAGTCTGCCTCAGGGTCAGGCTGTCACGGAAGGCAAGGAAGGCAATGTCAAGTTTTGTGAGGGCGACAAGGCGATCTCCACCAAGGAAGCGACCGTAGGTGTTCTCGATGAACTGATCCTTCGTGCCGAGCGGCAATCGAAATCAAAATTCATCCGTGACGTGCAACTTTTCAGAAGTGCAGGCTCCGCCAATTGCTTTGAGTTGGATTACAAAGCCGGTGTGCTGGGCGCAGCAAACGCTCGGCCGGCTGCCGGATCAAAGAGTGACGTGAACTGAACGCGCAAAAGGCGGACGGGTGGCAAATCACCCGTTCCGCTTGCGTTAGATCAATTCAGGCCAAAGGATCTTCGCTCCCAGTTCCTTCGCTCTGCGCGCAATCGGATCGTCAGGCAGTGCCGTCAGTATTTCCAAACCATCCGCAACGAGGGCAATTGTGTGTTCGAATTGGGCGCTCGGTTTACCGTCGGGCGTGACGGCCGTCCAGCCGTCTTTGAGCAATTTGCTCCGCCAATCACCTGCGTTGATCATCGGTTCAATTGTAAAGCACATGCCCCGCACGAGTTTCATTCCCGTGTCGCGGCGCCCGTAATGCATGATCGCAGGTTCTTCGTGAAAGACCTTACCAATTCCGTGCCCGACAAAATCGCGCACGACGCTGCACCCTTTGTTCTCTGCGTAGCTTTGAATGGCATGGCCGATGTCTCCGAGTCTCATGCCGTGTTCACACACGGCCAGAGCGCGAGCCAAACATTCTTCCGCCGTTTCGGTGACGAGTCGCCTGTCGTCGGGGATCTCGCTTCCCACGTAGAACGTGCGCGAGGTGTCGCCAAAATAGCCATTGAGGGTCACGGTGACATCCACGTTGATGATATCGCCCTCATTCAGTTTCACGTCGGCGTGCGGAATTCCGTGGCAGATGACTTCATTGATGCTCGTGCACACGGATTTTGGAAAGCCTTTGTAATTGAGCGGGCTGGGGTATGCTCCGTGTTCCACAATATAATTGTGGACAAGAGTGTTGATTTCCTCGGTTGAGATTCCGGGTTTTATGAATGGCTCTACATAGCGCAGGGTTTCAGCAGCCAGCCGGCCCGCTGCCCGCATCATCAGAATGTCGTCCGAGGATTTCAACTTTGCCACGATTTCAAGCTCCCAAGGCGTTCAGTACGGCTTTCATAGACTCGACGTCGTGTGTACCTGCGCTTGTGGCGTTGTCGAGAGTTTTTTTCACCAAACCTTGCAATACGGAGCCAGTTCCGACTTCCAACCACAGGGTCGGTTTCTCGGTCGTCTGAATATTGTCGAGAGTTTGAGTCCAAAGAACCGCACTTGCGATTTGCTTGACAAGTTGAATCCTTGAATAGCTGCCGTCTGTATATTTCAACGCGTCAACGTTGGCATAAACGGGCTTTGTCAGTGGCTGGAGTGCCACTTTTTCCAAGTAATTGCCCATTTCTTTTGCGGCGGGTTGCATCAGGCTGGAATGGAATGGGGCGCTGACCGGCAAAGGAATACCGCGACCGAGCTTCTCTGCACTGATGCGGGCTACCGCGGCATCTACGGCGGTTTTGTGACCGCTCAGGACAACTTGAGTCCGTGAATTGAAGTTGACCGGCTCGACGGAGGCCTGCGGGTTGCTCAACTCTTTGCAGAGCGCCACAACTTTATCCACTTGGCTTCCCACATAGGCGGCCATGCCGCCGACTCCGACAGGCACCGCACGCTGCATGGCCTGACCGCGAAAACGGACAGCATGGAGAGCATCTGCAAAGTTCAATGCTCCGGCACAAACCAATGCTGAATATTCACCCAGACTGTGTCCGGCCACTGCAGCGACTCGCTTGAGGTCAGTGCGCTTGCTCAGTACGCGGTACGACGCAACGCTGGTCGCCAGAAGAGCAGGTTGGGTGTACTCTGTGAGATTGAGTTGTTGGTTGGAGTCTTCGAAACACAGTGCTTCCATACTGAAGCCCAAAGTGTCCGAGGCTTCGGCCAAGGTGTCTTTGTATTCGGAGAAGTTTGCTGCGAGCTCGCGCCCCATTCCAACCGATTGACTCCCTTGCCCGGGAAACAGCATGACGGCGCATGAAACGTCCATTTTGACCCCTCCAACCTTAGTAAATGACAGGTGAAGCGCATGACTTACACGGAACAAAGGCGGCAGGGCAAGAGTCTGAGGTCTGTCCTGAAGCGAGTGCGGCTCTCTGTTGTGCGCCTGTGGTTGCGTTCTTTTGCTCCCCGCTGGACGGTGGGAGTGCTTTGTCTCTTGCGCGACGAATCAGGACGCGTTTGTTTGCTCCGACATAAGGGACGTCTCAAACCGTGGGGTCTGCCGGGCGGGCTCATCGGTTGGCCTGAATCGCCGGAAGCCGGACTCCTGAGGGAGTTGATTGAGGAATTGGGGTGGGCACCGGCTGAGTCAGGTTCTTTTCACAAAAAGTTCAGGTCGCTGGGGACGTTGCACAGTGACAAATTCCCGCTCATCGACCTCATCTTTGAGGCCGTTGAGCCGGTCCATGGCACCGAAAGCGTCGGCTGGAAGCTGCAAACAAGTGAAATTGAGGCGATTGGATGGTTTTCCCTGAGCGAAATCGGGGAACTCGAGGGTATTCTCGAGCGGCACAGGAACTTCCTCCTCGGAGTGTTGCGTGGCAACTGACGCTGGAATAAATAATTCGCACTTCGAATGTGCTCTCTGCGTGGAGGATTGAGTTTTGAGCTCACAAGTCAATGTTTTTTTGCCGGATGGTTCCACCCGCACTCTTCCTTCACCTTGTACTTTGGCTGACGTGGCCATGAACATCGGGCCGGGTTTGGCCAAGAGTGCCGTCGCCGGCAAAATCGATGGTCAACTGTGCGACCTCAGCCGAGAACTCAAGGGCGGCGAGAAGATTGAAATTGTCGTGGGCAATTCTCCGGCAGGTCTCGAAATCATCCGTCACTCCACCGCTCACCTGATGGCTATGGCCATTCAGGAGGTCTTCCCCGGCACGCAAATCACCATCGGTCCGGTTGTCGAGAATCAATTCTATTACGATGTCAGACCTCCTGACGGCGTGAAAATCAGTTCCAATGATTTCGATGCCATTGAAAAAAAGATGACCGAGATCGTCGCCAAAGACTTCAAGGTCATGCCGCGTGTTGTGTCGCGCAGCGAGGCCATCGCGCACTTCAAGACGATAGGCGAGAAATTCAAAGCCGAAATTGTCGGGGACATTCCGGCTGATCAAGATATTAAAATTTATGAGATGGGCGGTTGGGGCGACCTCTGCCGAGGGCCGCATGTGCCTAACACCGGTAAGTTGGGTGCATTCAAATTGATGAGCATTGCCGGAGCCTATTGGCGTGCCAACAAGGACAACGACCAGCTCACGCGTATCTATGGAACGGCATGGGCCAATAAAAAAGATCTCGATGCTTATTTGCACATGCTCGAAGAAGCCAAAAAGCGCGATCATGTGGTGCTGGGCAAACAGCTTGAGCTTTTCACGCTCATCCCCGAGTCTGCAGTGGGTGCGCCTTTCTTTCTTCCCAATGGTGCAAAATTATTTGTTCTGCTTCAGAATTATATCCGTCGCAAACAAGCTGAATTCGGATTCCGTGAAATTCACACGCCGCAAGTCATGAATGTAGATTTGTGGAAAATGAGCGGCCACTACGACAACTACCGTGAGAATATGTTTTTCACTCAGGTAGATGAGCAGGAGTATGCCATCAAGCCGATGAGCTGTCCGGCTCATGTGAAAGTCTTTCAAACCGGCCTGCGCAGCTATCGTGAACTCCCCCTTCGTTTTGCCGAATTCGGTGTTGTCCACCGCAACGAATTGAGTGGAACTGTGCATGGCCTGACGCGCGTCCGGCGCATCACACAGGACGACGGACATATCTTTTGTTCGCCCGATCAAATTCAGGGCGAAATGAAACTCGCATTGCGATTTGTGCGCGAAGCCTATCGCGATTTGACGTTTGAAGAAGTCAAATTCTACCTTTCAACACGTCCCGAAAAGCGCGTCGGCGCCGAAGAGCTTTGGGATACTGCAGAAACGGCTCTCACAGAGGCTCTGAAGTCCGAGGGTATCGAATATATTTTGAATCCGGGTGACGGCGCATTTTACGGACCCAAAATTGATATCAAGGTCAAAGACGCGATTGGACGTTTCCATCAGTGCGCTACCATTCAGCTCGACTTCCAGACCGCAGGCCGCCTCGGTGCATCGTATATTTCTGCGAGCAACAAGCCGGAAGTGCCTGTCATGATCCACCGCGCGGTTTTGGGCTCTGTCGAGCGATTCATGGGCGTGTTTATTGAACACACTGCGGGACATTTTCCTCTTGGCCTGTGCCCTGTGCAAGCGCGTATCGTCACAGTGAAGGAAAGCTGTGTGGAATGGGGCGAGCAGGTGCGGGCGCAGCTCTTTGCTGCGGGCGTGCGTGTGGATACCGATTTCAGCAACGATACACTCTCTGCCAAAGTGCGTGAGGCGCAGGTGGCGAAAATTCCCTACATGCTCGTGATCGGCGACAAGGAAGTAGAGAACCGAACACTGACTCCGCGCTATCGGGACGGGAAAAACAAAGACGCCATGCCGGTGAACACATTTGTCGATCTTGTGAAGGAAGAGTGTGGCGTATTTTGGGGCATTGACGTCAATCAGCGTTGATTGTTCGCCGCAAATCTTTAAAAATGTTGTTTTGAAGAAAGGTCTGATGCGAGAGCATCGCGCTTTTGAAATTCAGGGAGGATTTCGTCATGTTCAGTCGTCAGTTTCTCATCTCGGTTTGTTTGTTGAGCGGTGTTGCTTGGAGTGGAGCTTCGTTCGCTTCGGCTGCTGCTGCAAAGCCGGCAGCGAAGGAAAGCAAGGAATCCAAGGAAAGCAAAGACAGCAAGAAAACCCCAGTTAAAGAGGCCAAAAAGATGAAGTCAAATGCAACAGTTGTTACGATGGTCACCAACAAAGGAACGATCAAAATCGAGCTCGACAAAGAAAAAGCACCCGGTTCCGTGGAAAATTTTCTCGGTTATGTGAAGTCCGGTCATTACGACAAAACGATCTTCCACCGCGTGATTGACAAGTTCATGATCCAAGGCGGCGGATTCGACGAAAAGATGACTCAAAAATCGACTAAGGCACCGATCAAGTCGGAAGCCAACAATGGACTTAAGAATGTTCGCGGCAGCCTTGCCATGGCGCGCACCCAAGACGTGAACTCTGCGACGGCACAGTTTTTCATCAATCTCGTCGACAACGCGTTTCTCGATTATCCCAACGGCGGCGGATACACTGTCTTCGGAAAAGTTGTTGAAGGGATGAATGTGGTCGACGACATCGCCACGAGCAAAACCGGTACTTTCGGGATGCACAGTGACGTGCCTGTCAAGCCGGTGATCATTGAATCTGCAAAAGTCGATTGATCATTTGTGCTCGAAATGGACCGGCAATTGCAGGTCCGTTTCTTTGAATTCGACGGACGATTTTGCCGTCGACGTTCTTTGAAGCGCGCGTTCAATCACAAAATCGACAAGAGTGCCGTCGGATCTTTGAATGAAACCTTTGAGTCCTTGGCGCACTCCGTCTTCAGTTCCTAAATTCACAGTCGCATTGAATTTGTTGTACTTCAGCAGCAGCCCCTGTTTTTCAGTGTTGAGAAACGGGGAGTTGCTTGCACCGAGCCGGTAACCGCCCCCTGAGTCCGCTTGGTCGGCAAAAACTCGAATCCAAACTGTCCCAGCTTCACGGATGACGACTTTATCTTGTCCGCTCAGCTCGAACGACGATCCTGTTGGAGTGATGCACTCTGCCTTCACTCCTCTGGCGAGATCCAACGGCTGGAATCGAATTTGCAGCGTTTCGGCGGAACCGGCATCGTAGCGAAACCAGTCCGTCCGATTGCCATCTCTAAAGCTGACGGCACCTTCCTTGGGCTGCGCAAGCACGAGTTGCTGTGCGCCATCTCTTTCCCTGTCGGCGCCAGAAAGAGCGTCGGGGTCTTCGGGTTGAAAGCGAGCCGTGAGCATCGCATTGAGAACCTGATCCTGAAGAGGCTCAAGAACAATAAAGTATGTTCCGGCATCGACTCCAATGGTCATGTTGACCGGAGCCTGCGGGCTCAGGTCGACTTCTTTTTGAAAGAGGGTCCGTTTGCCGGAATCACTGCGAACAGCGAGCCGAATGCGGCCTGTGCCGATTCCACTCTGAAGTCCAATCGTCAAAACGCCTTTGGAGAGGACAACCACTTTTCGCCAAGGCGAAGTTGCTGTTTCAGCCGTTGATGAAGTGAGCGGCAGGGTGTTGGCTTCTCCCCAAGCAATCGGGACCGCACTTTTGGTTTGCGGGGGCGAAGATTCGCAGCCGTATTGAAGAAGACAAACCGAAATCAGACATCCTGACAGAACGCCGATCCTCTGTGGTGGTTTTATCTTCTTACGTGCCCTCATTCCGATTTCTTCACTCCCTTCCCATTTCGCTCTCCAGCGAGGCCATCGACCAGATGCCCGACCACCGTGAAGCGTTTCCTGCACGAATGCCAGTGCGATGGCTCATTGGGCAGATGTTGCCCAGTGCGCTGCCGGTTTGAAACGGCTTCCAAAGCGTGTCGCCATGTCTTCAAGAATTTGTGTCATTCGGGCGTATCCCAGTTGCCGTGCATGATGAAACGGACCGCCGAGGAAGGGCGGGAAACCGAGCCCGAAGATGGCGCCCAAATCGCCTGCATCGGTTGAATCGATGATTCCTTCGTCGATGCAGCGTGCCGCTTCGTTCATGAAGACGAACATACAACGGTCGGCGATTTCCTTGAGGTCGAATCGCTTGCGGTCGTCACCGTGCTTCAAATGTTTATAAATCGACGTGTCGGGCTTGTCCTTTTTTCCTTCCGGATAGGTGTAGAACCCGCGCCCGTTTTTTCGTCCCTTGCGATCTTCGGCGATGATGGCATCGAGTTCACGCGGGATCACGAGTCGCTCTGAAAATGCTTCTTTCAGCACCGTGATGATGTGGGCTCCCACATCAATTCCCACTTCATCGAGCAGGGTGATGGGGCCGACAGGCATTCCAAATTGTTCCAAGGCACGGTCGATGTCCTCAATGCTGGCACCTTCCGAGAGAATGGTGAGGGCTTCTGCAATGAGAAACGCGAGAATACGCGTGGTGTAGAAGCCCGGACCATCTTTCACAACGACGATGTTCTTCCCCATCTTGGCGGCAATATCGAATGTTGCACTTGCTGTGCGCGCTGAAGTCTTGTTGGTTGTGATGATTTCCACCAAAGGCATTTTTGGCACCGGCGAGAAGAAATGCATGCCGATCACATTTTCCGGTTTCTTTGCTGCAGCAGCAATGCGTGCAATGGGCAAACTGGACGTGTTGGAGGCAAAGATAAAATTCTCATCGTGGAGGGCGGCTTCACAGCGTTTGAGAATGTCGTGTTTAACTGCAATATCTTCGAACACGGCCTCCACAATAAAGTTTGTGCCGGCCAGCGTGGCAAGATCGATGGTCGGAACAATCCGCCCCACAGCGGCGTCACGATCGAACTTTTTGATCCTGCGCTTGCGCATGCGTTCATCGAAGTAGGATTGCACACCTTTAAGACCGCGTTGGACTCCAGCGCCATCGCGATCCATGATTGCACAGCGGATGTTTTTATCCGAGAGCACTGTCGCAATGCCGCTCCCCATCAGTCCGGCACCGAGCATGCCGACGAAGGCTTCTCCGTTGACCAGAGGATCAACGACACTGTCACGTGCTTCTTTTTGAACATCTGCATCGAATGGATTCTTTTTCGCAGCCGTCATGATTCGGAAGATGTGGACGAGCGCACGACTTTCCGGAGTCACGACCAAGTCGCCAAAGAGCTTGGCTTCTATCTTCAGGCCCTCCGACAGAGTCCGTGAAATGCCTTTCATCACCGATTCGAGTGCTTTTTTAGGCGCAGGATAAAAACCTTTTGTGGTTTTCTCGATCTGCTCCAGTGTTTTTCTTTCGATGATAGTTCGGCCAATTGGATTGGTTTCGAGCGCCAGTTTTTGCATGTCAATGCCGCCCAGATCGGTCGACTTCACCTGCTTGAGAAGATTGAATCCGCCCTTTTTCCGATCTGCTGTCGCCGGATGTGTTGTTCTGCAAAGTTCAACAGCTTTTTTGAGAAGCTGGTTTTCAGGAACTACTTCACTCACAAGCCCCAGTTTGAGGGCTTTTTTCGAGTCGACTTTCTTGCCGGTGAGAATGAGATCAAGCGCTGGAGCCACACCAATGAGGCGCGGCAGCCGTTGTGTGCCTCCGCCTCCGGGGAGCAGGCCGAGCTGAATTTCCGGAAGGCCGAGTTGGGTGCTCGGGCTTGAAGAGCAGATGCGGTGATGACATGCCAGCGAGAGTTCGAGTCCGCCTCCCAAACACACACCGTTGATAGCAGCAACAGTAGGCACCGAGGCGTCATCAAATTTCTGAAACAGCTCATGCAACGTGGCCGAGGCTTCCTGTCCTGACGCTTGTGTCGTGAGCGTGTCGAAAATGCTGATGTCGACGCCGGCGGCAAAGCAACCGGGTTTGGAGGACGTCATGACAAGCCCCGTGATGCCGGGGGTCGCCAGCGCCTGCGAAACGACTTTGTCGAGATCAACGAGAATGTCGCGGGAGAAGGCGTTCATCGATTTCGATTCATCGTGAAAGTCGATGACACACACAGTGTCTTGCCATGAAACACGGAGTGTTTTCGTAATTGAACTGATGGCGTTGTTCATGCTCTTCTTCCTTTTTAATGTTGGGGTGTTTCAAGAAGCATGGCTTGGCCCATCCCGCCCGCAGCGCAAATGGCCACAATCGCATAGCGGGAGCCGGTGCGTTGAGCGATGCGCAGCGCACGGCCGACCAAGCGTCCACCTGTGGCACCAAAAGGATGTCCGTAGGCAATCGAGCCTCCGTCGACGTTCATTTTGCTCGGGTCGACCACGCCGAAAGCACCTTCGAGGTTCAATTTTTCTTGGCAAAAACGCGTGTTCGACATGGCGTCCAGACAGCTGAGCACCTGAGCCGCGAAGGCCTCATGAATTTCAAACACGCCGACGTCTGAGAGCTTCAAGTTGTGTTTTTGGAGCAACTTGGGAATGGCATAGGCGGGACCAATGAGAAGCTGATCACGCGGGTCGACTGCAACCGTGACGGAATCCACAATGTAGCCCATCACCGGAAGACCGTGCTCGTGGGCATAGTGTGAATTGGCGAGGAGAACCGCCGATGCTCCGTCCGTCAGAGCGCTTGAGTTGCCTGCTGTCAGCGTTCCATTTCGCTTGTCGAACGCCGGTTTCAACTTGGCCAGTGCTTCGAGTGAGGTGTCTCCGCGCACCAAATTGTCAGCATCCACAAAATTTTCCTTGTTCGCTCCCGCCCAGACGGGAACAATCTCTTCTTGCAGATATCCCTTACTGATGGCTGCTGCAGCGCGGTGGTGGCTGAGCATGGCAAGTTCATCTTGGCGTTCTCGCGAAATGTCATTTTTAACTGCCATTTGCTCACCGTGCTCTCCCATCGTGAATCCCGTGAAGGGTTCAGCCAAAGCAGGAGGGCGGGGCAAGAACGCTTTGGGATTGAATTCCGAAAGCATCATCAACTTTTCCTTGATGGTTTTCGTGCGCGACAGACGTGTCAGAAAACGGCGCGCTTCATCAGAGAAGGTGATGGGCACGTCGGAAAGCACTTCCACACCGCCGGCAAGCACCATGCGGTTGCGGCCTGACAGAATGGCATCGCTGCCGAGCTGGACGGCTTGCAAGGAGCTCGCACATGCTCTGTTGAGTGTGTAGCCGGGGATACTTTTGGGCAGCCCTGCAAACAAAACGATGTCGCGGGCGATATTCGGATTCTTGGTTTGGGGAACAACGGCCCCCCAAATGACCTCATCAATATCAGACGCCTGTGCTCCGCTCCGCGCGATCACTTCCGTGGCCGGACGCAAACTCAGGCTGAGGGGCGTTTCCCTCTCGAAGACCCCGAAAGAGCGAACGAAGGGTGTGCGCACTGCCCCCACCACAGCCACGCGCAGTGGTTGGTTCTCAAGTCCGCTCTGCTCCGCAGTGTGCCGGTTCTTTTTCTGCCGCATGCAGCCCTCCAGTGTCTGTGGAAAATTCACTTGGGAATCGTACCGACAAAGATTATCGGAACTTAGGCAACGGGCAAAGTCGCGCTCTTGGCATCTGGCTGGCATCGCTGTAACAAATAGGTGGCAAAAAAAGGGCTGCGTACGTGTGTGCGCTATGTTCACGCAAATGGGTGTCCGCAATCGGTTCTTATTTGCATTAATAAGTATCAACGGAAGGTGTTCTTATGGGTCGTCACGCCACTGTTGCCGGACGCATGGCCGCAAGCGCCGCTGCTCGCGGAAGAGTTTTCACAAAATTGGCTCGTGAAATTATGGTTGCCGCGCGCACGGGAAGCGACCCCAACTTCAACTCCAAGCTCCGACTGGCTGTCGACCGCGCGCGCGACAACAATATGCCCAAAGACGTGATTGAAAGAGCCATCAAAAAGGGTGCCGGTGAACTTGAGGGTATGACGTTCGAGGAAATCACCTACGAAGGCTATGGCCCTGGTGGATCGGCGATTCTCGTTGAAGTTCTCACCGACAATCGCAACCGCACCAATCCCGAGTTGCGTCGCATCTTCACCAAAAACAGCGGTAATATGGGTGAAATGGGCTCGGTGGCATGGATGTTTAAGAAAAAAGGTGTTCTTGATATCGAGCTCGGTGCCGTCACAGAAGACAAGGTGATGGAACTGGCGCTTGATGCCGGCGCGGATGACGTCGTCGTGGAAGACGGCTTTGCCACCGTCTATACCGAGCCCACGTCATTCGCATCCGTGAGAGATGCCCTGATTGCCGCCGGTTTGAAATTTGAGAAAGCGGGGCTGGAACTCATTCCCGACACCCGCGTTTCACTCAGCGGTGAAAATGGAAAAAACGCTCTCGAGCTGGTGGAGAAACTCGAAGAGCAGGATGATGTTCAGGCGGTGTATCACAACTTCGATGTCGAAGAATGACCCGATCCGCTGCCTTTCAGGAGGTCGCTGATCCCACCCAGCGATCCCAGAACACCCGATGCTTCGTAAGGGATGAACACTTTGTCGGTGTTCTTGCTTGTCATTTCTCCGAAGCGCTTTAAATACTCCATCGCCACCAGATATTGAGCCGCGACCTGCGGATTACCGAAAGCGTTTTTGACGCTCGAGATCGCGTTGGCCTGCGCGGCTGCCACGGCCTCAATTCCACGGGCTTGGCCTTCGGCACGGGCAATCATCGCATCTCGATCACCGAGTGATTGGTTGATCTTTTCTTGCTGTTCACCTTGCGAACGCTCAATACGACTTTGCTTTTCACCTTCAGCATCAAGAATACGGCTTTGCTTGGAACCTTCCGCTGCAAGCACCTGCGCGCGTCTTTCGCGCTCGGCCTGCATTTGTTTTTCCATCGCCTGCTGGACTTCCAAAGGTGGTGTGATGTTGCGCAATTCCACGCGGTTCACTTTCAATCCCCACTTGTCTGCAGCTTCATCGAGGATCGACTTCAGTCGGGTGTTGATGGCATCGCGGCTCGAAAGAGTGTGGTCGAGTTCCAATTCACCAATGAGATTGCGGAGTGTGGTTTGTGTGAGCTGACCAATGGCGAGCGGAAGCGATTGAATTTCGTAAGCAGCACGGCGCACATCGGTGATCTGGGTATAGATGATGGCATCGACAGTGATACCCACGTTGTCTTTGGTGATCACCCGCTGTTCGGGAATATCTAGCACGACCTCGCGCAAGTCGATTCGTTCCACGGGAACAACAATTCCATTGCGGATCCAAAGCATCTGACGGGGCTGGTCGACGAATGGCAAGATGAGTTGGGGGCCGGAACTCAAAATGGCATGAAAGCGTCCCAAGCGTTCGACGATCATGCATTCCTGTTGCCTGATCACGTAGACTCCCCGCACAATGGCAAACAGAGCAATGATCGCGAGACCAACGAAGAACAGACTGAAAAACTCCATGGTGCATTCTCCTCAGAGTGACTGGATTGAAATTTTATTTCCATGCACAGCGACGACACGCACCTGTGCACCGACTGTCCACTGCTGGTGTCCTGACGGGGGCGCCTGATGTTCAAGAACATCCCAAACGTCGCCAAAGATCTTCACTTTCAGGGGCTGGTTTTCAGGGGAAAGGACGGTGACAGTTCCTGTTTGTCCCACCAGCCCAAATCCTGCGGCAGTGTCATTTTTCTCGTTTTG
Organism: Pseudomonadota bacterium; assembly: GCA_041184525.1. Classification (GTDB taxonomy): domain Bacteria; phylum Bdellovibrionota_B; class Oligoflexia; order Silvanigrellales; family Silvanigrellaceae; genus RFOM01. The sequence continues at coordinate 4,595 of JBEGJP010000021.1, read as the reverse complement.
TGTTGAATCTCTGAAACGTGCCAACGCCAGAAGCGCAAGTCCGCTCGAGCAGATAAAAAATACGGCATGGATCCAGACTTCGGGGCGAAAGTAAGCGACTGCAGCCGTCACAATGCCTGCAACACCGATGGGTAAAACGACAAAGCCGGGAATATAGATTTCCGAGATCACCAAAAAGATCCCGAGCACCAAATACCACTGATAAAGTTCCATGCGCGCAGGCTCCTCCAGACGGCTGCCGCCATTGTGTCAGCAACAAAAAAAAACCGCAAAGCGGGGAACGCCATGCGGTGAGGAGGGCTCGTAAACTCTTCCGAAAAAGAATTTACGGGTTCTGAAAACCTGCTTTGAAAATGCGGATGCTTTGCAAAATGACGTTGTTTGAACGAATAAAGCGATCGGACTTGAATGCAATTTGAACGGGAAGGCGCAGCCGGTCGAAATTCCTGCGACCCACACCACTGACTTCAGCACGCTGCCGGTCGCCATGGCTGACAACGACGAAATCTTTTCCTTCCTGAACATCAGTCAGAAGGGTGAAGCTGATGTAGGTTCCCAATTCCTGACCGAAGCTGGTGAGGACCGTGCTCTGGTTGTTCCCAAATGGTCCGAAAATTTGGTTGGGAAGCTTCATCACAGTGTCAGGCTGGCCGGGGTTGGGAACGGGTGTCGGATTGGGACTGGGTGCTGGACTCGGAACCGGAGTGGGATTCGTAGGAGTGGTGTCCTTCACAAATTCCGTCACGGGTGTGTTCAGCAGGAACGTGCCGTAGTTCCAAGGAGCACGACCACCATCGTGGATACCGATGATTTTCAATGTGGTGTCGTCGATGATTGTACTGCCGCTGTTGCCCGGTTCGGTGTCACATTGGTGGCTGAACTCATCAGTTCCCCAACCGCCGCGGCTGCCTTCTTCCAGAACACATGTTTTGGACCACTCGAGCGGACGCAGCTGAGGATGCCCAAAAATGGTCACCGAGGAACCCATCTTCGGACGAGTCTTCAGGTCCATTTCGATTTTTGCAGTCGGCGCAACGTCAACTTTGAAAATAGCGTAGTCACGGTCATCGTTGAGTTCGGCAGCAAGCACAGTCACGCATTTTGATTTGAGATAAGGTGCTTTGTCTTGGCGGTAACCCCATTCGACTGTGATGCGGTCGCAGGGTTTGTTGTTCACACGCTTTTCGGGTGCCTCAAAGCAGTGGCCCGCCGTGAGAACAAGACCGTTGCCAATGTGTGTAGCCGTGCATCCCATTGAAATTTTCCCGAAGGCATCGATGAGAGGACGGTACTTTTCAGGGATGTTCGCACCATCCTGCAGAACGGGCGTGAGATCGTTTTCACCAATGATTTTTTCAATTTGATCTGGGTTCACGAACGATGACACGTAGGTCAGGGGGCCATTGGGACCATCAATGCGGCGAACGCTGCGGTCGGAATTTCCAGTTCCGCAAGCGACAAGAGCGGCTGCAGCCGCAACGAGCGAGGCGCCAAGAATGACTTTCGATGAGTGGCCTCGTGTCATGGCAGTCCCTTTCTTCTTGAATAGGGTGAAGTCATAAGCCCGTCGTGGGCAGACAACTTGCAGTTGCGGAAGCGCCTTGTGTCACTGATGCGCACCCTACAAAATGGGCGCACGCTGCGCAAGCCGACTGGCCAGTTTTTTTCGAAAGCGGAAGTGTGCTGTTATTTCCAACAGTTAAGCGCGCGGATCGAAGGCCTTCCGGACCGCTTCTCCGATGAAATTCAGGCAAAGGATGGTCATGAACAAAAAGAGGCTGGGAAAGACCGCCAGCCACCACGCCACTTGGTAGTTGGCGCGGGCTTGATCGAGCAGTTCGCCCCAGCTGGGGGTGGGGGGAGGAACGCCAAACCCAAGCAAGTCCAATGACGCGAGAGAATAAATGCCCGAAATCACGGCCACGGGGGAAAACGTGATGAGCGGCACGAGGCTGTTCGGGAGAATGTGGGTAAAAAGGAGTCGGAAGCGTGATGCTCCCATGGAAATGGCCGCTTCGGTGAAGGTCAGATTTCTATTTCTGAGGGCCTCAAGGCGCATGTACTGGGCGATGCCGGTCCAGCCAAAAATGCAAAGGAAGACGGCGAGCAAAGCGGCACTGGGCGAGACCACCGACACAATGAACAACAACAGAGGCATGTGGGGCGTCGACTGGAAAATTTCGATCAGACGCTGGCCATAAAGGTCGACGTTGCCGCCCACGAATCCGGTGAAGAGGCCGATCGATGTTCCAATGATGTAGGTGATGAGCCAGTAGGCCAAACCGAACAGGAATGAAATACGTGTTCCATACAGGAGGCGTGCAAATACATCGCGTCCGGCACGGTCAGTTCCCATCAAGTGTGCGGCATTCGGAGATGTCAAATATTCCGTTTGCTCGGAGTCAATTTCGACAGCATCCCAGTTGAGCACGGGCCAAATGGACCACTGGTATTGGGACTTCAGTTCCCGATAGTCGACAACGCCTGCACCTTCTTGGCCGAGCTCTTCGCGTTCGTATGTAATATAGGCTGGCACAATAATTTTGCCGTTGATCTGGGCGATGATGGGGCTTGAATTGGTAATGAGCTCTGCAAAAAAACTTGCAAGCATCATGAGAAGGAGCACCCAGAGTGACCAGACAGCTCTTCTGATCGAACTGAAATGTTTGAGGCGTCGTTGAAAATCGGGTGACATCATCTGGCCCTCAATCGCGCGAAGAGAAATCGATACGCGGATCGATCACTCGGTAGAGAAGGTCCGAGAGGAGCAGCGCCACCTGTCCCAGAACGGCAACAATGGCAATTTCAGCCATGACCACCGGATAATCGCGTTCAATTGTCGATTGATAAAAAAGTTTCCCGATGCCGTCGAGATTGAAGATGGTCTCAATCAGCATGCTCCCGCCGAAGAAAGCGAGGATGATTCCACCAAAGCCCGTTGAAATCGGAAGAATGGCGTTGCGAAGAGCGTGTTTGAGAACCGCTTTGCGCTGCGTGACGCCGCGCGCCAGTGCAGAACGCACGTAGTCCTGCTTCACTTGCTCGATGATTGAATTTTTCATGAGGAGCGTCAGCGTCGTAAATCCAGAGATCATGTAGCACACCATTGGCAAAAACATGTGCCACGCGACATCAAGGCTCTGCTGCCAAAGCGGCCAGTTTTCGTAATCGAGTGAACGGAGGCCCTGAATGGGGAAGAGTTCAAGATACTGTCCACCGGCAAGGAAATGAATGAGCAAAATGGCGAGCATGAACTCGGGCACGCTGTACATGACGAAGAGCAATCCACTTGTCACAACGTCGAAACGGGAGCCATCTTTCAATGCTTTGAGAATTCCGAGCGGAATGCACACCAAATAGGTGAGAAAGAAACTTGTCACACCGAAGATGATTGAAACGGGAAGCTTCGATTTGATGACTTCAAGGACAGGCTGCCCTTGAGTGTGCGAATATCCGAACTCCAAGCGGGCCAAATCTTTCAACCACAGCCAATATCGGACGTAGATGGGCTTGTCGAAATTGTACCGCTTTTTGAGCTCTTCCACGACTTCATCGGTGACCGATTTGCTCGACGCACTTGAAGAGCCGTGACCGCTTTCGCCTCCGCCTTTTCCACCTGCTGCGGCGCCGCCGGCGAAGCGGACTTTGGCGAGGTAGGTTTCTACGGGGCCGCCGGGCGCAATCTGAAACACGCCGAAGCAGAGAATCGTGATTCCGAAAAACGTCGGAATCATGAGAAACAGGCGGCGCAAAACATAGCTTGGAAAATTCATGTCATTCGCTTCTTCTTGACCGTCGGTAGCTCAGTTTCAACGTTCTGCGATTCTCCAGAACGAACGGCCGATGGTGTAGTTGTAGGTGTCTTTTTCCTTCTGCACATAGCTCTGATGGGCGTAAAGGGAATACAATCGCTCTGTGAGGAATGTGTAGGGCTGATCCTCGTAGATGATCTTTTGCAGACGCCGTGCAATCTCGGTCCGTTTGGTCTTGTCGAGGGTGGCACGGTGTTCATCAATGAGCTTGTCCACTTCCTTGTTTGAATAGCTGATGAAGTTGCTGCCTTTGTTTCCGATGGAATCGGAGTGCCAGATTTGCTTCAGGTCACCGTCGGAGTCTCGGCTCCATCCGAGCGCCGCACCATCAAATTTCCGATCGTCCAGCAGCTTTGTGAACGTGGTCCAGTCAATGGATTTGAGGTTGATGGCCACCCCGACTTTAGCCGCTTTTTGTTTGAAGTCGACCATCTTGGGTTCGGTGGTTTCCTTTGATTGGCTCGGGTAGATGATGGTCAGTTCCAAGGGTTGGCCATCTTTTTCGAGAACGCCGTTCTTGCCCGCCTTCGTCCATCCGGCAGCCGCGAGCCGCTCGCGGGCTTTTTGCAGATTGAATTCCACAGACTTCAGCGAAGGATCGTTTTGTTCACTTTTGACGCTGAACGGCCCAATTGTAGGCTCTGCCATGCCGTATTCAATTTTGTTGATCCAAGTGTTGAGGTCGGCAATGTGAGAGAGGGCCCAGCGGACATCCTTGTTGGCGAGAATGGGGTTCTTCAAATTCCAGCCGATGAACGAATATCCCGTGGGCGATTTGTTGAT
>JBEGJP010000020.1:0-2596 GCA_041184525.1 Pseudomonadota bacterium | reverse complement strand
CAAGAAAAACTCGTTGATTTTCCGCTCGCCGAAGGAATCAAGATTAAACTCCTCGTGCATTGTGATTTCCGCAAGGAAGGGTCGCGGCTCAACCTCATTGTGGATGATATCGACCCGCAGTTCACCTTGGGCGACCTCGCAATTCAAAGACAGAACATCATCAGAGAATTGAAGCGGCGCGGGCTTTACGATCGGCAACGGGTGTCCGCCGTTTGGTCCGACTTTCCGCTCCGGATAGCACTTTTGACTGCTGCGGGCTCACGTGCACAAACCGACTTTCTCGATGAATTGAAATTGTCCGGATTGGCTTATCGGGTGACCCTGTTTGATTGTCATATGCAAGGAGAGAAAGTAGAGAGTGAAGTGACAGCGGCACTCTCTCAGATTTCTTCTTTGCCTGCGCCGCATTTCGATTGCGTTGTCATCACACGCGGCGGTGGTTCGCGGATGGATTTGCGATGGTTTGATAATTTGGAAATTTGCAAAGCGATTGCGTACTGTCCGGTGCCCGTGCTCACTGCGATTGGCCATTTTGACGATGTCAGTATTGCAGATGAAGTGGCTTCAGTGGCAGAAAAGACGCCCACCGGTGCTGCGCGTTTCCTCAGCTCAAAAATCGGACAAAACTTCGATCGCCTTCTCGGCCGGCTCGAACGTCTTGCCAGAAACACACAAAACCAATTGCGCCGAGAAAAACAATGGCTCGACAGGCAAGACCTCACGCTGGAGCAATCGGCCCGCAGGCGACTGGAGCGCGAATCGTTTCGTCTCAATCAAGCAGCCCAAAGCCTGCGGCTGGTGGAAAAAACAAGCGCACAACCCCTGCGTTGGGGGTATTCCATCCTGCGGAGCGCACATGGTCGCGTCCTCAGTGCAGATGACTTTCTCACAACTGGATGGCCACAGGATGTGCGGGTCGAACTTTTTAGCTCGAAGAAAAATGCTCAAGTTTTTATCGAAATGCACGTCGCTGGGCTGCAATCCGTTCCCCTGCCCGCCTCTCCCAATGGGGCCCCCGGCACACAGACTCCCACTCTTAGCCCGTCATCGGAGGAATCCACATGACACTCTCAAAAACGGCCTCCTACAAAGAACTTCAAGCCGAATTGCAACGCATCATGGGGTCGCTCGAGCAAGAATCGACGTCCTTGGATGACCTCGGTGCACTCCTGAAATCCGGCTTCGAAACCGTCGATGCCCTCCGGATGCGTCTGACGGAATCCGAGGCTCAGATTGAAAACATCATTTCCCTGCGGCACAACAGCGGCCAAACGGCACGGCTCGAGATCGGCGAAGGAGATTCTCAGGAATGACTCAGGCACTTCATGACACACGGACCAAAATTGTCTGCACCCTTGGCCCCTCCAGCAGCAACCGCGAAACAATCTCTGCACTGATCGATGCGGGAATGAACGTGGCGCGCCTCAACTTTTCTCATGGTGAACACAGCACGCACGCTCAAAATATTGCCATCATCCGCGAGCTTTCCCGCGAAAAGAATAAACCAGTCGCCATTCTTCAGGACCTGCAGGGGCCTAAAATCCGTGTCGGGAAATTGAGAGGCGGCTCGACGACGATCACCAAAGGCCAACAACTCACTCTTGTCTTCGGTTTGGAGCAAACAGACGACAACATTCCAATCGACTACCGTGAACTGGCTGCAGACACCCACGTCGGTGCAAAAATTCTGCTCGATGACGGCCTTTTGGGAATGACCGTGGTGGGCATCCGTGACGGGCTCGTGGACTGCGAAGTGGTGCACGGCGGACTTTTGAAGTCACGTAAAGGCGTGAATTTTCCGGACAGCAACTTATCCATTCCGTCGACGACTGAAAAAGACACCCGCGACCTCCTTTTTGGAGTGGCTCAAGGCGTCGATTATGTCGCTCTTTCCTTCGTCCGCACAGCCACCGACGTGCAAAAGCTCAAACAGATGCTCCGTGCGCTGGGGTCAGATATTCCGGTCGTTGCCAAAATCGAGATGCTCAGTGCTGTCGAAAATATCGACGACATTTGCAAAGTCACCGATGCCGTCATGGTGGCACGCGGTGATTTGGGCGTGGAATGCGGCTTTGCCAACGTCTCTGCCTATCAAAAGCGTATTGTGCGTTCGTCTCGTGTCCATGGCAAACCCGTGATTGTCGCGACCCAGATGCTCGATTCCATGATCGAAAACCACGTTCCGACCAAGGCGGAAATTGCCGATGTTGCAAACGCCGTTTTCGACCTCGCGGATGCCACAATGCTCTCGGGTGAAACTGCTTCGGGCCGCCATCCTGCGCACGTCGTGAACACCATGCACGACATTTTGGCTCGCGTGGAAAACTCAGGGATGCTGCTCCCCAGCGAAGAAAATGCCCGCCTGTTTCAATCTAAGAGCACTCCCGAGGTGGTCGCTCGGACTGCCGCTGAATTGGGTGATGCCTGCAAAGCCGCTGCCATTGTGTGCCTGACTCTCACGGGCAACATCGCCCGCACTGTGGCCAAGTACCGGCCGCAGGTGCCTGTTGTGGCATTGAGCCCCCGACCCGATGTGGTGCGCAAGCTGAGCCTCGTGCGCGGCGTGTGCGGGCTCCAGAACAGCATGTTCTTCGAC
>JBEGJP010000019.1:0-21031 GCA_041184525.1 Pseudomonadota bacterium | reverse complement strand
TTCAAATTGGCAATGAATGGCCTGCGCAACGGAGCTCCCCAAATGCGGGGGGCGCTGCCCGCCGCTGCGCGCAGCATGCCGAGTGAAGTTCAGTTGGAGCTGAAAGATCTGTTGACTCCGTCAGCGGCTGGCTCAGCCGTAGCCTCGGACGTGAGTGCGCGGGTGAAAGTGTCTCAGCTTCTCGAGGAGCGTTTCATTAAGTCCAGAATGGCGGATCTGGAACGCGCCATCATCTCATCGGGCTTGGGGAGTTATCTCGGCAACCGCTCCTTGTGAGTCCGTTTCGACCTTTCTCATCAATAAAAAACCCACTTGCTGCCGCGGGGCAAGCGCGACGCGTCGTGCGCTGTTTCACTAACTTCCTGATGAGACAAAAGAAAACACTGGAAGGCGGTGTCAAAGTTCCTATCCTACCGGCTTTTCTCGAACTTTTTCTCATGAAATGAGACATTCAAGACGATAAGCTCAAATGGGGAGGGGAAAGTGGACAAAACTGCCCTGAAAAGAGCGTGCAACGAAACGGTCAGACCATCGGAGTATCTCGATTACCGAGAGTACCTCGATGCCTTGTACCATTCCCTCAAGGCATCGCGTCCGGATTATACTTATTTCGACTTTGCCGAAGATGCCGGCTTGGGTCATAACAATCTGATGAATGCTCTCATCCGAGGGCGGCGGCCTCTGACCATGAAGACCTGCAAGCGAATCATTGCGGGTCTGGGATTGGTGGGGCGCGAGAGGCAGTATTTTGAGGCTCTCGTGGAGCACTCCTATGCGCGCGATCCCTTGGTGCGCGAAAGTGTATTTCGAAAGTTGGTCGCTCTGAAAGGAAGGCTCGTCGTCAACGAGCTCGACAAGCTCCAACTTGAGTTCTTCAGTCACTGGTCTCATGCAGTTCTTCTCGAACTCATGAGCCTTGAAGGCTCCACGCTGGAACCGGAATGGTTTCAAGAACGCATCCTTCCGAAGATCACCATTGACGAAGTGCGTCATGGACTCGATTTGCTCTGTCGCATCGGATACGCGACGCGGGATGAAAGCAAACAAAAATTCATAGCTCTGCAGGCTGACGTGACGACCGGTGCAGAAGTCGCCGGCGTTGCTCTGGTGCGTTATCATCAGACGCTTCTCGATTTGGCCCATGCTGCCGTTGTTGATTGCCCTGCGGAATTACGGGATATCAATTCTCTTGTTCTCAGTCTGACCGAATCCGAATTTGAGTCCTTGAAGTCGGTCCTGCAGGACTTCGTTCAAAACGTTTACGAGCAGCATCCGCCTCAGCAAGACAACGCAGCACGACGCGTTGTGCAGTTGTCCATGCAGCTCTTCCCGCTGACTCGGCTTGTAGGGAGTAAAAAATGATTCCAAGGAGCATTTTGCGGAGTCTTCATTTTTTTCCATCAGTGTCGATGCTGATGGTTTCGCTGCTCGCGGTTTTGTTTTCCAATGCCGGGTGCCGCGTGCAGGCCGGCAATCCGCAGAGCGGTAAGCCGCCTCAACCGGGAACGGTCACAGTGTCTTTGGCTGATGCGCCTGTGGATGATCTTGAACATCTTTACATTACAGTCCAAAGCATTGCCTTTGCTCCAGAGCGTGCGGGACGCTGTTTGCGTGATCCAAGAAATATGTGTGCCGATTCCGGATTGCTTTTCTTTGACCTCGCGTCTCCGGCAGAAGTTGATCTTCTTTCGCTTTCAGACGGAAAAACGCAAGCCTTGCCTTTTCAGCAGGATCTCCCCGCAGGAGTTTATGAAGGGATACGTCTTCTCTTGAGCGAAGGAAGTCTTGTGAGGGGCGTGTTGAAGGAGACTGGTGAATCTGTTGAGATCGCATTTCCGGCAGGCCCCTTCGGACGACGTGAATTCACTCTTCTTGAAGAATTCGCGGTGCAGGAAAACACTCTCAACGAGATTCTCATTCACGTCGATTTGCGCCGGTCCGTGCGAAAGTCAGGAGCGGGACAATTTATGCTCCTGCCCTTTGTGAACTCGGTTCCTGCGCGACTTGCGGCTCGGCTGAGCGGCGCAGTTTCTTCAACAGATGCTGTTCGCGTGTGCGCCTATAATTTGATGGGACGTCGGCGTATGGAGGGAATTCCGCCGCCTGCGGTGACGCCTGCCCCCATGCCGACAAGCGGTTCTCTTCCGCCGTTACCTCCACTACCTCCTCCTCCTCCACCCCCAGCGCCATCATCATTTCCATCACCATCAGGAGTTTCTGTGCAATTGGACACGACGGAGTCCTGTGACAATGCTGAAGTGGTTTCCGATATTAAAGATGGACGATATGATCTCAGGTACTTGGCTCCCGTTCTTTACCAGCTGAGAGTGTTCAAGACGGACGGCACATATACCGACACCAGTCTGTCAAATCCTCTGTTTCCAAAGGAAGAACGTGAACTCGATTTATGACGTTGCTGTGCGGTTGAGGTTGCTGGATATGAAGTTTTTCCGTTTCACAGTGCCGCTCGGTTTTGCGATTGGCAGTGCGTGTGTTCCAAAAATAAAACAAGAGTCTGATGTGGCTTTTGTTCCGGGAAGCTGGTGGTCGCGCACTGAAACCAATTTGCTCGCGGCAGCGAGTCGGGGTGAAGCGCTGCGCTATTGTGTGTCTGCCTTGGCGAGCGCGTCAAAATCTGAGTTCGAAAGCGACCGTGTGCGTATTGAGGGATGGGTGCTTTCTGCATTGCAAGAATGGACGGCTCCCTTGGGACAGAGTCCCGCTGTGAAAGTTGTGAAACAATCGACGTTTCCTTGTGTCAATTCGATTCGTGACGGACAGCTTGAGGTCGTCCTTCATTACGACGAACCTTTGTTTCAGTCACAAATTTCTCGCAGCTCATCTTCCACTTTGGGAGTGTACATGGTGGGGGAAGGGAGATTGTATCTCAATATGAGGGGCATCAAAAATCCTCGGCGCGACCCCACCGGCGGCAGCAAAACCATCCTGCACGAATTGGGACACGCCCTCGGATTGACACACAGTGCGTCCGCAGGTGCTGTCATGCAGGCCTCGTTAGATCGGGCCGGCGCTCGTCTGACCGATGACGACGTCAAGGGTGTCAGAGCCATCTGGCAACGCTTCCAATCGAATGCAGCCGACTCCTCGGCACAGGTGCCCAGCGGTAAAGAGAAGGCCGAGGTGAAGGTCCGCATGCGCTATGCGTCTTGGTTCAAAACTTCCACACAGCAATCGTACAGTTTGAGCGATAAAGAAAAGTGTCCTCTGGAAGCAGGGCAGGAGTTGCTCCTTCAGCTTCCGGATGGCCGTCTCTTGCATGAGGCACATGTGAAAGTGCTTTTGGCGGAGGATCTTCCCAGATGTGCGGCGGGTGCGAAGGGAATAGCGGGATATCTGTATCAACCGCACATGGACTGACGGGTTAAATCCGGTTCACTCAACGCCGCAGGGCGCGATCCATTTCCCTTTTGGCATCTTTGTTTTTCTGGGCCTCGCGTTTGTCGTGGCCTGCCTTTCCTTTGGCCAGCGCAAGCTCTACTTTAACGCGATTGTCGTCGTTGAAGTAAATTTCCAAGGGCACGATGGTGTAGCCCTTTTGCCGCGTTGCTTCATCCAGTTTTCTGATTTCGCTCCGCTTGAGCAGAAGGCGTCTGTCGCGCCGCTCAGTGTGATTCAAATAAGAGGCTTGTTTGAGCGTCGGGATAGTCAAGTTCATCAGCCAAGCTTGCCCTTCCCGCACCATGGCATAGCTTTCAGCCAAGCTGGGGTGCGAATCACGGAGGCACTTCACCTCTGAGCCGCGCAACGCGATGCCCGCCTCAAATTTGTCCTCGATGAGGTATTCGTGGAAGGCGCGTTTGTTTTTTGAAATCGACTTCATGCGATAGCCCTGTGTGAAGGCGTGTGGCAAACTCGTCAGCACTTCATGGGATATGTGTTTTCTGCGATGAGGGCAAGGCGGATGCTGCTGGACGAAATGACACTCAACATCCTTTTCGGTTTGTTTTTCTTCTCTTGGGGCGCCTGCATGGGAAGTTTTCTCAACGTGGTGGCGCACCGTCTGCCCTTGGAAATGTCGATTGTCCGTCCTCCTTCCCATTGTCCGGCCTGTCAAGCGCCCGTGCCCGTTTACGGTCTGATTCCCGTTTTCGGCTATTTTCTGGTCAGACGAAAATGTGTGTCCTGCGGTGTCACAATTTCATGGGTTTACCCTCTGATAGAATTCATTTGCGGAGCAGGGACAGTCTTTCTGTTTTTTAAAACTCTGACGCCGGTGCAGTTTTTGTCGGCAGTTTGGCCGCAAGCCTTGGGACAAGCGTCTTTTGGGACGTTGCAGATTCAACCGGTGCTTCAATTTGTCTCACGTTTGTTTTTGTTTTATACGGCCGTGCCTCTGACTCTCATTGACCTCCGCTTTCGCATTCTTCCTGACGTCATCACTTTAGGGTGTTTGCCGTTTGCGCTTCTTTTGGGGGCTGCTGATGCGGGCCTGAGATGGCAGGGGGCGTTTTTGGGTGCCGCCACAGGTATTGGATTTCTGTTTTTTATCGCAAAAACATATGAACTCTTGCGCGGCAGAGAGGGCCTCGGGCTGGGTGATGTGAAATACATGGGCCTGATTGGTGCACTTGTGGGATGGCAAGGGGTTCTGATTGTCATGGGCTTGGCCAGTATGCTGGGCAGCGTTGTGGGAATAGCCTTTGGCTTGCGTCGACAGGCTGGCCTTCAAACCGTATTGCCTTTTGGTCCCTTCTTGGCGTTCGCAGCACTCATCGTCGCCATTTGGCAACCTCAGCTGCTCGCTTTGTTTTTTGATGGAGTGGGTGGATGACCGCAGAGGCTTTGACCCGCTCCATGTTCCTTCTGCAATGGACGGTATGACGTGAGCGGTCTTGATCTTCATAAAACGCTGGCATCTCTCAACCCTGAGCAGCGTCATGCTGTTGAAACACTTCAAGGTCCCTTGCTGGTTCTCGCGGGTGCAGGCACCGGAAAAACAAAGGTGATCACTGCGAGAATCGCAAATCTGATTGCACACGGGGTGCGGCCTGAACAGATTGTCGCTGTCAGTTTCACCAACAAAGCGGCTCGGGAAATGGGTGAACGCTTGGCGCATCTGGTCGGCAAAGCTATCCAGAAACGAGCATTGCTCTCCACATTTCACTCTTTTTGTCTGCGCTTGTTGCGTGAGTTTCCGGAAGCCGCCGGTCTGCAGGCGGGATTTTCAGTTGCTGACGAGGGCACGAGCCGCGATCTCTTGCGCGACTCATTGGCAGAGCACAACCTGCAGGAAATTTTCTCTCTCCAAAAAGCAACAGAGCAGATTTCTGCATGCAAGGATGCCTTGCTGCGACCTTCGGATTTGGCACAGGCCACACATCTTGTGAATCGGCTGATCGTGCGTAAGGTGTTCGACGACTACGAAAGGCGTCTGCGGCTCTACAATTTGGTTGATTTCGACGACATCGTCTACAAAACAGTTTTGATGATCAAAGAGAATGGCGCTGTGCGCGAGACAATTTGCAATCGCTACCTGCATTTTCTGGTGGATGAATTTCAGGACACCAGCAATGCGCAATTTGAGCTCATTCGTTTGCTTGGAGAGAAGAGCCGCAATGTGTGCGCGGTGGGGGATGATGATCAGAGCATCTACGCGTGGCGGGGCGCCAAGCCGGAAGTGCTTTTCGATTTTTTGAAGGTATTCCCCGAGACCAAGCGGGTGACCCTCGAACAAAATTATCGCTGCAGCAGTGAAATTTTGAATGTCGCAAACGCCGTCATCTCAACCAATGTGAATCGGCTGGGCAAAACACTCTGGAGCCGCAAGGTTGAGAATCTTCCCGTGCGTCTGCACACGGCGGAAAATGAGAGGGATGAAGCTCTTTTTGTTGCCGATCAAATTCAGCGTCTCCATCGTGAAATCAGCATGCCATGGATCGGCTTTGCGATTCTTGTTCGCAGCAATGCGCAAACAGACGTCCTCGAGCAGGTTTTCATTGAAAGAAAAATCCCCTACCACGTGCACGGCGGAAGCGAGTTTTTCGATCGTAAGGAAATCCGCGACGTGTTGTCGTATCTGCGCTTTGCCAACAATCCGCGCGACTTGACGGCTCTGTTTCGGGTTATCAATGTTCCTGCGCGTGGCATTGGTTTGCGGACTCTCGAACAGTTGAGCAAACTCTATGAAAAAAGTGTTGCCGAAGGTGGAAGCAAGGATTTTCTCTCTTTCTTGGAAAATAGTCAGGGTGAGTTTCCGGCAGTTGATTCCTATCTTGAAAAATTCATACCAATCTACAGACAGTTTGAAAGGGTCAGGAATCAGAAAGATGTGGCAGAATGCCTGCGCAGGTGTTTTGAGGAGCTAGGGCTCAAGCAGGATATCTTGAGCACCTCAAGGAGCATGCAGGTTGCAAACTGGCGTCTGAATGTTGTGGAAAAAATGTTTGCAGTCATCGAGAAGATTGAGTTGGAGAAATTCAGTCTTGCAGAGATGGCTGACGCATTGAATTTGGATGAGTCCAGTTTTTCGTCACGCAACGAGGTCGGCGATAGGGTACAGATGATGACCATCCACGCATCAAAGGGTTTGGAATTTCCTTGTGTCTTTGTGGTCGGAGTCGAGGAAAATCGTTTGCCGCATGAGCGCAGTAGCGAAAGTGCTGCCGGAGTTGAGGAAGAGCGTCGCCTTTTTTATGTGGCACTTACGCGGGCTCAGCGCTTTTTATTCCTGAGTCACTGCGGATTTCGTTCGCGCGGCTCCCGACAAACCCGTGGTGCCGATATTCGGCCGTCTCGCTTCTTGAGTGAGGTCCCTGCGGACACACTGGATGTGAGTGAAACTGATCCGGATGCTGAAGAAGCGCAGCGCCAAGAGGCCGCCAAACGTTTGTTTGAACTCTTCCGTTGAAGGGATAGAGGGAGGCTTTTCATTGTTTTTCAATAAGAAGATGATGATTTTTTCCACATTTTTGATACTGACAATTCCCATTGTCTTTGGTTTTTTGGTTTGGTTGGCAACGGCCCGTCCTGCCGATTTTTATTTTATTCGCGCCGCGCGTGAGAATGCTGCGGGCGGAGTTTGGTTTGAGCCCTCAGCGCTTTCAAAACATGGGGGCCCTTTCCAGTTGCAGCGAGCTGATCTCTCCCTCTGGTTTGAACCTGAAAAATTGAACAAAGCGCTCGTTCATTTTGATTCGTGGATGCAGGAATTTGCCCTGATACGGGAAATCACCCATGAAGCTGTGGAGGATCAAAATTATGAATTGCCTCCGGCCGTCGTGCCTCATCCGGGGCAGGCCATGGCGCCCTTGGAAGATGCCTACGACCTTGCGCTTCGAAATTTGATGGAAGACATTTGGTCGAGCGGAGCCGTGAGTCTGGCTGGAAGTCTTCACTTCCGCGTGCCGCACTGGCAGAAGTTTCTGTCCGGTTGGCTGACGGCCAATGTGCCTTCCAACCGCACGACAGCCTTTTTTGACAGCACTTTGGAGCAGAGTGGTCTGAGGGATGATGCAGCTGATCTCCTCAGCTGGTTCTCGCGTCTTCCCTATGCACACCTGAGTCAATCTTCCCAGTCGGGTCTGGTGTGGCATGAGTCCGTGTTTGACGTTTCTGGTGCCCAGCTGGCGGACTTGCATAGTCATCTGTGCGATCTTGAAAACCTTCCCGAGTCCTATTGTGAGTCGAATGATTCAGATGAATCGTTTCTCGATCCACTTCTTTTTGCGACGGAAGATTTCAAGTTTCAGTTCGTAGTCTTTTGGGCTGTGAGAGGTGACCATCTGCTCTGGTCCAATCGGAAAGAGTGTCTCCTTTCTCTTGTAGCGGATGAACAGTCAGACGGAGTGGGCTGCGGACGAGCGCCGCAACAGGGAATCGCGATTCACAAGCGTGAGAGTTTTCTCTCCCATGTGCGTCGTGACAAGGGCCCTCGGGAAGGGAGCCGAGCGGGGTTTTATCTGAACCAGAGTCAATTGACTCAAGGCTTCGGGCAAAGCGTCAAGAAGCTCCTGTCTATTGAGGGAATTCAAGGTGCGTCATGGCTTCAGGATGCAATGCGGTCAGTGTCAGGTGAGCGCACTGTTCGGGAATGGGATGCGCGCCTGCGCAGCGCCGAAGTCCTCAAACCGCTCTGGGGAGCGCGTCTGTCGCTGCCGACCGTTCAGGAGGGCCGTCTCGCAGTTTTCCTTGTGCAAGGGCACTTGCCTCCTGAGGAAGACAATTCAACATCTCATTCTGAAGACCAATTCTTCTCATTATTGTATGGTTTGAACAATGCGTGGTTCGGGTTGCCGCGAGGTCCCGGCCGTGTGCTCGAGGTCCGAAGGGGCAAGGGCGGAGATGCGATTTGGAAGACAGATGCGGTGTACCGGCTTGGATGGAGTGAGCGCGAATGAAATTGATCCCTGTCGAAGGAAATACTCAAAAGTTGGACGGTGGAGCTATGTATGGAAATGCTCCCAAACCGATGTGGGAAAAATGGTCGGCCCCTGACGCCCAAAACCGTATTTCATTGGCGTGTCGCAGTTTGCTGCTGGTCACTGACTCCGGTCAGAAAATTCTTTTTGAAGCCGGTATTGGTGCCTTCTTCGAACCCAAACTGAGAGAACGATTTGGCGTCGTGGAGAGTGAACACTGTCTTGTCGAGAATCTTCATAAGCTGGGTTTTGCTCCCGAAGAAATAGACGATGTGATTCTCTCTCACCTTCATTTTGACCATGCGGGAGGCATTCTCAGCCGCTACGAAGAAGGTCCCCTCCGACTTGTGTTTCCCAAGGCCCGCTTCCATGCATCACGGAAAAATTGGGAGCGAGCGCTCCAACCACACCCCCGTGACAGGGCATCCTTTGTGCCTGAGCTCAACAGGTTGCTGCAGGAGTCCGGCAGGTTGCATTTGGTCGATGAAGAGCCTCACGCCGCATTGCGCGGTCTGGTGAAGTTCCACTGGTCCGACGGGCACACGCCCGGTTTGATGATGTCCGAGATTGCAACACCTCTGGGGCCGCTTGTTTTTACCTCGGATCTCATTCCGGGTTCCTCGTGGGTGCATGTGCCTATTTCGATGGGCTATGACCGGTTTCCTGAACTCGTGATCGATGAAAAGCGACTTCTTTTGGAGAGCCTCGTGACGCGTTCTGCTCTGCTGTTTTATACTCACGATCCGCTTATGGTCTGTGGACGCCTGCAAAAAGACGCAACGGGAAAGTTTTCATCCACTCCGGTCGATCTCGCACGAGTCCATTGAGTGAAAGCGTTGCCTCTTTGAGCCAGTCGCGCAAGCCGGACAGCTCGACGACATTCACTTTTCCCCGTTCGCAATCTCCTTGGACGACAATTCCTACCAAGGCAGCGCGGCCATGAGATAAGTTCCAAACCGGCGATCCGGAATCTCCAGGGCACGCTGCACTTGTTTGCTGAGGAGCCTGCGCTCGGAATTTGCCTGATCCTGTCAGGGCAGTCTGGAACTTGAGAGGAATCCATGAGCGCGCCGAGACAAGGCTGCTTTCGATACTTTCGAGTTTCAAACGGGAAGGGCTGAAGCCTTGCATCCAAAGTTCAGCGGGAGCGTTGGGCGTTGAAGAGGCAATCTGAATTGAAGGCCGCACTGTTCGAGAGGGCGGTGCGGCGTGTCGTATGAGGGCGACATCCAAATCAGGCAGATGTGAACGCGCTGTTTCTTGATAGTTCGGATGCAATTCCCATGAGAGGATCGGAACGGATTCGACCCGTCGCTTGTCACTTTCGAGTGTCACAAAGGCCTTGCCAGCCAAACTGGCGAACTGGGCTGCACAGTGCCCTGCCGTGAGGAGAAGATTGTCGTCAATTGCAATGCCGCTGCAAATGATTTGTTCATGTTGTTCGGAGTTGGTGATGGCAATTGCGGCCGCATGGGGGAGAAAATGTGTTGGGGGCGTTGTCACAATGAACATCACGGTTCTCGTTCGGCTCTCGTGTTTTATATTCTCCCTCATTCTGCTTTTTATGGAAGATTGATCAACCGGTGTTCTGTGAGTGATACAAAAAAGAAAGAGGCTCTCTTGCGAGAGCCTCTTTCTTCAAGGGGAGTTGCAGGAACTCCTTTTCCCTCAGGCGTGCGCTCACTTCTTGCGAGCAGGAGCCTTCTTCGCAGTGGCCTTCTTCTTGATGCCCACAGCTTCCTTCAAAGACTTAGCAGCGCGGAAAGCCACTTTCTTGGAAGCAGGAATGCGGATTTCTTCGCCTGTTTGGGGATTGCGACCCTTGCGAGCTGCGCGCTCTTTCACTTGGATGATGCCCACTTTGTCGAGGCGGATTTTGGACTGATGTCCCACGAGTTCAGACTCGATTTCAGAGAGAAACTCAACGATGAGTTCTTTCGTGACTTTCTTGGGCAGTTCGTCATGCTTGCTGGCGACTGCGGAGATCAATTGGCTGGTGGAAACTGTCGTAGGCTTCTTCATATTAGCTGTTCCTTTCGTGTGAATCTTGGGTCAATGTACAGTGCAACTTTGAAGGTGACAAGTTTTCCCTGAGAGAAAAATGATCGGAGTGTCACCACATGAAATTTGGAATGAGTCAACTGCCCCTAGATAAAAAGCCCACCTCGATCTCGTCGGAACCGATTGCTAGTATAAAAGCTCCCTCTGCATTTCAAGGTTATGGGCTGAGGGTGGAAGGAAGAGTTGTGTATGTCAGAACTGAACTTTGATGCTGCTCCGGTACGTTGCAGGAACCTTTCGGGAGGCGTGTGGACAGACGATGCCCACCTTCCGACGCGCGACATTGTGAGCCCGTATACGGGGAGGGTGATAGGCCATGTGCCACTCGCAACCCCTGCCGAAGTTGAAAGGACGGTGGTGGCCGCAGCACGAGCGTGGCCGTCATGGGCACTCACGTCGCCCAGAAACAGAGTGGAAGTTTTGGCTCGGTTCAAGAATCTGGCCCTTCAGAATATGCCGCGATTGGTGCAGTCGGTGGCCATGGAATCCGGCAAAACTCAGTTGGAAGCTGAAGCGGGTCTTCAGAAAGGGCTCGAGATTGTCGATTTCGCGATCAGCCTTCCCAATCTCGACACATGGAACTCCGCTGAGGTGAGTGCCGGCGTGCAATGTCAATTCCGTCGAGAAGCTCTCGGTGTTGTCGCCGGAATCACACCCTTCAACTTTCCCGCCATGGTCCCTTTGTGGATGATCCCTCTCGCGCTGGCGGTAGGCAATGCGTTTGTATTGAAGCCATCGGAAAAGGTTCCCTTGACCGCGCAGATACTTGGTGAGCTGCTTCTCGCTGCAGGTCTGCCGAAGGGAATCTTTTCGATCGTGAACGGTGCGGCTGAGGTGGTGGATGCTCTGCTCACGCACCCCGAAGTGAAGGCTGTCGGATTTGTCGGTTCAACGGCAGTGGCCTCTCACGTTTACACCTTGGGCACGTCGCACCGGAAGCGCGTTCTCGCTTTAGGCGGTGCCAAGAATCATATCATAGTGACTCCCGATTGTGAGCCAGAGTTCACTGCCAAGGGAATTCTCTCTTCTTTTACAGGCTGTGCGGGACAGCGTTGTATGGCCGCCAGTGTCTTGCTCGCGGTGGGTCAAGTGGACCACGTTGTCCGCAAGGTGGTGGAGCTCGCTCAGGCGCAATGCTTGGGTCAAGACATGGGTGCCATCATCGACGCTGCGTCTTTGCGAAGAATTGAAAATGCAATTGCAAAAGCGCAGGAGCAAGGCGCGCGCCTTCTCTTGGATGGTCGCGGCAGCAAGCCTGCACTGAAAAAGGCAGAAGCAGGCTGTTGGATCAGCCCCACCGTGATCGACGGTGCGCGTCCGGATATGGAATGTGCCCAGATGGAAATCTTTGGGCCTGTGCTCACCATCATCCGTGCTGCGAGTTTGGAAGAGGCTGTGCAAATTTCGAATGCGTCCCCCTACGGCAATGCAGCCTCGATTTTTACAACCCGCGGCGACTTCGCTCAGTACGTTTCACAGTTTTCAAATGCAGGAATGATCGGTGTGAACATTGGCGTTCCCGTGCCGCGGGAGCCATTCTCGTTCGGCGGGACAAAACAGTCGCGCTTTGGTCACGGCGATATGACAGGGCGCAGCGGGCTTGATTTCTGGTCGGACTGGAAAAAAATCACAACCACATGGCCGTCCGGGAAAAGTTCGGAATCAACACAGGCAGGTCAGTTCCTGCTCCACACAACCTGAAAGAATTCAGGAGGACTCAGTGACAACACAAAAATCAGGCGTGCATCATATTGTCCTGACTTCACATCCGAATCATTACGGTCCTAAACCTCCCGCCATCCAATGGGGAGAACGCGATCCGCTGCAGCGCGGGCCCGTGATTGCGACGGTCGCCAATACGGCACACCGTAACGCCATCGGCACGCACTCGGGCTCTTATGCCATTTATCGTGCACTTGCGATTGCCACAGGTTCGTTGCAGTCGATGCACAAGCCCGATCTCACCAATACAGCACCTGCGGTGAGCATTGGCCCGCATGACAGTTGGTATGACCCTGAGAAGATTGTTTCCATCGATCCGTGGGGTGCACTGGTCGCTGATTCTTACCAAAAGTATCTCGCGGAAGGGTACGATATCCGTCCGACGATTGCCGTCACAAAAGCTCATATCCACATGCCGGAAATTGCCGAAGCTGTTGTGAAGGGACGTCTGCACCCCGACGGAAAAATCGTGACCGAAGAAGGCATCTGCAGTGTCGTCAAAGCCGCCATTGAACCCGTATGGTACCTCCCCGGCGTCGCAAAGCGCTGCGGCATTGACGAAGGTATTCTGCGCCGCACGTTGTTTGAACAGACAGGCGGCATGTATCCCGAGCTCATCACACGTTCCGATCTGTCGGTCTTCTTGCCTCCGATTGGCGGTTACAGCCTGTACATTTTTGGCGATCTGTCGGCCATCCATGACACGAGCAAGCCGATTGCCGTGCGGATCCATGATGAGTGCAACGGATCGGACGTCTTCGGATCAGACATCTGCACCTGTCGCCCTTATTTGACTCACGGAATTGAGGTGTGTGCGCAGGCGGCGCAAGAGGGCGGACTCGGCATCATCGTCTATTGCAGAAAGGAAGGACGTGCCTTGGGTGAGGTCACCAAGTTCCTTGTCTACAACGCGCGAAAACGCCAAGAAGGCGGTGACAGGGCCGATCAGTATTTTGCGCGCACGGAATGTGTCGCAGGCGTTCAGGACATGCGCTTTCAAGAATTGATGCCCGACGTGCTGCACTGGTTGGGCATCCGCCGGATCGATCGCTTGGTTTCGATGAGCAACATGAAGTACAACGCCATTGTCAATTCGGGAATTGTTGTTCACGATCGTTTTGAAATTCCTGATGATCTCATCCCCGCTGATGCACAAGTGGAAATGGATGCCAAAAAGGCTGCGGGCTACTTCACCGATCAGGTTCCTGACTCTGAGGAACTGAAGAAGAAGAAAGGGCGGGAACTGTGAGCACCAGTTTGGGCAGCGATGTTGTCAAAGGTTTGCGCCAATTGCCGCTCATCCGCGCGCGCTGCAGGAAAATATACTCACTCGCACTGCAGGATAAATTGAAACACCTGACGCTGCATGAAGAACAGCTCGACGGTGTGGTTGCATTTGTTCACAGCCTCATCAAGACCGACTATCCCAATCTCAACATTCCACCCCACAGCCGCTGGCGGCATTTTGAAGCGGGTGGTGTGGCACGCCATCTGGAAATGCAAAAGTCATGGAATGACGCAGATGCACTTGAGGTGGCGCGCCGTCACATCGATCTCGTTGTTGTCAGTGTTCTTCTCGACGCCGGAGCAGGAGCGGCGTGGCAGTACCGTGATGATGCCACTGCCCAGACCTTCGGGCGCTCCGAGGGGCTGGGTATTGCCAGTCTGCGGATGTTTGCTCAAGGAATGTTCTCGGCAAGTTCATCCCTTCCTCACCGTGTGGATGCTTCTGCATTGGAGGCACTGAAGCTGAGTGAAGTGGAGACAGGCTTTCAAGTTACCAAATCCAATCCGATGGTGGGGCTGGAAGGGCGGGTGCAGCTGCTGAAGAATTTGGGTGCTGCTCTGCGCAGCCGGCCTGACATTTTTGCTCATCAAGGAACATTCCGCCCAGGTCATCTTCTTGATTTTGTTTTGTCGCATGACTCCGCGAGCTCTGTTCTGCCCTTGTCCCGTATTTGGCATGCTGTCATTGAAGGGCTGCAACAAGTCTGGCCTACTGCAGGGCGCATCCATTGGGATGGTGTGAGTTTGGGCGACGTCTGGCATCATTCCGCGTTGGGGCCTGCGTCGGATCCCAATGCGTGGATCCCTTTTCACAAGCTCTCCCAGTGGCTCACCTATTCGCTTTTGGAACCCTTGAACCAAGGTGGTTTCACCGTCAGCGGTCTTGAAGATCTCACAGGCCTCCCTGAGTACAGGAATGGCGGTCTGTTTTTAGATTTCGGTGTGCTGCGCCCGCGCGATTCGACCGTACTGAGTGCACCTTTGGATGTGTCTTCGGAGTGGACTGTCGAATGGCGTGCGCTGACCGTTCTTCTTCTTGATGCTGTGGCACAGCGCTTACGCGACCGGATGGCACTCACCGCAGATCAGCTTCCATTGGCGAAGGTTCTGGAAGCCGGCACATGGAAGGCGGGTCGGCGCATTGCGGCTCAAAAACGAGAGGGTGGCGGCCCCCCAGTGCAGGTCATCAGCGACGGCACAGTCTTTTGAAAAAAAGGAACATGAAATGAATGTGACTCGTTTTCCCAATGTCAAACTCATTGAGCATCCCCTCATTCAGCACAAGCTGACGATCATGCGACGGGTGGAAACCAGCACCCACAAATTCCGAGGCCTGCTGGCAGAAATCAGTATGCTTCTGGCCTATGAAGTGACGCGTGAGATGGCTATGATGCTGACAGAAATCAAAACTCCCGTGGCCACCATGCAAGCCCCCGTGCTCGAGGGCAAAAAGACTGTTCTTGTTTCGATTCTGCGTGCCGGTCAGGGGATTGTCGACGGCATGCTCAGGATTTTACCTTCAGCCCGTGTCGGCCACATTGGCCTCTACCGTGAACCCAAAACACATGTGGTGGTTGAGTACTATTTCAAAGTGCCGCGAGATATTTCGGAACGCGACGTCATTCTGGTCGACCCCATGCTGGCGACAGGCAACTCCGCTGTTGCCGCGGTGCACAGGCTGAAGCAAACCAATCCCAAGTCCATCAAATTCGTTTGTCTGTTGGCGGCACCCGAAGGCATTGAACAGATGCTTGCCGAACACCCTGATGTCTGCATTTACACTGCTGCCGTCGATAGTCATCTCGATGAGCACGGTTACATTGTCCCCGGCTTGGGCGATGCGGGCGACCGACTTTTCGGAACGAAATAATTCCTCAGGCTGTGATTGATAGTTCGTATTTTGCGTCGGAGTGGGAATGATGTTGCAGAGAAAACCCGTGGTCGTAGGAGTGTCGGGCGGTTCAGGAAGCGGCAAGACAACCTTCTGTCGCGAACTTGTTGCGGCAATGGGACCCGAGGCTGTCCAGCACATCAAACAAGACAATTACTATCGCGATCTCAGTCATCTTACCTCCGCTGAACGCGATGCCGTTAATTTCGATCACCCTCAGGCTCTGGAGTTCAGTCTTCTGAGCGATCATCTCGAGTGCCTCTCTTCCGGTCAGGAGGTCGAGGTTCCGGAATACGATTTTGCGACCCACACGCGCCGGCCGCAAACCAGCTGTTTGCAAGCCAGACCCGTGATCCTCATCGAGGGGATCCTCATTTTTTCTCAACCCGAAATATTGGACCGGCTGAGTTACAGCATTTTTGTCGATGCTCCGGAACATGTCAGGCTCGAACGGCGCATCAGACGTGATATTGAAGAGCGCGGGCGCACTGCTGAGAGTGTTCGCGCGCAATTCTTTGCAACGGTGGCACCCATGCACGATATTTTTGTCGAGCCATCCAAGCATCAGGCGCAGTGGGTGATTTCCGGCGAACACCCGTTTGCCGAGTTTCTTGAACAGTTGTGCATAAAATTGCGCAGTTGAATTTTTTATTGAAAATCAGCGGCACGCCACCGAATTTCCGCTGACCAGCGCGGAGTCGGAATCGACTGCCGTGTCGGAGGTTGTTCTCACACTATTGGACGATGTTTTTTGTGATCTGTTCCCGCTCGTGTTCTCAGATACACTGTCGTCTTCCGGCCCGGGTTCCGGCAGGGCGAGAATCGCAGAGCCACCCGAGGTGGGTTTGTCGTCTACAGTGTTAAGAACCATCAGTGGCACGACTCCACCAATTGTGAGCATTGCACCGCTGTCCGTGGGGCCGAAACGCACTTTGACCTGCTCTGAAGGCAGATACATTCTCAATATGCCAAGCACCTGAACACCTTTGCTGGGCACAGGCGAATTGGATGGGACAAGCGCGGATGAGTCAACCAGTCCAAATGCCATCTCTTCATTTCCATGTCCGCCACGCACAACCGGATTGGCGGCAATGCTGAACTGTTTCGGCAGGGCATGAATTTTTTCATTTTTGAGAGGGAACATGCTTTTCAGGTCGGCAATGTTTTTATTCAGGAACTGTGAATAGTCGTCGCTGAGCTTGAACATCAGCAGATCTTTAAGTGAAGTCTGAGGTGAACCTGAGCCGGCTTGGGAACGCAGGAAGGGCGAATCGATGCCGAATCCCAATTCCTGAGCTTTATCGATGATGCTTTTCTTCTTTCCGTCGGAATCGACTTCGACCAGATATTTTTTCGCTGCGGTCAAAAGAGGCTCACGTACGGCACAAACGGGATAATGGGAATCATCACTCGGGAGAAGCTTCCCGCAAAGATCTTTGTTCAGGAAAGCCGCAAGATTGGAATAGCTCCTGAAACGCCAACCTCCCACTTGTGCGTGCACACGTTCGTTCCAAAGTTGAAAGTACTTTGAAATATTCCGCGATGAGTTCATCACAGCTTCATGTGACTGTTTTTTGCTCTCAAGGAAAGAACGCACGGATTTGTAAACTTCGACGTTGACTTCGGAACTGCGGATTTCAAGAGTACGGACTGTGGTATCGAGAGCCGACCAGCACACGTGTTGCGAGCCGGGGACAGTCAGCCGATCGGTCTGGGAAGAGATGCAAACGTTCCGTCTGAAATTGTCGGAGGATGAAACTTGTTCCGTCTCAATGTCGGATGCATTCGGATCGAGTCGCTCAAGGCCGCGATCAGCGAAGAGAGCAATGTCCATCGCTTGTTTGGCCATCTCTGAGGCTGCGCTCACGCCCAACTTTTGCACTTCGGAGAGGAACTGTTGCCGTCGGGAGTAAAATTCATCTGTCGCTCTCAGATTTTTCAGGTAACCCGCTTTTGTTTTCCCTTGTGCGGGCAGATGCAACGACAGGCTTACGGACTCTGCACTGGAGCCATCCTCACGGAAACAATGCTGGGCCGTATAAGCAGTGATCAGCAGACTGCTGTCGGAAGCGCTTTGCAGCAAAAACGTCGCAGTGCAGGAACGTCCCCCGACGTTCACAAAGCCGCCCGCCGGAACGGCTGGAGGTGTTTTCACAAGCGCGCTTTCGTCGCTCACCAGTGCCATGGTCCCCGAGCAGCCGGTTGCAGGCATGTGGCTGCGTTGGCAGCCCAATGCAACCAGAGAAAAACAGAGCGGAAGATGTTTTAAGTTCCGAAAAATCATGCAGAGGTATCGGATTTTTTATTCAATTTCTTGAGTCTTTTTGCAAAAGGTGAAGTACATTCGAAGGGTTGTGTCCGAAGTATCTGCGTTCTCAGAGCCTGAAGATCCCCTGTGCGATATCCACACTGTTCAACGCGGTTTAAGGCAGTGTTTCCTCCCAAAGTGTGGTCCCTTGGGAGGAATTGCTTCCGTCCGTTGTGCAGAAGCGGAGGCCGAATTTTGAGCCGGCTGTGAGTCCGGTGTAGGTGTAGGAGGTCACACTTGAATTGAGAATTGTTCCTCCTTCACAAAATGCGGCACTCAATGACGAGCCAGACGCAGCAAGCCCGACTTTTACACTCGAGGAGCTTCCCAGATTGTTCCCCCATGCGAAACTGATGGAGCCCGACGTCTTTCCTGTGATTCGGACATCCGGATCATACGTGCGGCTGGCGTTTTGGAAGAGGGCAAAATAGCCTCCCGTTGTTCCGGCACATCCGTCAGCACCGGCAGCCATCGTGTCTCCTGAAAGTGAGACCGAGACTCCAAATTTTTCACCGCACGCCGTACCTGATGCTTTCACATAGGCTTCTTGGCTCCAGCTCGTGCCCAGTCTGCGGTAGATATAAACTGCGCCGCGGCCCGCTGCTTCATTGTTGTCACTTGCAGAGGTTCCGCTGGTCACAGTGGTCTGATTTGAGGCTTCATTGGGTGCACCCACCGCAAGTGTGTTTCCTGACAAAGAAACAGCGCTGCCAAAGCGATCTTCAGTGTCTGCATTGGACGCTTTGATGAACGCTTCTTGTGCCCATTGGGCGCCGCTTCTTCTATAGATATAGACGGCCCCGCTGCTTCCCTTTGTGTTGGATGAATCTGCTGTGGTGCCGTTGGAAATGACTGTTTGCTGCGAATCTTCAGATTTGGCTCCGACGGCCAGCAACTCGCCCGAAAGGGCCACAGAAGTTCCGAACTCATCGCCGATACCGGCATTGACAGCCTTGATATAAGCCTCTTGTGACCAACCTGTGCTATTTCTTCTGTACACATAGACTGCACCGCTGCTTGCCGCATCAGTTGCCGAAGTGGGGAGTGAGTCGCTGTTGGTGATGGTACTCAGTCCCGAGTCCTCCTGTGCAGCTCCGACGGCCAGAGTGTCGGCATTGAGTGTGACAGAGAAACCATATTGCATTTGCATGTCATCACTCGCGTTGGCCGCTTTCACATAAGCCTCTTGGTTCCATTGACCGGCTGTTTTTCGATACACGTAAACAGCGCCAGCCAGCGTTCTTGAATTGTCGTTGCTGGCAGTCGTTCCGTTGGTGATAGAGTTCACGGCGGATTGCTCTCCAATCGCACCGACCGCAAGAACTGAACCGTGCAAGGAAACTGAGGAGCCGAATTGATCACCTTCCTCTGCATTGGCAGCTTTGAGATAAGCCTCTGAAGCCCACGTTGTGCCGACACGTCCGAACACATAGACAGCCCCGCTGGATTGAGCGTCATTATTCGAAGCCGTTGCTGCACCCGTCGTGATCGTCGTTTGATTGCTGTCTTCAAAATTGGCGCCCACGGCCATCGTGTCACCCGAGAGCGAGACCGACCATCCCAACTGATCGTCGGATTCAGAATTCGACGCTTTGATGAACGCCTCTTGCAGCCAGTTGCTTCCGCTTTGCCGGTATACGAACACAGCTCCGCTGTTTGATAAAGTACTGTATGTGTTCGTGTCATCCGTAGCTCCGTTCGTGATGATGCTTTGAAGCACTGAATCTCCATACGCACCGACGGCCACCGTGTTGCCGGACAACGCCAGTGCAGAACCGAAGTGAGCAATCATATTGTTGCGCCGAATATTGGCTATTTCCTTCCAATCGGGAACGGCTGCGACGTTCAGAGAGAAGCTGCGCGGTGCACCGGCGGTGGTCCCATCCGTGGCTTGCAGTGCAAGAGTCGTGGTGCCAAATCCGTCGCGGACAGGTGTGAACACGGCCGTGCAGTTGGGCCATGTGCCACTCCAAGTGACTGCACCGCTTGCGGCGACGACGAGTGTATTGCTTGATGTGTAGGACAGTGACGCGCTGTTGCAACTCCTCGAAGGCCCATCCACGTCAGTGAGGGTCACTGCAATCGGACTCGTGACGGTGTCCTCAGGTGTGGTTTGGTCTGGAATGGCGGCAATTGCGGGAGCATCGTTCACGCTCGTCACATTCAGTTTGAAACTTTGTCCACTTCCCGTGGCCCCACCGTCGAAGGCCGAAAACGTGATTGTGGCACTCCCATTGGCGTCGGCACGTGGATTGACACTTGCAGTGCAGTTCGGCCATGTGCCGCCCCAAGTCACGGCACCGGTGGCTGCTATCAGGTTTGTGTTGTCTGAGTTGTAAAAAAGGAAGTTGTTGTTGCAGGTGCGAAGGGGACTATCGAGATCGAGATCATGGATTGTCACTGCAATAACAGCTGAGGGAGTGTCTTCCGTGGTCGTTGTTTCTGAAATGGCACTGATGGTGGGTGCATCATTCACGGGATTGACGTCGAAAACAAAGCTGCTTCCCAGTCCCGTATCCTCGCCGTCGGAAGCAGAAAATGTCAGCGTTGTGCTTCCATGGGCGTCGGCGCGGGGTGTGACAATGGCAGAGCAGTTTGGCCATGTGCCGCTCCACGCGACAGCGCCTGACGGATCGACCAGCAAAGGGTTGCCGGATGTGTAGAAAAGAAAATTCGAGTTGCAGGATTTTGCCGTTGCAGGCCCATCCTCATCACTCACGTTGACTGGGAACGCGATCGAAGGGGTGTCCTCGTCAGTGGTTTGCGCCGCGATGGGCGCAATGAATGGTGCATCGTTGTCCGCTGTGACGGTCAGTGTGAAGCTGCTTCCTGCGCTCCACGCCATTCCATCGAAGGCAGTGAAGGTGATCACCGCGTCACCATATGCATTCGGTGCAGGTGTTATGACAGCCGTGCAATTGGGCCAAGAGCCTCCCCACGTGACAGCACCCGACGCGGAGACAATCGTGGAGTCTCCCGATGAGTAAGACAGAAACGTGCCGTTGCAGCTTCGTGCAGGACTATTTGCGTCAACGTCGCTAATTGAGATTGCGATGACAGATGTCGGTGAGTCTTCATTTGTGCTCACTGCGGTGATAGGTGTGATGGTGGGAGAATCATTCTCTGCTTCTACTGTGAGTGTGAAACTGGTTCCGTCTCCCCAAACACTGCCGTCAAACGACTTCAATGTGATGAGGGCAGTTCCATTTGCGTTTGCAACAGGTGCGATGACAGCGGTGCAATTGGGCCATGAGCCTCCCCATGTCACTGCGGTGCTGTCGGCGACCAATTCAGGTTGTGCTGACGCAAAGGAGAGTGAGGTGTTGTCGCAGTTTCGAACGGGGCTATTTGGGTCGGGATCGTTGATGGTGACGGGAAGAGGCT
>JBEGJP010000018.1:0-4061 GCA_041184525.1 Pseudomonadota bacterium | reverse complement strand
TCTTGCGAAGTATCCACCTGCGTTCGGGATGGTGGGTACACTTGCCGGTCTTGTGGCCATGATGAAGGGGCTGGGTTCGTCGGTGGGGGCTGGCAACCTCGGAAGCGCAATGGCGATTGGTCTGACGGCGACCTTTTATGGGGTTGCGTTCGCAAATCTGCTCATTCTGCCTCTCGCCGACAACATTCAATACAAAAATGAAATGGAAATGCAAAACAGACGGATTATTGCGAAGGGCGTTCTCCTCATAAAAGAGGGTTCTTCTCCCCTGTTGATTCAGGAATTCCTCAACGCCATGTTGAAATTCAATGAGAGAATTGACGTTCTGGGAGTCGGTGGCGGAGCTCCTCAAAACAATAGGAAGGCTGCATAGTGATCTCGGCTCATGTTGACCACAATTCTGCTTTGCAATTTGAGGGTGATGCTGTTTCTGCAGCGCACGCTCAGGCAGGAGCACGTGGTCATGCGGGACACGATGATGAGCATGAAAGTCACCCTCATGAGGAGGGCGAACCGTGGCTCATGTCATTCGCCGACCTCATCCTGAACTTGCTTCTCTTTTTTATCGTTCTCTACTCCATTTCAACCGTGGACGAGAAGAAACTGCAGCAGGTGGCGGAGGCCATCAATGGCGAAGAAGTTCCGCAAACAATCGTAGATAAAGCGGAGGATTCATCTGAAAATGGCGAGATTCTGCAAGAAATTCAGACCCTCATGCAGAAATTGAACCAAGGCGTAGCCACAGATGAACAGAAACAAAAGTCTGCAAAAATTCAGTCGCAGCTGGGTGAAATGTTTCGCATGGCTCCCGGAAAAGACAAAGAGAACGATCTGTTTGAGGTGATTCTCTCGGGCGAGAAATACTTTGCCCGCGGCAGTTCGATTCTTACAACTCAGGGAAAAGATGCGATCGTTTCCTTTGCGCAAAAACTGAAGCCATTGGATGGTCAAATTGGTTTGTACATTGAGGGGCATGCTGCACCCTCAGAGATTGATCCCAAAGCACCGCAAGGACGCGAGTGGCAATTGGCAAGCGAACGTGCTGCACAGGTCCTTGTGACTCTCCGTCAGGCGGGACTGCGTGTGAAGAATGTCTCCACCGCCGGCTTTGGTGCTCAAGTCGATTTGTCGTCAACTGCACCCAAAGAGAGCGGTGATAAATTGCCCTTAGGAAATTCATCGAAGGTGGACGCGCTCGCTCGTGCGCGCGTTCATCTGAGGGTTGTGCGTGAGGTCAAAGTGCCATGACACGAAGACACGCACGACATTTGGGATTGGCTGCGGTGAAGTTTTTGCTTCTCCTCGGAGTTCTGATTCTTAGCGGAAAGCCTGACGGCTCCTACGCGCAGGGCAAAACAACAGAGGCCAAAGGGAAATCTTCTGCCAACAATATGGATGCTCTGCTTTCCATTCTTGATTTGAAGGTGAATGCGGCAGAAAAGGAACTCGAAGATCGCGTGCGACGGATCGTCGGGAGCCAGATGGATACCCCTTATTCTCAATATGTTAAGATCACTGTAGACCGAGCGAAATTTGCGCAAAAGCTCAAGGTCTTTGAGGTGAGTTCGAAACTAAGAACACTCCCTTCCGCAGCAACGGAAGGGGCGGGACGTTACGTGCGCGGTCTTTCGGTTGAAGATGTCTTTGCGCTCATCAAATCAGTCAAGGTCTCGTTGACAATCGATAAGTCGGTTTCGAATGAACAAGAAGCCAACCTCAAGAAATCGATTTCTGCAGCGTTGAATCTCAAATCAGAGAGAGGTGACGTTGTTGAAGTGGAGCGCTCGGACATGATGAGTGCATCCATCAAGAGCAAGCAGGAGGCCTTCAATCGCGAACAGCAGAATGTCGCATTCCAGAACAAGAAGTTGGAAATGATGCTGCGCGAAATGGAGTTGCAGAACCGGGCCTTGGCCAATAAAGGCAAGGACAAAATGACAACCGATCAACTGGCTCTCGAGATCAGAAGAATATCAGACGACATCAAGGAACTGCGCGATTCCAATGAACGTGAATTGCGTCTTCTTCAGGAAAAAACAGCACAAATGCAACAGAAGACGCAAAAGGAGGAGAAGACACAGGACCCCAAATACGAAGGGCAGTTAGGCAAGGTCAAAAAGTGGATCGAAGGACTGGAATTGCCGCTCACCCTGCTTCCTCTGGGGCTTCTTTTTGCCCTTGTTTTCCTGAAAATGGCCGGTGGACAAGGTAAAACAGCAGGTGCCTTGAAACTTGGATTGGAAGAGCTCGGCAAAAGTGTCCAGTCGATGGCCGAGACACTCGCCGGCGCTGCGAAGACGATATCGGCAAGTTCTGCAAACGAGAGCAACACCGGAAAAGGTGCAGCTCAGAGCGCACAGCAGGCTGAGCCGGCACGCACCGAAGGTGGTGCGATTGAACTGTTGCAGGCTGATGCGGTGAACACGTGGCAGCTGCTGATCGGTATGCCCTACTTTCTGTTGTCTGTCATGAAGGATTGGTTGAATGAAGCGGAAAACCGTGAGGCTTTTCTGCAAGTCACTGAAGCTGTGGGTGCCGAGGCCGCCGCTTGGATTTGGAGCCGTTTTCCGGCCGAGGAAATTGAGCAGTTGGGTCCATTGCTCATCAAACCCATTTCCAAGACGAGTGCGTTTTCAGCCGTGAGCCTGCTTTACCGCGCGGCAGTTCGAGAAGCCGGAACAAAGCCGCTTTTCGTGAGAGAAATGGCTGAACTGGATATTCTCATTACGCTCACCGACCAAAAACTCGCGGATGCCTTGTCTGCATCTGATGATGTTCTGATCGCAACAATACTTGCTCTGCTGACGCCGCAGCGTGCGGTCCGCGTGATGGGCAAAATGGGGGAAAGAATCACAGTCGAGGTGATTAAGGAGTTTGAAAAAATACCGTCTGTTCCTGCACAGGAAGCCCAAAGGCGCATTCTTCTTTTCAAGTCTTCGGCGGAAAAGCTTGCCGACACTGCCGGCGCTCAGAGTCTGCTGACTTGCCTTGTGAGAGTTCTCGAATCTTCGGACGGCGCCATGCAAGTGGCAGCGCGTCAGTATTTGACCGAGAACGCTCAAATGGCAGTTGAAGTTCGAAAGCGTGTGATCACCTTTGATGACGTCATGGGACTCGATGCGGATTCGCTTTTCGACATCTTTGGTGCTTTCTCTCCCACAGACACAGCAAGTCTTGTCACGGGATTGAAGGCTGAACATCGTGAGAAGATTCTCAAGATATTCAGCGGTAAAGCACGCATGCGTGTCGACGAGGAAATCAAAAAGATTGAAAGTAAAAAGAATTTGAAGAAGCAGGCAGGAGTTCAGGCTCAGAGACTCAAGGCGAGTACGCTGAGACGCGTGCGTGTGATGCGTGATCAAGGACTCATCGAGTTTGAATCCTCCCAGAAGCCCGATGCTAAAAATGCGGGGGTGAAAAAGGCGTCATGAAACGAGGCATTCATCCTAACCAAAGCAAATGGATAAAACTTCTGTTTATCGCCGGCATTTTCTTCTCGTTCCAGAGTCGTCAGGTCTTTGCGGCGGGGCTGAAAGTTGGAACGAATTTTTCTTTCCTGCAGTTCACAAAAAAGAGCGACGACGGTGTTGTTTCCGGCTCAGCTCCCTTGGGATTCTCGGCAACGGGGACCTATTTCTTTGCC
The DNA here is from genome assembly GCA_041184525.1 of Pseudomonadota bacterium. Classification (GTDB taxonomy): domain Bacteria; phylum Bdellovibrionota_B; class Oligoflexia; order Silvanigrellales; family Silvanigrellaceae; genus RFOM01. The sequence goes on along the minus strand of JBEGJP010000018.1, from coordinate 418 downwards.
GACAGATTCTCCGCTGAAGTGTCGGGCGACATCAATATGGAATTGACAAAGACCACAGCTGTTTTTCTCGGAGGTGATGCCTCCGTCGGGTACTATCTCGCGGGCGGTGCCTTGAAACGGATTGAAGGCGAGACGTTCACAGCCCATTCAGCTCCCAAGTTCAACGCGATGGTTTTTGCGGGGGCTGGTGGCAGTGCTTTCAACTTCAATGCATTCAATACATCACGAGACAAGGTGACAAAGAGAGCACAAAACAATGTGCTTCGGGGTTCGGTGCTGGGTGTTGTCGTTGGTGCCGGCGTATCAATTGGAATCACGCGTGAACTTTTATTCCGCGTCCAGTCCAAGGTCTTCAACGGGCTTCGGGATGAGGTGACACCCTCCATCACCACGATCGGTTTTGGCGGTGGTCTGGAGG
>JBEGJP010000017.1:0-4811 GCA_041184525.1 Pseudomonadota bacterium | reverse complement strand
CCTCAACAGTGTGGTGCTGGTCAATATGCAGGTCACCCACACACTCCAACTCAAGCGCAGCACCCGAGTGTTTGGCAAACGCTTCGAGCATATGATCAAAAAAGCCGATTCCGGTGGATATTTTTGTCGTAAAACCGCACGCTGAACCTTCAGGAGAGAAGCGAAGTGCGATTTGTGTTTCCTTTGTTTCGCGGCGGACACTGGCGCTGCGAACTGTATGTGCCGTGTTCATTCTAAGACACCTTTCAAAACATCTTTTAAATGACGAAACCTTTCTACCGGTGGCATGCTGATCCGCACGGCATTCGCCAGTCTTCCGGCACCGTAACGGCGGACAAGAAAACCATCGGCAAGACAATGCCTCTCCAATTCAGCAGCCACAGGGCTTTTGAAAAAAACAAAGTTCGCCTGCGAGTGAGTCAGCAATTCAATCTTTGTCGACCGAGAGAGAATTTCGCTCAACTCATTCCTTTGGCGGAGAACCAAGTCAATGCGCTTCGCTACGTTTGCTTTCTTCGTTTCAAGAACATGCGCAGCCAAAACCTCAGAGGGCCAAGCAATTGAATAGGGTGGTTTGAGCGCGCGGAAAATGGAAACAACTTCAGGGCACGCCACCAAAGCGCCCACGCGCAATCCGGCCAGTCCCCACGCTTTGGAAAGAGTTCTCAGAACGATGACGTTCCTCCGACTCAAGGCTTGCTGAATAAAACTCACGACGCCGGCATCGCGACAAAACTCGATATACGCCTCGTCAACGATAAGCACGCCGCGATAATTTTCTGCAAATTCCAGCAGGATGTCTGATGGGCAGACCGTGCCGGTCGGGTTGTTGGGGGAGCAGACAAGAGCCACCTGACTTTCAAGGACATCTTTTTGGAAAAAAGCCTCTCGGGTGAAACGAAAGTTTGCGTCCAAAGAAATTTCGCACACCGCGCTGCCATGGAGCCTCGCCAAACTTCCATAAAGAGAAAAACTCGGTGTTGTGAGCGCAACTGTGCGCCCCGGACCGAACAACGCCTCTGCAATGAGTGTGAGAGCCTGACTGCTGCCGGATGTCACTTCAATATGCGACGCGGGTACGTCGAGTGCAGACCCATACGCCCGCAACAGACGCGACGGTTCCAAACTGGGGTAAGTGTTGACAGCTTCGCCGGTCCGCACAGCATCGGCCAAGACCCGCGCAAATTCCTCACGCTCCGAATCATCCAAGCCCAGAGTTTCGTTCTGATGCAGTCGCGTGGCTTCCACCGGCTCACCCAACGTGTACTTGGGAAAGGCTAAAGCTTCGCTGCGGAAGAGATTCTGCAGAGAGAGGTTTTCGATCGTCATTCTCCTTGTCCCTTTGCCCGAATCCGAGCCGAGGCAGCGTGGGCCCACAGGCGTTCCGCATCCGCAAAGTCTCCGGTTCCTTCTGAAAGTGAAATGGAATCTGCCTTCGACAAACAGAGCACCGAGGAGCGTCTTAAAAAATCGTACACGCCGAGCGGAGAGGAAAAACGGGCTGTACCGGCCGTGGGCAAGACATGACTGGGTCCGGCCAGATAATCTCCAAAACTTTCAGCGCTCCACTTTCCAAGGAAAATGGCACCCACACCCTTGAGATGGGAAAGCCAAAACTGCTCACCTGCTTCAGTCAAAGCGCAAGATGTTTGCACGTGCAAATGTTCCGCATGGAGAGCATTGGCAACCTCAATCTGTGAGGCTTTGTCTTCGACCAAACAAATTGCTCCCCAACGGGACACACTGGCTTCGGCGATAGCAGCGCGTTCGCGACAGACCTCAGGCAACAGTGAACGCAGCCTTTCGGCCACTTCGTCGGCCTCACGTGCACACGTCGTCACCAACACGGCGCTGGCGTCCTCATCGTGTTCGGCCTGTGCCAGCATGTCCAAAGCAATCCATTCTGCGGGACTGCTTCCGTCAGAGAGAATCAGTATTTCCGAAGGTCCGGCGAAAGAATCAATCCCAATGCGGCCGGCAAGGATTTGTTTTGCGGTGGCCACATAGACATTGCCGGGTCCAACAATTTTGTCGAAGCGCGGCACACCGGCCACACCGTAGGTCGCCATGGCGACGGCCTGCGCTCCGCCCACAGCATGCACTTCTTCAATGCCCAACGCACACACTGTGGCTGCAAATACGGGGTCGTCCACAGAGCGTGCCGGTGTGAAGATGGAAATCCGCTGCACGCCCGCCACCATGGCTGGAACAGCCGCCATCACAACGCTGCTTGGGTAAAATGCTTTTCCTCCGGGCACGTAAATGGCGACTGAATCCAAAGGTTGCACGCGTGAGGCAAATCGACTGGACCCGAGCGTTGTCCAACGATCGCTCTCTTTCTGAATTTCGTGGAAAGCACGCACGCGTTCGACGGCCTGTTGAATGATTTTCAGAGTGCCGGCAGGACACTCTTTTGCCCGCTCCATCAGAGCGGCTCGCCTGAAAGTGAGAGGAAAGGTTCTTGGGCAACCTTCAAACCTTTCGCGCAATTCTAAAACGCCATTCTCTCCTCGTTCCCTCACCTGAGCGATAATTTCACGCACACGCAAAGCCACTTCCGGATCTTCGCTGGGCGCTCTCGCCTCGAGGGAACGCAAGAAATTCGTGATTTCTTCCTTCTCGCGCAAAATGCGTATCATGGCTGCTTCTCCCCGACGGCATCCAGCGCGAAATGAGGTTCGAGAATGAATTCCTTGTCAGACCAAATCTGACTCCATTCGCGCAGCATTGCCTCAGCTTCAACAAAGAAACCGCGCGACATGACAAGTTGAACACGTGTTCGGGCGAGCTCTTCGTATATCACAAGCCCGTTCTCCCGAAGCGTGGAGCCTGTCTCGACAAGGTCAACAATGGCATCACAGAACGAAATCACGCTGGCCAATTCGACACTGCCTTGGAGCGGAACGAGCTCCGTGTTGAGGCCTCGTTCGCGAAGCATCTTCATCGCCTGCGTCGGGTATTTTGTTGCTACCCTTTTCTTGCGTGAATCATGAAATGTGGATTGCAACTCAGGTCGGCCTGCCAAACAAATCCGGCAGCTTCCGAAGGCAAACGTCAATGGTCGAAGCAAACTGTGGGGTTGTTCATCCAACACATCCGATCCGACAATCGCAATCTCGGCAATACCGCGTTCCACATAAGAAAGTGCATCGGAATTTTTCACCAAAAGAAATTCATATCTTCCGCACTCGCTCGGCAAAACGAGCTTTCTCGTCGTTTCAAGAGTTTCAATTGTTTTGATCCCGACATGCGAGAAGGCTTCGGTTCCCCATTTCAACAAACGACCTTTGGGCAATGCAATTCGAACAGGACGTCTCGCCTTGTTCGGAGAATCAGACATAGGACGTGTTACAAACGCAGTGGGCTGAGGCTCAACTCCTGACGTCTGCGGATCCCGGATCATGAATCCGGCCGCCGCATGCGGACGTCCGAAATGCGACAGCAGATGATCATAACGACCGCCGCCTCCGACGTTGTGAAGACGACCATCTGCATCTTCCGCCCAAAAATCAAAAATCAGTCCTGTGTAGAATTGCCTTTGTCGGGTGAGAAGAGGGTCACTCTGGAAGGATACGCCCTGATAGCGCTTCTCGAGGTGCTCGATAAGCGTGAACAATTGACCATAGGCAGGACAGGTTTCGATCAGCCGATCGAAAGAAATTTCCATCCGCGCAAAGATCGCTGAAAGGCGCCCGAAGTCCTTGTTGTGCACAGCAGTTTTAAACTCCTGCAGAAGAGCGCTTCTCCTCACAGGCTCTGCCATGCGACGGCTCAAATCCTCTTCGATGCTTTTCAAAATACGCGCATCACCGACAACAACCCGCACTCCGGAGTATCCAAAGCTGCGCAGCGCGGCGAGAGCGAAATCAAGCAATTCAAGTTCCGCATCCAGTTCTTTTTGACCGATGATCTCTGCGCCAAATTCAAATGATTCGAATTCATTTGCATGCCCTAGCCGAAAGCCTTCGGCACCGAGAATCCCCTGAGGCGAAAAAACTTTGCCTGAATAGAAAAGCTTGAATGGAAACTGCAGATCAGCCGCGTGCCGGCAAACAAATTGCGCAGAAAAAAGCGTCAGATCGCTGCGCAGAGACCACTCAGTCGCGGTGGTGTCGAGGAAGCGCGGAGCTGCAGGCAAGGTGTTCTCGCCGGTCAGACCACTGATGAACTCCGAAGTCGGAAGGCTCAGAGGAAGGTTCAACTCTGAAAAGCCGGCTTTTGCGGCCAACATACGAAAATCATTTTCCCAAGCACGCAGACGTGCCAGTCCCTCACCCCAGCGGGGCAGTGTTTTGGAGACATGGGAACGAGAAGAATCTTGCATGACGTTCGTCCCTATTCTAGGAACAACAGGATTCGAAAAGCACCGCTTCGACGGCTTGCATCAATTACCAGGTTTTGCAAGTGAATCTGGGCCGTTGGAACTCTCGTTTTTAGTTGTCGCGGCGGCAATTACGCTTCTCAAAGGAGCCTTGTTCCATGGAAATCTTCCTGCTTGTCGTCAAAATACTTCTCGCCACCGTCGCCGCACTGATGGGGATCATCTTTTTGATATTTCAACTTTGGCAGCGTATTCCTGCGGCGGGCGTCAAGTTCAAAGCCCAAGACTATGTCAGTTTTGGTGTCGTTTCCCTTCTCTTTGCTCTGGCTCTGAACAACTACTGGGGCCTGCTCGCCTGCCTGCCCATGGTGATTGCCAAACTGGCAAGTCAGTTCTTCATTCAAAAGAATAAAGTCCGTGGGTCAGGCCGCTGGATGGAGGTTCAGTGGACTAAAATGACCCCGCGCGGCTTTCAAATTCCGCCACAGCT
>JBEGJP010000016.1:0-3276 GCA_041184525.1 Pseudomonadota bacterium | reverse complement strand
GCCAGGGACAGTGAGATTGTGCACGTGATCCCAGTTTTGAAAAGGAGGACGTCCAATTCTGTAGCCAAGAGCATAGGTGTCGAAAACCTTTCCCGGATCGTTCAGAAATTTACTGAGCCTTTTGAAAGATTTCTTAATATTGGCTTTCTTATCATCTTGGTCATCATCAGTGTAGACAAGTTCTCCCCAATCAAAATCGGCACCATATTGGTCAGCAGCCTTGCCATCCGGACGGGGCTCCAATTCCCAAAGCCTGTAAAAGCGATAATCCTTTTTGCATCTCGGATTGTGCATGCAGGCAATATCGTCCTCTTCGAGGTCCTCTTCGAGAAGATCATCTCCCCTGCGATCCATAAAACCACGATATTCCTTCCGCTCGTTGTCATCCGTTTCCTGAGCGAAGACACCTGTTCCTACGGTTCTGGGACGCATGTAGTAGCAAACGTCAGCACCGCCATGCTTTGTCGCAATTCCTTGGTTGGCATCAATAGCGGCACCAAAATTGATCTCGCCGTCGAGCGTCGGATAGGGACTCCCGTCATCACGTCTTCCCTCGCGCCGTGTCTTCACATATCCAAAAATCCTGTTGACTTCGGCAACTCGAACAGATTTGTAATCAAAAAAGACAACTCTGAACGGAACCTTCTCGATTCCAGATGTGATTTTTCGCATGGTTGACAAACACACAGTCACAACGACACGACCGGCAGCGTCGAGATCGAAGCGCCACCCGCGAGACCCCTCAGAAACAGAACAATCAGGATTCAGCTCACCGCCCACCAGACCATCTCTAAGTTCACGCGCGGCGCCACTGTTAGGGTCGTAATAAATGTACCCATTGGCAACCAACTGAGTGACCGTCTGCAAAGCAGCCTCATTCAGACGCCTATCGGTGTCTGATGAGATTTCAAGTTTGCGGGCCTTCTTCACGTCTGCAATTTTGCTCTGCAACAACATCATCGCAAGCGTTGCCGTAGCAACCAATGCCGCGATAGTTGTGGTCATTGAACCCGATTGGCTTGGTTCTCCCCGCATGGCGCGCTTCACTTCAGACGCCTCCTCGTTGTGCGTTTTGGACATCACGGATCGCCGCAACCGCAAGGCTCACGTTGTTCAAGCGGAACCGAATCCGAATAACGCAAACAATCTTTTGAACAGACATAATGAAAAATGGGATCAGCAATGCAGATGGGCAATCCATCGCTGTTTTTTCTGCTGCGCTCCGCGCGCATCTGCCGGTTGTTGCAATTCGGTCGCTCCATAGCTAATTTTTCAGACGTGAGCTCCTTCACCGAACTGTGAACGATTTGCTTTTTGCTTGAAACGGGTTTGTCGGCATTCAGAACTGTAAAAAGTTGCAACTGTACACGCAAACTACGGTTCAGATTCATGATGCTGTGAGCACAACTCATCTCCTGACCAAACCGAGCATCGACGAGACGCACCGATGCCACGGCCATTCCCAAGCTCGCAGGGTGATCGATGCCGTTGTAGCCGCCTGTTCCCACTGTATCTGTTCCGCCAAAGACACCGGTTTTGGAAAACAAATTGCCCGAAAATGCAAAGCACATGCGGAACGAGCTGTCATCAAACAGCTCCACAATTTCCTTGTTTGTACCGCGTCTCGCATCCAGAATTTCCTGTGTCGTGTCGAGCGATCGCCACACAAGCAACGGAATATTGTCACCTGCAGGATTGGGGTTATTGCCCCTGAAACTGTCGGAAGAGCACCAATCTACCCACTGACACAAACGTGCCCCATCACCCTGCGCTGGACGACGCCCCGAGGTAGGACTACAAAAATCAAAGAGGTTTTTATTCACTCTCCGGATATCACCATTTTCCGCACCGGATGCGTTGCTGTCACCTGAACCGCCGGAATAAAATGGAACCATAGCTCCCCATTGAAAATCAAAATCTTCATTCCATTTATCGAGCAAACCATTGCGTTTCCATGGTGAACCACTTCGATTGAGCTGCGCGTAACTAAGTGTGCTCAACGACATGCGCATGTCTGAGACCATCGTCTGATAAGGAATTTCTGTCTTGTTCAACCAGAATTTTCCGCGTCCATTCTCGCTCGACAAAAAACGTTTCCACCGTCTAATTGTTTTTGCATTTTGACTGTCGTCTTGATCGAAAACGGGATTGCCGGCGCTGTCATAAAATGCGGTCGGGTTTCCATCTTCATCCTTAGCGACAAAAATATCGTTCGCTTCTTCATCAACAGAATCATAGAGAACTCGACCTTTTTTCGTAACAACACGCAGTTCATTATTCTTCTCTACGATTTTCAAAATCTCCTTCACCTCCGGCGTGAATTGATCAAACGGAAGCGGAGCTCCAGCATAGGCGTAATTCGAAGTGTCCGAACAGTAGTACTTATAGGCTCTTTTCTTACTGTCGCTGCTTTTTTCGGAGTCGCCCGACAGTTGGCTTGACCATTGTAAAACCTTCGAAAAGAAAAGTTTGAGACGCGCGGATGCAAAAGTCTCAAAATGTATGTGATGCCCATCCGCACTCAGCGCATGGAGTCCCTGGCGTGAAGAAGTCAACATTTTAAATACAGCAGAAAAGGAAAGAAGAGTGACTGCAGAACCGACTAGCAGTTCCACCATGGACAAACCCCTTTGTCTTTTGGACTTCCTCATGCTCGGCTCCAAAAGGCCTCGTTTTTCATAACATCGGAATATTGCGCTGATTCTTGAGCGACGAGGGATCCGGTGGAGTACAAACGTGGAACTCTCCAAACGATACGAAATATATAAAACCCCGAAAATTCGGATTTTTGATACCAAAATAGGCACCTTTCCAATCGGTAAAATTTTCAGCTGTCTGCGGGCGCGTCCGCGGTCTATCGTGACGCTGGGACCAGAGCGCCGGGACAAAAAAGATGAAGAATTTTTGCCAATTTATAAAGAGGACCTTTGCTGGGACCCCAAGCACCACCGAGGAGCTAGTCCCCCATACCCAAGACACCGGCTTTTGCGAAATTGATCTTCTCTCGGGGAAGTTGTTCGACAGCATGTCGGCGCATGTGTGCGTCTTAAACAATCGCTTAGACATTCTCTTAACGAACAACGCATGGAGCACTTTTCAAAGAACCCGACTCAGCAGTGCGCCTGCTCTGATTTCAGGTGTCAATTTATTTGAAGCGTGTCACGCTGACGATGAGCGCGTGGAACCCGCCTACAAGAGCATTGCCTCCGGACTGACTGCACTCCAATCTCAGGACATCGATGAATATTCAGCGCAGCTGAGATTTTCGGTGACTGC
>JBEGJP010000015.1:0-6105 GCA_041184525.1 Pseudomonadota bacterium | reverse complement strand
TCAGCAGTTTCTTCGACCAACTCTTTCAGCTTATCGAGGTTCTCAGGTTGGTTTGCTGTCAGCGGATTGTAGTCAATGTTGCCAAAGACGGTATGCGCCTCCTTGACGCAGTCATTCTTCACAAAAGGATCGTACACATCCTCTTTGACAACGGAGCTCCTGAGAATCACGAATCCAATATTCTTGCAGTCGGCACGTGCCGATTCGTGGATCACGACTTGTGTCGTCAGCGACACCAGCAGCAGGAGAACAGATTTCAGCATGTGACGATCTCCAATAACAACTTCCTGATTATTTATGAATCAACTTTAAGATTCTTCGTTCCCTAGAACAAGTTTTTTGGCACTGGGGATTTTCTCCTTAAATTCCGTCGAGTATCCTCAAGGGGTGCGCAGAATGCAGGAGCAAGGTCATGACAAGTTCTGAATCAGGCCCAGAAAAGCTCAGGGGATTTCATCTTTTTTCACTGTTGTCTGCGGAAGAGTCTGAATTCATCTTCCCGCATTTCAGAGAAGTTGTTCTTCCGGCAGGCACAACCTTCATTGAAACAGATGAGGGAGCGTCCTGTTTGTATCTTATCGTCTCCGGAGTTGCCGAGGTTCGTCTTCCCCTCATCGGGCCTCGCGGTACGACGAGCATTGCTAAATTTGGTCCGGGTGATTGTGTGGGTGAGTTGTCCTTGGCTCGCATCAATCGTCGCGTTGCGTCCGCAACTGCGCAGGTCGAGTGTAAATGTCTTGTGGTTGAAACCCATCATCTTGTGCGTGTGTTTGAGGAGAATCCGCAGATTGGATATGCCGTCTACCGCCGGCTGAGCGAAATTCTCACCGATCGTCTCGTGGCAACAAATATGATGCTGAGAAATTCAGAAAGCCACATCTGAGAAGGGCTTCACTTTTTCTGAAATGAATCTCTCGTTCATTCAGAAACGAAAGCCGCTGTGAGGAGAAGATGAGATTTTTCTCTGCTGAAAAGGCGGGGCCACTCTCGGAGGTGTCCTGGGTGGGGTAGGTTATAAAGGTAACCTCCGAGAGTCAGGTAGGACGCTGGGACGTGACCACCCCTTTTGGTTCCTGACCTCTAGGTTTAGAAACCATGGGGGGAGGGCGTATATGAAGAGCCACCCTGGCAAGCGCGGTTGTCCTGCCAAAAACATCCTTTTTAAGGGGATGCTTCATTTCTGGTAAAGCAGTCCCCGTGCCAACAAAAAACAATTGAATCTATTGGGAAAAGTGCGTCCGAAGGTGTCAAGACTTTTGACGGGTCAAGGAAGGTTACGCTTTTTCTTGTGTGAGATGCAGTATTAGTTTTTCCACCAGCGATTCGAAGAATTTGCTGCCCAAGTGGGTCTGTCCTGTTGAGGAATCTCGCACCGTGTCCGCGTCTAGGATTGTGTACGACGCCAATGGAGTCTTGCGTCGGACGAAGACAGTCTGGCTGCTGACGTCACCATTCCAATGGCGTTGAATTGGTCTCGCTTCGGTTGCTATGCATAAGCTCAAAGAATCTGGTTCTTGAGGCTCCAACAAAAGCCCGGGCTTCCCCGGCAGGCGCAGAAAGAGATAAGGGGTTTTGTCGAGTGCGCCGAATTCGTCTTCGAGGAGGAGTTCGCCGGTCAGACATTTGATGCCGTCCAACGGATTGTTCTTTTTGAATTCATCCAGTTTGGAAACGTCTTTCAGGAACGAGTCCAATTGTATTTTGAGGTCAGCAAAGATTTTTTCTGCCGCATTCTCTGCGGAGCTCGCCCGTGCAACGAGATGGTCACTCTTCGATTTTAAGAGTTTCATCAAATCCATACGAACGTCGATCCTGCCCCAAACTGTCCAATAGGGTTTTGTGCGGTTTAAAAAGCGTTCTTGGCACTTCAACAAACAAAACATTTGTCCGCGCTGAATTTCCAATCAACTCATAAAGCACAGTTTCATGGTAACAAACTTTACGGCCCTTGAATTCTTTGCGCGCGAGCAACCAAAAATGCTCGTCAAAAAGCTGACCGGGCTGAACAATCCGCCCTGAGCGCGGATTTTGGGAGTGGCTTCTTTGATGAGTTCTCAGCTCAAAAAACACCAGCACTGGGTTGAAGTGGGTCGCTCTTCCCTTGTTGCCAAAATACTCTTGAGCATCTTCTTTGGAAGCATGAGGCATCTCGAGACATATTTTCACGTGGGTGCCGTCTGGAAGTTGGGCAAAGACAGGCCCACCGCCGACATCGCCCACCTCTTTGCGAACGACTCCGAACACACTCAAGGGGCGGGCCAATTGCTGTTGCAGCCAATCCCATTTTGCAAACGTACTCAAATTTTCAGGCAGAGGCTGCCAGTGGAAGAGATTCCCAAGAACGCGTTGAATATCTTCCACGCCGAGTCCTTGGCCCTGATCGATACCAGACAAAGAACCTGTGAAAACCTGCGCTTGGGCAGAACTCGGAATCAGCTGACCGAGAAACTTAAGCGCGGTCAGCGCATTTGCATTTTTAAGTCTGTCGTTGTTCATGCTCCGGCAATGAGGCAGAAAATCTTCTACTTCAGAGCGAAGAAATTCCAATGTGTCTCTCAACAGCCGGAAGGTTTCGGCGACGGCGCTCAATTCCTGCTGCCGTTCTTGTTGCGTGCCAATCACGTTGTCGATGTTCCGGATGTGCAGGCATTCAAGGTTGGGCCATTGGGCCGAAATATCCGAAAACAGATTCAACAGCTCACCATGACCAGCCGCGACGGCGCTGTAGGATCCGTCCTCGCCCACTAGAGCCGTTCCTCGTTCGTCAAAGCGGAGAGTGCAGAGTTCTAACCCTTGTTCAAGAACGTTCGTATCCGGTCCTGTCCGCTGGGACGTGGGTTTGAGCCAGTCCGGCGCAAATTGGGTTCCACCTAAATCAAACACATTCTGCGCCTGACGGATCAATTTTTGCCTGCACCATTCAATTTCCGTCTTGAATTCGGGAGTCTGTTGATAAGGAGCCACGTAAATACTGACTGCACTCGGCAAAAGAGCAATTTGCTCCACGAGTTTTAAAAAAAGGAACGAATCACCTTCCGCGGTTGTCGGTACGAGAGCTTTGGGATGGCCCGAGAATTTCTCGCTCAGGATGAACGCTGCGGCATAGCAACGCAGAGCCAGTCGCTCTTTTTCACTCAAGTCCCTGCGCAACCTCTTGTTCTGATGTCTCGTATCCACAGGAGGCTGACTTTGCAGAGCATCCAGCCAGTGAATTTCATTCTTGTTGCCTCGAACAACTCCGTGCGTGGTCGGGTGGGTGCCAGTCTCAATATCCCAATGGAGTCGCCAATAGTTACTTTCGGGAGCGAGATCTTGGTTTTCAGGATGAGTCCACTTTCGTCCCAAAGTGGCGCCCGAGCTCTCGATTTCTTTGCCATCGGTGAAGAAAGCTTCAAATGCATTCGCCAGTTTCGAGAACTCATTGAAGACTTGGGTTTTCGACCAGTCTCCCAACAATTGCGGAATCACTTTAATGTCTGCGGGCAAAGGAATCGCAGCAAGAGTGGCGAGAGAATCGAGACGCCGGGAGCGGTTGGAGCTCTGTTCAGTCGTAATGCTCTCCGAAAGCCATCGCCGGCAGCATTCGTTCAACTCAGGAACCTGTTGGTTGACGTCTTGAATGAAACGTTGAAGTGATGACATAAAACGCGATGCTGCGCCGGCAGCCGGAATGAAAGTGCCGAGGTGCTGACGGCACCAATAGTGGAATGCAGCCCGCCTTGCGCGGCGCTGTGCAGCAGTGAGGCGTTCACCTTCTGCAAAGCGGACCAAAGTTTTCCAAGGGATCACGCCACCATTACTGGTCGTGCAGGCGCCTACGATGGGCAGAGTGGTTTCACGACCCGAGTTCAATGCGTTGAGAATCCGCTCTTGATGGGCTCGCACACGCTCAAAGTTCAGGCCGGCACGAATGACGAGCTCACGGTTCAGCTCGCCGGTCGACGTGGACCCTGAATCCAAAGTGGCACTAGATTTTCCATGACGACTCGTCCCGATTGGCCACATCACTGAAGCTCCTTTTTCAGCTTTTGGGCGAATGTACCGCTCAGCAACCCCAACGCCAAGCAGGGTGTCGGAGCTTGGACACCGCTGTTGCTTAAATTTTCGCTTGACCAAAGGACACATGGCTCAATAGAAGGCCTGAGATTTACGGAGGTTTCATGCAGGGCCATATTTTGGAATTGACCCGAAAACACTTGGAATCTTTGATTTCACAAAACTTTGGCAGCAAGAGTTCATCAAGTCGGGCCAAACGCATCTATGAGGGGCTCTACTCGCGGGGGCGACCCTCCATTTGGCCGCCTCAGTTTCCAACCGAAACCCATCAGGCCAGTCTTGAATACCTTCAAAAATCCTATTCTTTTTCACTTCCGGTGCGGGTGTCTCGCCACGAACTCAGCACCATGGATGGCTCTTGCAAACTGGTCATGACCTTGGAAGACGGTAGGGAAATCGAATCCGTTCTCATTCCCGAGCGGGGGCGCCTGACACAGTGCCTCTCGACGCAAGTGGGTTGTGCGCAGGGGTGCCGTTTTTGCCAGACGGGCCGCATGGGACTGCTCCGCAGTTTGACCGCGGCCGAAATCGTCGGGCAGGTGGTCGCGGCCGAAATCTGGCGGCGTGGCCAGAGTGGTGTGGTGTCCGATTTTGACCGTGTTTCCAATTTGGTCTTCATGGGAATGGGAGAGCCGCTCGACAATCTTGATTCTCTTTTACCGGCGATTGAAATTTTCACAGACGAGCAAGGGCTTCATCTGAGCCATAATAAAATCACCGTCAGCACGGTGGGGCTGCTCCCTCAACTTGAAGTCCTACTCGATCAGTCCAAAATTTGTCTTGCTCTCAGTTTGCATTCTCCCTTCGATGCCGAGCGCACCAAGGTCATGCCAGTCAATGCGCGTTTTCCACTTCACGACGTGATTGCTCTGTTGAAGAGCCGCGCTCAAAGCTATGGCCGTCCTTTCATGATTCAATACACACTGCTGAAAAATGTGAATGATTCAGACGAGCATGCAGAGGCGCTGGGACAGCTTTTGGAAGGTCTCAAAGTCAAGGTCAATTTAATTCCCCTCAACGAACATGAGGGTGCTGCCTTCCGGCGGCCTGATCTCAGCAGGGTTTGGCGATTCAAAGAGATTCTTAAAAGCCGAGGCTTGGTGGTCACCGTTCGTCTTTCCAAGGGTAGAGATATCTCTGCTGCCTGCGGTCAGCTTATCAAAAAATCTTGAATTCAGCGCACGACGCGCGCAGCAATGGCATTGCCGATGGGATAGTGGCGGTCCAGCTGCCACACGTGTGAGTGACCCAAGCGAACACTCACATCTGAAATCGTTTCTTTTTTCTCTGTCCTTGAGAAGACCAGCACATCTCCATTTCCTGCGGCAATCCTGTGGACGTTGGGTTTTTGAGTCTGGATGTGCATGAGTTCCATCAACACATCAATCACTCCACCATGAACGACCCAAATCAAATCATGTCCGAAATGTTTTTCATGAGAATCCTTGAGAGCGTATCCAACCCGTTCCATGACATCCAAACGCGATTCTCCACCGGGACCGGGATAACGTGTCGCGTAGGTGTCTTGATCAAAACTCTTTAAATAGCCCGTGGCTATTTCTTCATTTTTGACAACAAACTCTTCATATGTGTGATTTTCGAACAGTCCACAGTGGAATTCGCGCAAGCGTGAATCATAAGCGATCGATACCGTCGAACCTGAAATATGAGTTTCGAGCTGTTGGCAAACGATCGAAGTCGTTTCTCGGGTTCTCTCAAGATCACTCGAAATCAGATTGAATTGAAACGTTTCATTGCGGTTGCCTTGAGTTTGAACACCGCTGTCGGAAGTTTTGTTTTTGTTGCTCGATTGAAGCAATTGTCCGAGCACAAGTCCAGCACGTCGGGCCTGATCCCTCCCGACATCGTTGAGCGGAATGTTGGCCTGACCCTGAAATCTTCGTTCAGCATTATAGTCCGTCTGGCCGTGACGGATGACATATAATTTCATGGTCTCGAGCCTTCATCCAAATAACCGTGTGCTTCAGGTCTGCCATGGTCATCGATGGCAACAAAAACAAGATCGCAGGCCACAATCAACTTCACTTG
>JBEGJP010000014.1:0-11109 GCA_041184525.1 Pseudomonadota bacterium | reverse complement strand
TGACGGGCACCATCGCTAATGATGATGTAGCCCCCACACCAGCTCCGTCTGTGACACTCGCCCTTTCTCCAGCCTCGGTGAGTGAAGACGGCACAGCCGGACTCGTTTACACTTTCACCCGCTCGGCGGTGAGTGCCTCAGCGTTGACCGTGAATTACACGGTCAGTGGAACGGCAACGAACGGAACCGATTACGCCGGACTCGCTTCGACCGCGAGTGCACAGTCCATTACCATCGCAGCCAATAGCACATCGGCCACTTTGACCATCGATCCGACCGCGGACAGTGCGGTTGAAGCGGACGAAACTGTGAGTCTCACACTGAGCTCTGGAACTGGCTATAGCGTTGGCACAACTGCTGCTGTGACGGGCACCATTGCTAATGATGATGTTCCTTCCGTCACTCTCGCCCTTTCTCCAACATCGGTGAATGAAGACGGCACAGCCGGACTCGTTTACACTTTCACCCGCACTGAGGCGCTGACAACCCCAATCACAGTCAGCTTCTCGGTCAGTGGCACAGCCGGCAACGGCAGCGACTACACAGGACTTGCATTCGGAAACATTCAATCAGTAACGATTCCTGCCAACGCAACATTCGTCACTGTGACCATCGAACCGACGGCAGACACTGTGGTTGAAGCGGACGAATCCGTGAGCCTCACGCTGAGCAACGGAACAGGCTATAGCATCGGCACACTCGCTGCTGTCACGGGCACCATCACGAATGATGATGTCCCTTCAGTGACACTCTCACTTGCACCCAGCAGTGTGAGCGAAAACGGTGCCGCCAACCTTGTCTACAGCTTCACCCGCACGGAAGCTCTTACGACGCCAACCACAGTCAACTTCTCGGTCAGTGGCACAGCCAGCAATGGAATCGACTACACGGGACTTGCAGCTGGAAGCTCTCAAGCGGCTATAATCCCTGCCAATGCAACATCCGTCACTGTGACCATCGATCCGACTGCCGACACTTCGTTTGAACCGGATGAAACCGTGATCCTCACACTGAACACCGGAACAGGATATTCCATTGGTGCAACAAGTACTGTGACGGGCACCATCACAAACTACAACAATCCACCCACACTCAGCAGCATCATGGATCAGTCCATCAACGAAGATATGCCTCTCACTGTTCCTTTTCAATTGACCGACGCCGACAGTTCTCTCACTTGCTCATCAGTGACGGCAACAACACAAAACACACTCATTCAGAAGATTACATTCAAAGCAAACCCAGTAACAAACTCTCAAGACAACTGTGTCGCAGAAATCCTCCCTGCACCGAACGCCTCCGGACAGGCCAGTGTCAGATTCACAATTTCTGATGGAACCAGCACAGAATCGAGGGTCTTTTTAATAGAAGTGAAGGCTGTCAATGACGCACCTCTTCTTTCTGAAATCAGCCAATTTCAGACTCTCAACATGAACACTTCGCTTTTCATTCCTTTTACATTGAATGACGTTGACAACACGTTGAGCTGCAGTTCTTCCAATTTGCAGTTCACTTCCAGCAACACATCTCTAATTTCACAGCTAAATTCCATCGAATGGAGAGGAACTTGGCCAAATTGTCTGGCCGTTATGACACCCGCTAAAAATGCGACAGGTGACAGCGACCTCACTCTCATAGCATCCGATGGCCTAGCCACTCATGCACGCTCATTCACAATTTCCGTGATAAAACCATCCTCTTCTCAAAACATCATCGACACAAAATCACAAAGCGAAGTGACACTCATGCTGGGGCAATCTATACTCCTCCCAACCGCGGCCGATGGAAATTCGAATTCAAGCACCTGCGCAGATGCATTTCTTACAAAAGTCGATGCTCCAAACATTCTCCCAATTTCAAACATCTCATTCCAAGGTACGTTCCCACAGTGCTTGCTCAAGATATCATCCACAGATGCACGGGAAGGGGATGTGAACTTGACCTTGGGAATACAGAACAGCAGCGGGGGAATAGAATCTCGTCTGTATTCAATAAAAATCAAAAACATCGATGCTGTGATTGAAGTCAGCACCAAAGAAACTCAGGCACCCGTCTGGATCAATTTCAACGCTGCTCAGTCGAAAACAGCGGCGCAGGCTGAAATTGTTTCATGGGAATGGGATTTTGGCGACGGTACTTCCGGCAAGTCAATGCATTTTGACAAATCGTATACGATCCCCGGAAATTATAACGTGAAATTGACAGTGAAAGACGCCGCAGGAAATACAGGCACAGAATACATTCTGGTGAGCATCAAAGATTGACCAACACCTGCGTCATTGGACACATCTTTCGCCGACGAATCAGTTGTACATGGTGTCTTTGTGCTTGCACGTCAATCTCAACACCCCTGCGGCCATCAGGCCCACATCCGCAGCGGGAAATTCAATATTTTCTTCAAAATCACGTGGAAACTCCACCTGCTCCGATTTAAAACCTGTGGGAATCCAACGCACATTTTTCCTGTCGAATGGATTGGTTTTCACGTCGGCGTCAGAACATGACTTCTGAATTCGTTTGTTTGGGGTCAGTATTTCAAAATCACCGCAGGTCCAGAGGGCAGCATCCATGGCTCTCCCTACGGCACCCACATCTGTTGCATACCGGAACATCAGTGTCGCAGAGAATTGAACATCGTGACTTTTCTCAAGGCTCTTGAACGAGACCTTTGACTCCATCACACGGGGGTTATGGCCGCGGATGTGAGGGTATTCTGCGAGAGTGCGAACAACGCTCGTCTGATTGCTGAAAGAAAAAGATTCTTCCGGCAATTCAGAAGTCCACGAAAAATCACAGTCAAAAGTATCGACCACAGAGGCTAAGCCAAAAGAAGGCCAGCACGACGCCAGATATCCAATCAGCACAGAAAGAAAATAACGTTTCAGATTCATAGTTCTCTCTCCTCTTCACCGATTCATATGATGCAGCACTTCATGAGTCGAATCGATCACATTCCGCCACGGTTCCGGTGCAAAAGTGAAATGATCGCCCAGCGTATACCAATGCGCAGGGGTCATTCGCACCTCAGTGGCATTCGGCACAGGTTCGTTGCGCGGCAGATTGCAACCCACGGGCATCAAACTGATCCGTTCGCGCATGAGAGTCACACCCGGCGCTGAAGGACGCGCCTGCTGCGCCGCCTTCATATGCGGCTCCGAGAAAAATCGCAGTGCCGCCTTGCGACATCGGTTCAATGCCTCACGCACCGACTGTGCATGCAGCGAGTCCTCGAAGTCGATGAAGGTATAAAATCCGAGCTGTCCGTGACTCAACAGGGCCCCCTGCACACGCTCCACAGGGCACACGAAACGAACACCCGGCAACAGCCACGATTTAAAGCTTTCATTGTTCAACGCTTGCTTCCACTGGCCATACTCGACCCAAACCAATGATCGCGGCCTGTGGCGGGCCACCACGCGCGATTGCTGGGCATGGAGTTGTTCACGCGGCAGCAAAGAAAGAGTGCGCATGAGCGGAATTGCCAAGGCGAGATTCCTTGCTTTGATTTGCTGCGGTGCACGCGCAAACATGTCTGCCACTTGAAGGTTCGTGAACTCTGCCTTTTTCTCGGGAGGCACAGCACGCACCAATTCAGCTTGAGTCATGACCCGCACACCGCGCGAGAGCAAGACCACTTCCAATGCCAATTCCAACCGCGCGGCACGTAGGAACCACCGTCCGAGTTCAGACTCATGTCCTTTCACGAAGGCATGCACAGCACTGCGCACCACGGATACAGGTGTGCGATCGAGAGTCCAACCTAAAATGGTTTCGAGCAACGGCGTCAGGGCCTCCCGCTGCACCTTCGCTAATCCTTGCCAAAACGCACTCGATTCCAGCGGTCCGTCGTTTTCCGGACTGATGTTTTCAAGCTGAGAAAGTTGAAGCAGAGCATCCGCCTCTTTGCGTGTCAGCATTTCCGAAGAACCCGACAGAGCTTCCGATAAGGGCGTGAACTCTTTGCGCACCAAGTAAGTCCGGCGGACACAACCGGCAGCGAACTCCGGAGTGCGTTCAGCCACAAACCCATCCACGAACTCCTGCTCGGATTCGCTCAACAGTGTCCTCAAATGCCGTTCATAAACTTCAAGAGCCAGAGGATCGAAGAGCTCAAACCCCGGTCCGCTGCAATGCGAGAGCGCATCAGTGGAAAACTGACTGCGCAGCACATCTGTCCGCTTCAACCCCGGTGATGACGGGGGCGACTGAAAAAGGCGTCCTCCCAGCGTGGGACGTGATTCCAGCAAAAAGAGCGGTCTTTCGGACGGAGATTTGGACACGCGCAAAGCCAACATCAAGCCGGCCCACCCGCCTCCGACAAGCACATCACCCGAATTTCCGTCGAGCGGCAGCAGAGTGGCCTGCAGGAGATTGTCGAGCGCTCCCCCAGAGGGCCCCGTGCTTTGCAAAGAAAGCCAATCGTCTGGAGTCAGAGTCATTGATTGTCATCCTCCGTTCCGTTCGCAGCATCTTCTTTCAATTTTTCATCGCGGATCTGACTGCGTGCCTTGAGGTCGGCAATGACCTCAGCCTCCGATGCATCACCCTCGCCTTCACGGAAAGAAATGCCTTTGAGGAGTCCCATAAAACTTCGGTACCGTTCGCGTGAAATTCGCCCTTCTTCCAATGCGGCCTTGATGCCGCACTGAGGCTCATGGTCGTGTGTGCACTCTCGGTAGTGACACTTGTATCCACGAAATTCAGGGAAACACGCCGAGAGCGTGATGCTGTCGAAACCGTCCACAGAGAATGAACGCACTCCGGGGGTATCGATCGCGTAGGCGCCAATGCCCAACTGCAGCAGAGAGTTGTAGGTGGTCGTGTGACGGCCTTTATAAAAAATTTCAGGATTGTCGTCGACAATCTGCTCGAATTCGGGCTTCATCAAATTCAACAGACTGCTTTTTCCGACACCCGAGTGGCCGGCAAAGCCAATCAATTTTCCTTTGAACAATTCGCGCAGCCGCTTCACATCAGCTTGTGTCTTTTTGGGCTTCAAAGCACATATTTCGAAAACTTCGTAGCCAATCTCGCGATAAATCGCCACACGTCGCCGGTAACGTTCTAGGAATTCAGGTGTCGCCAGCTTCGGATTTTCCAGAAGGTCCACCTTGTTGAGCACAATCGCAGCCGGCAGACCCTCGAGTTCGGCTTGAACGAGGAAACGATCGATCAAGCCCCAGCGCACTTCCGGATGAAACACTGATGCAACAACCACCAGCAGATCGATGTTGGCGAGCATGACGTGTTCCCATTCCGGATGCAGCGGATCGCGGCGTGCGATGCGGCTGTGCCGGCTGAAAGCATGCTGAATCACACCGCGCGGGAGATCGGTTTCTTTGGGCTGACCATCGGCATCGAAGTCCACTTCTGCGTCAGGCTCGAACAGCACCCGATCGCCCACGACCACAAAATTCCGTTCCTTGTGCGCGCGCTGGAAATGCCTTTTGGCCACCGAACACAGCCACAACAATTCAGTTTCCGGCTGACCCTGTTCGTTTTCCTCGGCCACAAAAATATTTCTCTTATGCACTTCAATCACCCGCCCGCGGCGTTGACCACCCTTCACCAAAGCGGCAAGCTTTTCTGAAAATTCACCTTCCGATTGCTCGCCCTCTTTGAGTTCGGCATCCACCAGCCAATCGTCTACGGTGCGGCCGCGCACAGAGCGTTTCTGCTTTTTGATTTTTTCAATTTTGACAAGACGATCGCGACGCCGAGAGTCGGTTTCATCGAGATACTTGCGCCAGTCTCTTGCCATTGAGGGGCTTTCCTTTATCTCTGGCATGAATGGAATTGGGAGTATGGTAAACAATCCCATGCCTTTTGTCGCGTTTTTCGAGCGGACAAAGGTGTCTCGCGGGGGCAAATCATGGGCAGCACAGGGTGGCAGGGGCATCAGAGTCACGAAACCGAAGCAAGAAACTGGGGGCGTGAAGCTCTCCTTGCCGATGCACTCGACAGGCTGGAATGGAGCCGCCTCACCGAAGCCCTCGCTCAATTTGCCGCCCTCGAACACACACGCGTTCGCCTCCGAGCGCTGCACCCTTGGATCACTGAAGAACAAAAAAACTGGTTTTTGGCGACCACCCGCAATCTGTTGCGCTTGCACACAGCAGGTGAAAGCATCGCCCTGCTGCCTTTTGATGCAACTTATTTTTCAGACGCCCTCCAGCACGGCGGCCTGCTCAACGGCCTCGGGCTCTTCCACCTCGGCGTCTTCTGCTCGCAAATCGAACGTTTGGGCAACAAGGCGCGCAATGATGCACGCAAGGGTGATTCCGCGCCGCTCGGTATAGAACTCACCACTTTGCTCGCCGTTCTCAAACCGCAGGCCTCTCTGGCACGCCGCTTGGCTCTGGCCGCCGACGAAAACGGCCGCTTGCTCGACACAGCCTCCTCCGAGCTGAAAGAGGCACGAGGAAGATACGACTCCCTGACCCGCCGGATGACCCACGCACTCGAAAGCACACTCAAAATCCCCACCGTCCGCGACGCTCTTCAGGATGGCGTCTGGATGATCCGAGATGGACGTTATGTTCTTCCCGTGCGCGTGGATCGCAAATCCGACGTGCCGGGTGTGCCACGCGGAGTGAGTTCCACGGGCAACACCCTTTTTATTGAACCTTCCGGCCTGAGCGATCTCCAATCTCAACTCAGCGCGGCGGAAGCCGACGTGATGCTCGCCGAAAACCGAGTCCTGCGAGCATTTTCAGACGAAGCTTACAATTTGCGCGATGAACTTTTGTCAGCGCTCGATATTCTGGAGACCTTCGACGAAGTTTCCGCTCGTGCGCGTCTTGCGGCGCGCCTTCAAGCTGTCCTTCCCTCCTTCCACAGTGAAGCAGAAGGCCCGCGTTTTGAGATTCTCGATGCTCGCCATCCTCTCTTCGTGCTTGAAGAGAAAGATTGCATCCCAAACAATCTCCTCCTCACTCCCGCAGAGAAAGGAAGAAAGTGTCCGCGCGTCTGGGTGCTCTCAGGACCCAATGCGGGCGGCAAAACGGTCGCCATGAAAACGGTCGGCATGCTGAGCGCCATGGCCATGGCCGGTTTGTTCGTCCCCGCACGTGCGGCCTGCTTTTTTTCCTTCGACTCTATTTATGTAGAAATGGGCGACAGACAGGATCGCAAAGAGGATCTCTCCACTTTTTCCGGTCACCTCATGCATGTGAAACGCATTTGCGAACTCGCCGGAGAGCGTGTGCTCGTTTTGCTCGACGAGGGTTTTGTCGGGACCGATCCGAGCATCGGTTCGGCAATGGCACAAGCCACACTGGAAACGCTGGCTGAACGCGGGACCACCTCTGTCATCACCACGCATTTTTCTTCCCTGAAAACACTCGCCGATAAGCAACCGCTGATTTTTGCCAATGCCAGCATGGAGTTTGAACCCGAGCGACTGAAACCCACATTTCATCTTCTCAATGGAGTCCCCGGACAGAGTTTCGCCGTCGAGCTCGCGCGCCGCCTCCAGTACCCTGAAGAGCTTCTCCAAAAAGCTGTCCGTTACCGAGGAGAGCGTGAAGTCGAGCTCGAAAACATGCTCGCCGAGCTGCAACGCACACGCCACGAACTGAGAACCGAGGTCGAGAAAAACCGAAAGCTCAACGACACACTCGAGCATGAGGTGACTGCGCTTGCCGCGCAGCGCAAGGCACTCTCCGGAACCCAAGAATCTCTTGTTGAAGAATTCTCGGCGAAGCTGCAAAAACGTTTCAATGCTTTCGAAAACCGGCTTGAAACACGCGCACGCCAGTTTGAACGTGCACAACAGCAACTTCTTCAAGAACAAAAAAACAAAGAAGAACCCGTGCGGGATGAGAGCGGGCCGCGCGAGCCCGCCACAAACAAACCCCTCTCCAAAGAGGACATCCGGTCGATTGCAGAGGAAGAACGAAAGAAGAGCCGCAGCTTGAATGATTTCTCGCAGCTCGCAAATTTCAAGATGAATCTGCCTGCGAAAAGGAATGACTGGGAAGAGCGCGAAGACGACATGGCCTTTCAACAGGCGCGCCGACCCGCGCGCCTCACACCCCGCGATCTCCTCGATGAGGCCCGCGAAAGCCTCGATACCATGCGAAAAGTTTTTGACCGTGATGCAGGCGAATTTTCAAAACGCAGGACCAAGCTCGCTGGTGACCTGAATTCAACGACACAAATGGCTGAAGATATTGTTGAGCACGCACGGGAGCGAAAAGGGCTAGCAACCGGACGGCCGGCAAGCTTCTGGACGACCGGAAAAAAATGCAAAAGCAACAAGTTTGATCAGGTGGGCGAAGTCCTGAGATCAGCCGACAGCAAGGGGATGGTGGAGTGCCGATTCGGAGTCCTGAAAACGAAAATCCATCACTCCGAGTTGCTGACAATTGAGGAAGCGGCACAGAAGCCTGCGCAGCAACAACAACGCAAACCGGTGACTTCCAGCCGGTCGCAGGCCGCGCGTGAGAAAAACCCCATGGACATGAGCATCGAACCCGTGATGCCCACGCGCGACAACACTATCGATGTCCGCGGTCATCTGGTCGACACAGCACTCGAACACATTGAGCGTTTCATCGACAAAGCATGGCGCACCGACCAACACACCATTGTGATTGTGCACGGCCACGGCACCGGAAGAATCAAAACAGCATTACGAGAATTCCTGCACAACTGCAGCTACACACTCCGCTACCGACCCGGCTCATCGGGCGAGGGCGGAGACGGTGCTACGGTGGTCGTCTTGGAATGAATGGCTGGGCCGCTCAATGGCTTCAAATTCAAAGACTCAATGAGTGCTCGAGGAAATACATTTCCATCTCGCCTTTGCCCTTGACTTCCTGTTTACCTCGCGGCGTCAATCGGAATTCGCTCTTGCTGATCAATTGTTGTGTCGCAGCGGATATGTTGATCTTCATGGGTTCAGAATGTGCTTGCATTCTGCTTGCTGTGTTGATGGCATCGCCAAAAACGTCATAGATATATTTTTTGATGCCCACCACACCGCCGATAACCGACCCTGTGTGTATTCCAATCCGACACTGCCACTTGATGTGATGCTGAGAATTTCTGACATCAAGGTACTTGAGGATTTCCATCGCAACTCGGGCAATATTCTCTGCATGTTGAGGATTCGATGCCGGCAATCCGCAAACGGCAAGGTAAGAATCACCAATTGTTTTGATTCGCTCACAAGAGTGTCTCGCAGCAATGTCGTCAAAATGGGTATAAATATCATTCAACTCTGAAAACAACAGCGCAGGCTCACGACTCACTTCCATTTGCGTGAAATCGACAAAATCAACAAACATAATAGTGACGTTCTGAAAGGTTTGCGGGGTTGTTGTGCCGCGTTCCCGCAACTCATCCATCACAACCTGTGGCAAAATATTGAGCAGGAGTTCCTCATTTTTCTTGTTTGCAATCTCAATTTGCTGGATTTGTTTCTGAATGAGATTGGCATAATTTTCGAGAATCGTTTCCTGCTCACGGACTTTCGAAATATCTGAGCACTCGACAATCAGATGATTCGGGAATTCATCGCTTTTGTACTTTCTCACCGAAATCGACAAGTAGCGGGTGCGCACGGAATCGAGTTCCTTGATCGAGCACTCTTGAGTGTAAGGCTTGCCGCGTGCTGTTCTGTTCTTCAATAATTCGGGGCTCACACAGGGAAAAAGTCTAAAGAGAGATTCTCCGCGCACATCACCCATCCACTGAGTTGCGGCGGCATTCATATAGTCGACTGTAAAAACAGATTCATCGATCAAAAGAATAGCGAAACTGATTTGCTCAATGAGGCCCTTCATTCAATTTCAACCTCTTCTGACGGGGATAAAGATCACTGCGTCACAATTTGATCAGCATAACTCGCTACAATCCCCAGAATGGCAGCCACATCGGCCTGTTCCACACCTGCATCCACGAGGTTTTCTTTGAGAATGGTCGCTACTTCATTGAAATCGGCGCGCGTGATGCCAAGATGCTTGTGCGCCTCCGCCATGTTTCGTCCCGCATAAAGATTCGGGCCACCCATAAGGTGACAGAAAAGATTGGTCTGGTGTTCCATCAGCCGACTCATGTCGGTGTGCGCAAAGAACCGACGCAGGTTTGGGCTCTCCAAAACATCGGAATAAAAATTGCCGACAATCTGCCGCACCGTATCAACGCCGCCATATTTTTGCAGAAGTGTACCTGACATCCGAGCCCTCGTTTATTTGCATGAAGAATAAACCGAACTCTCACAAACAGCAAAGAAAAGTCTGTCCTCAAGCCCAGTTGCCCTGCGTCGGTAATAGTCCAAAACAATGACGCAGCAATGCTGCCGAGACTGCATGAAACAATCAGTACCTTCCTTTGCTTCTGAAAAATAGAATCAGGTGCAAACAGCGCTGGTCAGGTTCAGCGGTGTGTCTGCAGCAGGAACCTGTGGAGGGAAACATCATGGGCAGGTCTGCAAAAAGAAAACCGCAGCCGAGCGGAAAGAAAACAAAGCGGGTCGAACGCACTCTCGACCCCCACAGACACGTCCTTCCCATGGACGAAGTTCCTGTTGACTTGGGAATACAACTGGAACAGCGCATGGACACTCGGACCAACGCACGTCAACTCGGGATTGACGGGGGAGTCGGACGAGGAACCGAGTCAGGGAGCGATCTCAACAGTCTCAATCCGAGAGACACAGATGAAAATGAATACGAATCCATCACGGATACAAATCTGTTAACTGAAACCGCCTACATCAATGGTGTCTTTCAAGAACATTCAGTTCTCAGGGAAGACGATGTCACAGTGCGGCAGCACATGCATCAATCGCGAAAATTTTCCAACATGCTGGAAACGGATCAGATTGAAGAGATCCCCGCACGCCGCCGCGAGGAAGTGACATTCACACCGCTTTCCCGGAAGAAGGGACGACAGCAGGAGAATCTGAAGTCGGATGATTGAGTGAAGGCGCAAGCATAAACTTACCTTGCTCATCTGATTCAAGTGTGTAAACTTTTTCTGGGCCGATATGCCGGTAGCGGTAACACTTGATCTCACAATAAGCGAGTTTGTGGATCAGCGGTACGGCGTCGTAGAAGGATGTCTCCGGCACAAACGGCGACACCTGCTCTTTACGTCCCA
>JBEGJP010000013.1:0-4101 GCA_041184525.1 Pseudomonadota bacterium | reverse complement strand
CCAAGCCGAGCCTTTGAAAATTCTTCTCCTCTGTGCAATCGGGATCCAATTCATATTGCACCGTGAACGAGGAGTTTGGATTTATTTTGAAGTAACACAAGCCACCCTGTGCAAGGGCTTCATATTCATTCAGCTGCGTTACAGTGCAGCCCTGTTGCTCAGGTGCTGGAGCAATGCCTCCAACATCTTTGATTCGAAAATGGACACACTCATTCAATTGATTTGTTTGTTGCTGATAAAAGTCGCTTTTGGCATCCCATGAGCGAAAATTCATGGGAATGGGTGCATCCGTGACAACGCACTTGTCAGGAATCAAACGACCAAAGAAGGCGGCAGAGTGCCCGCCTTCGAGGTTCACAAAATCCGGTCCTGTTGCCAGTGTGAGCCAGCGTCCGAAATCGTTGTTTGTGAACCGACCGATGGTTGCCGCGGGAGGCTGTGTCCCCACACTGCCCGACCACTTCTGTTGGGGCGAGATGTGGAGGTGAATCAGATCAGGAATAGAGCGCATCACCTCAGCATGTGCTGTCTGCGAAAGAACCACAAGACTTGTCAGAGTCAAATGACCCAGTTTCTGGAACTTCATATGCGCTCTATCTCCCTCATGAAAAATACAGTTGGCAGAATCCGATTAAAGAGCAGGCTGGTAGAGAACGTCGTTGATGTGCAGATCGACGGCAAAGTCGGCACTGTTCAAGTCCCAAGCGCGTTTTGCTGTCGAATTTTCTTCAAATATATATCTGACCACACAGTATTTAGCTGGTTTGCTGAGGGAGAACGTGTGCAGCAAACCAAAGGGTCGCTTGACCGAACCACTGAATGCCTGAGAAGTGGTTTCTTCGTTGTAAATGCCGCTCCCGATGCCGTAAAGGCCATGAAGATGGCTGCCAAAACTGTCACGGAGATTTGTGGTCGTCCAGTCTTCCGCAGTCGAACTTGAGCGTTCTTCACAAACAATTTGAGCCATCACGCTCAGTCCTGCATTAGCAAGATAGGTTGAACTTGGAATATCTGTTGCCGTAATGCCGTCGGAAATCAGATAATTGTGTGTCCCGTCAAGATAGGGCAGCTGAGAGCCGCGGAGACAGAAATCCACAAAGTAACGGGCACCGTAATAATCAGATGCCAAATTGAAAGTCAGCTTCGTATTGTTCGTGCTCGACTCTTCATTCGAAATCTTTGTGTTCAAACGCTGGATGAGTGAGGTGCCGTATGTATATTCGTCACCCAGAGGATAGGCCACCGTGTGAAAGTGTGGGACGGGCCATGGCAAAATGTTCGCCTGAACCGATCTGTCCGACCACGACACCGGTTCATAATTACTCACACTCGCTTGGACGTTGCTTTGTGCCCCACCCCGAGCCATCAGCCCTGCGAGTGGCGGCTCATAAATCCCTGCGTCGCAGGCATACAGATCGGCGCCTGAACTGTTCACCCTGAAGTTGAAATTGACATCGGCGGCCTGAGCCGATTTGCTGGCAAAAAATGCTGCTGTGAGCAAAGACAATGTTCTGAAATAATACTTCATAAAAAAACTCCTGTGATGAAGTAAAGAAACACAACTTCGGAACTTTGAATCAGGAGAGCCTAGGGACGATGTAGGGAATATGTTTCGCCATCGGTGTTGGGCAAGTTCTCATAGGGAAAGCTGTGCGATTGATGAGGTGTTTTTCCGATTGAAAAGAATTTCCTCAGTGGTCGCCCGATGCCAACGGGATGCAACAGAGTCAAGAAACCGATGGCACAAGTTCACTCGTGCATCTGCCGCGAGCAGAACATGACTTGCTTGGCCGCAGCAACTGTGGATAATTGAAGTCTCTGTTCTCAAGTCCACATGTTTTGGAGGTGATGCATGTTGAAACACGTTTCTCTCGCGCTTCTTTCCGGTTTCTTCGCAACCGCTGCGCTCGCTGCTGAAACTCTCAAAATCGACACGGCAGGCAGTTCGATTGGCTGGAAGGGCTCTAAGAAAATGGGAAGCTCCCACCACGGCGGACTCGCGATTAAAGAAGGTACGGTGACGTTCGATGCCAAAGGCGTGCTGACGGGCGGTCAGTTTGTTGCCGATATGGCCACCATCACAAACGAAGATCTCAAAGACAGCCCCGACTATCAGAAGAAGCTCGTCGGCCACCTTTCCAGTCCCGACTTCTTCGACGTGGCAAAGCATCCCACCTCTTCTTTCAAAATCACTTCCGTCAAACCCGGCAAGGCGAAAAATGAGCTGACCATCAACGGCGAGTTCACCATGATTGGTAAAACCAACCCTGTGAGCTTTCCTGCCAAGATCAGCATGGAGAAGGGCACTGCCTCGGGCGAAGCCACCATCAAGATCGACCGCACCAAGTGGGGCCTCAAGTATGGTTCCGGCAACTTCTTCAAAGAACTCACTGCCGACAAAATCATCAGCGACGAGTTTGAACTGACACTGAAACTGGTTGCGAAGAAATAAATTCGCACGAAAAAGCTGGCAGGTCGGGCTAGGCCTGCCAGTTAAAAGTTACGACGCGGATGTTTGAAAAATGCATTCGTCGGGCCGCTGAAATCAATCGCAATTCGTGTTGCATCCCGCACTTTGAAAGCGCCATTTCTCGGGCGCGCTCGAGTTCAAGCCGAAGCTCATCATTCGACGTTCTCTTCCTTTGTGACAGCCGAAGCTGGTTCTTCCACCAACGAGATGTTCTTAATCACATACATTTCACAATGGTTTATAATGCAATGCCTCGCATCGAGATTGCCATCCCCGCCCGAGCCCCAATTCTCACCCCATGAATTGCGGAATTGAAGCAGCAACTCGCCCTGCCTGAACATGTTGTAACGCATGCCACTCAGGGCCACAGCGTGAGCAACATGCCTCAAGCCCCGGTGGGCGGGAATGAACCTTCTCCACTGCGAAAAACCATCGAGCAGAGTGTCTTTGAAGACTGTTGCGAGAACCACGGGATAATGGTTCCGGAGTGCCTGAGGCACCTCTGCAAGTGAAATTGCCTCCACACCATCGGCAGGGATTTCGAACTTCAACTGCGCGCCCTTTGGAAAGGAATGAAACTCCGACTCTTCAAGAACTTCTGCAAAAATCGGCTTACTTTCTCTCTGGCTCACCGAGAGCGCCGCCTGAAGCGAGCTTTTTGCATAAGACTTCCAAAACCTCTTCTCGTCGACCCTCGCGCGGATCTGAAAGCGCGAAAAAAGGAGGGCTTCGAGTGCAGAGCTGACCGCAAAGGCAGTGCACGCCCCTTCCCTCTTCTGATTCTTCACAGCCCCCAATGCCCACTGAACACCCACGAGGCCTCCGGCCTGTTTCACCTCCGCCAGAGCAGAACTGTACTCACGGGCTGAGGATGCATCCGCGAGTGCAGCAGCTTGAGCGGCGGGTGACTGCTCGCTCGACTTCGAACCAGACATGACTCTCTGCAGGCCACGGACCACATGCGGCACGACGGCAGGCGAGGAAAGCCTCGCAGGCTGGACTCTGTGGATGGAAGAAGAAACTCGGGAGACAACCTTCTGCGGGTGCGTGCGAATGTACTGAAAGACACTCGCCACGGCCATACAGACCAGAAAAGAAGGACCCGACTCAGCTTCCTGTTTCTTCTCTGCCATAGCACTCACCCCGCAGTGTTGTGACCACACCTCGCAGGGCTCTTTTCGATGCGAGAGACGTCAGGTTGTGACGGATGGCGAAATAGGAGAAATCACAGCTTTTCGCGGTTCAATCCACGACGCACCTCCGAAAGCGAGTTGTATTGACAACCCCCGTCCGAAAATTTCACGAGAAAAATCAGCGATACATTCGAATGGTGACCTCGTGTGGGACTTCATTTCAACTTTAAAGATTGGAGTCCAACCGCTGCTCTACAATCAAAAATTTAAACCGACTGAATCAAAGAGGACGAAATCGGGAACGACGCGGCAGCATTGCCAATTGCTCTTCGGAGGATTCATATGCACAACAAACCACACTGGCTCAGCTGCCTTGCGGTTCTCGCACTCACCTGTGGCAACTCAAGCTGCAACAGTCAGGAAAAAGAACTCCTCAAGCAGGCTCCCGATACCATTGCCTCCCTCCCAGAGACGGCCACTTCTTCATGGAGTTCCATG
>JBEGJP010000012.1:0-7350 GCA_041184525.1 Pseudomonadota bacterium | reverse complement strand
AGTGTCACGGCTGCCGACAGTCAGCTCTTCGATGTTCCCAATGACAGCTGCCACTCCTTGGGCTGGCATGCCGGCACGGAGTGCGGGTTGCAGATGCCGCTTCAGCAGGCGGTGCGCGAGCACGTCGGGGATGACGCCCTCGAGGCCTTGGCCCACCTCCAACCGATAGCGGCGTTCCTGTTTGGCAATGAGCAATAGCAGGCCGTTGTCTTTTTCGGCAGCCCCGAGTTTCCATGTTTCAACGGCACGCAGAGAAAGACTTTCGACCGGTTCACCCTCGGTGGTTTGAAGTGTCCAAACCTGCATTTGAGGACCACCGCGTTTCTGCAATCGGCGGAGGCGTTCGTTGAGAATCTGCTTGTCTTGGTCAGAAAAGAGCCTTGCGTCATCGATGACGGGAGCACTCAAGGGCGGAATAGAAAGATCGGCGTGCACACCCCGCAGCGAAAAGACGGCAACGGTCAGTGTGATCACCTTGATGAAGGGTTTCCAACCCGAATGTGAGCCTGCGAGCGTCGTCATTGTTGTTCCTAAAAAGGGTGCTCTGGCCCATGCAGAAAGCTGACACAGCGAGGAGTTTAGTTCAGTCGGGGTTCGAGTCAACGGCAGATGGTGTTGTTTTCGTCTGGGGTGTCGTGCGCATTGCTTCCCGAGGAGGAAGAAATCCATCCCGAGGCAACTGATACGCTCTGCGGTTCGCCGCTCACATTGAGCTTGTAGCCGAGCTTGTCCTCGATCCACGTCATGTAAGGGGCAATTAAGGTGAAATTGAAGTCGCCCAATTCACACGTGGGGTTGGGCCCCTGCACACTCGCATGGGGGCCTTGCACAAGTCCAAAGACTTGGGCCTTGTTTTTCAAAAAACCGGGACCGCCGGAGTCGCCTTCACAGGCTCCGCGCTTTGAGGGTGTGGTGTCGCTCACCCTCATCTGGTTTTGAAGCGGTGTCCCCGGATAATTTGTCTCATTGATGAGGTCTTTGATGAAGCTGTTGGTGCGTCTTTTGCTGCCAGCGTCGTTGTTGTTGGAACCTGTCGGGCCGTAGCCGATAGCCGTGATCTCGGTGTTGGGTGTCAAGGTGTCGTTCGAGGTTAGAAACGAAGCAACGAGTTGTGTCTCAGGGACGTTCGCAGCGAGCTTAAGAAGTGCGATATCAAAGTTGGTCTGCTCTGGGTCAGAGGTCACATGGTCAGGATGCAGAATGATTTCTCGCACTGCAATGAGGTCGGTGTTGTTGTTGAGCGATTGAAGTTCAGTTTTGAATGTGGCGTAGGTGACTTGCTCGACGGTTCCCTCGGGCCTGTCGAAGCAGCTGGCCGCCGTGAGAATCACATTCTTTCCGGCCACCACGCCCGAACAGATGTGAAGTGCGCTGGAGCTGTTGCCGGATTTGTTGACGATAAAAACGGCTGATGTTGTCCTTTCCTGATCGTCGCTGTTGCCGGAGGGGGAACCTCCGACGATATTCAACATTCCGCTGGGAGCGGTTGTGGACGAATTTTCTGGTCCCGAAAAATGATTTCGAATGTCTTCAATTGAATCTGAATCAACGGGAAGTGAGTCCTGCCCGTCGAGCGTTGAGTTCAGATTTGCGTTCAAGGTGCAGTTTGAAGTTGGCAGAGAAATTGTTTTTTTTGCGCACGCCGACATCAGCGCCGTTGTCAACAGAACGAGCCACCGTTGCCTCCGAAGGGCAAATTGTTTGTTCCCTGTCATCCCAGCGTAAATCATGCGCCGACTCCCATGGAGGCATCGGCGCCCCAGTCCTTTCAATTGAGGACTTAAAATCAAGATTTCGAAATAATTAGGCAAAAAGGGAGGCGGGAAATTTCGAGTCGTTTGCCTATCGGGAAATCGCTTTGAGTGCTAAGGGTCCTGAAACTTTAGGGAGATTTTATCTTATGTTTCAGTCGCAGTTGCAGAAAGTGAGTTATATCATTGGCTTGGATATTGGTCGTAACCTCGCGAACCAAGGGATTGCGATTGAAGCCGACGCGCTCGCGACGGGTGTGGCCGATGCTCTGAACGATGCCGCTCCCAAAATGACCGACAGCGAAATGCAGGCCGTCATGATGGCGTTCCAGACTGAAATGGAAGCAAAGCAGGCTAAAGAGAATGCGGCTGTGGGTGACAAAAACGTCGCCGATGGCAAGGCCTTTTTGGAAATCAACCGTATGAAGGACGGTGTGGTGACCCTCGCTTCCGGCCTGCAGTACCGCGAAGTGAAAGCCGGCAACGGCAAGTCGCCGAAGGCAGCGGATCGCGTGACCACCCACTACAAGGGAACGCTCATCGACGGCACTGTTTTTGATAGTTCTTATGACCGCGGCGAGCCTGCGACTTTTCCGGTGAACGGCGTCATTGCGGGCTGGACAGAAGCTCTGCAGCTCATGAAAGAAGGTTCTGTTTGGGAATTGTTCATTCCTTCTCAGCTCGCCTATGGTACCCGCGGCGCAGGTGCCAAGATTGGTCCGAACGCAACGCTCATCTTCACGGTGGAACTCATCAACGTTCATGCCTGATGCGCGGCCGGCTTGAGCGGTCGACGTTGCCTCCGGAGCGCGGTGAAATTATTTGCTGAGCTCCGGTGCGCTTTTCAGCTCACATCGTTCCAGAACAGACAGTGAAGCCGTGCCGAGCGCCGGCTTTCATTTTTTCACCCGTGTTGCGTCCGTGGGCATCGAGTGTTTTTGCATCCGCGAGCAACTGACGGAGAGGCTTGCGCAGCCGCGCGCCGAGTTTTGTCATTTGGTAGGCGTAACCCATGCTGTACGCCTCGGTTTCGGCCAGTGCCGAAGTGCGTTTGAGAATGGCCATCCGGCAGCCCAAGTGAAAGCCGGCATACGCTTTGTATGTTTGTGACTCTCCTTCTGCAACTCCCGGCAATGTCGCCACGCCCGTACGTGTCGCAAAAAGCACAGCAAGAAAATCGCGGCTGTAGTCGTTCTGATTCTGCGGCGGAAAAATCGCGTACTGGGTGAGTGCAGGAAACACTTTGGCATAGTCGTCGAGGCGTTTGAGCTTGAGCAGGTTGGCTTTGAGTCTGTCGGCTTGGACCGCGTTGTCATCCAAGCCAAGAAATCCGGCCAAGAGGGCGACACGACGGGTGCGGTTCTCGAGGTTGGCCGGCAGGACGCGTGAGAGAGTTTTGTAAAAATCAATTTCATTGGCACCGGCTATCTCTTGCCCCAGCGCGTGAACTGCCTGCGGGATGAGGAGCGTGAGTTCGGTGTCTTCCGAGAGCTCGGCAGCAGCGTCGATGTCAGCAGCCATACAGAACGGGCCGTAGAGATCGTTGTCGTTGCGGCAATAGGGTTTCAGGATGGTCACGGAATCTTTCACAAAGCCGTTGGGAACCTTCGCAACCAGTTGATTGATGTTCTCCATAGCGGAGTTGGCTGTTGAAACGGGCTCGCGGAGCGAGTTGATTTTGGAAGCCTCTTTACAGTCGAATTCCAGAGCAGTTTCAAAGTCGGAAGGATTCAGTGTTGTGCTCGGCCAGTTCTTTTCCAAAGCTTTGAAGGTGTCGAGGGCGCAGCTGGAAAGGCGCGCCAAGGCGCGGCTGTTGTTTGTTTCCGGTGCCACTTTGCAGGCCGTGAGGAGCACAAGCGCAATACAGAAGCTGAGTCTGCCGAAGTGTGCGAAAAACTTCTTCATGATCTTTGTTTTGAAATCTTGCTTTTCCTCTGACTTGAGAAGGTAAACATCGGCATCGCGTGCAAGCGACAAAAGAAGATCGTCGCTCGTTTTCAGTTCGTCAACCAAAGCCAAGTTCATGGCCTCCGAAGCAGGCCACACTTCACCGGTAGAAACTTTGCTGATGTCGACCTGCGGGCGGAAGTGGGCAATGTGTTTTTTGAAGAGGTCGTGGATGAGGTTCAGCTGCTGCTGCTGCTTGGCCTTCTTTTCTTCGGTCAGTTCACCAAACAGGCTGATGGTGCGTTTGCTCTCGCCGGCGGTTTGTTCCACGTAGTCGATGTCGTGCTTTTTGAGGAACCGGTTGAGGTTGGGAATTCCTGCAACCACGCCTATCGAACCCACAACGGCAAAGGGAGCAGCGACTATTCTATCGGCCACGCACGCCATCATGTAGCCGCCGCTCGCGGCCACTTTGTCGACACAGGCTGTGACCTTGATGTTGCGGTCACGCAGGCGCGAGAGCTGTGAGCTGGCAAGGCCGTAAGAATGCACGAGTCCGCCGGGGCTTTCGATGCGCACCACGACTTCATCTTGCGGGCGCAACAGGGAAATGAGCGTGGTGATTTGTTCGCGCAGTGCTTCGCATTGAGATGCGGCGAGGTCGCCGTCGAAGTCCATCACAAAGACCCGCTTGCGTTGCTCTTTGCTCTTGAGCTTTTCTTTTTCTTCTTTGCTTCGTTCTTTCAGCAGAGTTTTGAGCTCTTCAGGTTTGAGGAGAATGCTTTTGAGAACGTCAGCATTGTCTTCCCACGTTTTGTTGAGGTGCTCCAGACTCATCTTCTCGCCGCCGGCCTGTTGCCTGCGCTTAAGAATGAGAACGAGCAGCAGCACAATGATGCACAGGAAGAGCACAACAACGGCGGCGGCGACGCTGAATTGGACCCAGTCTGCAAAAGTTTGCATGGGAGAATCCTCTTGGATGATCAGATGCGCTGATACGGAAGGTTCCACCTTACGCGTTTTTTTGGCTTTTGTCTTCAACTCGGCCAGCGGTTGTCTTCACCTTGGGCAGGGTATTTGGAGTTGGACACCGTTAGAAATTCGGTCATTGGTATTTGCCCGATGGCAGCCGAGTTAAAGCCAGTTATTCAATTTCTGTGATGTCGATGCCCTCTGCCAAGATGCGGTCCCGAAAGGGCGGATGGGCGTTCGAAAGATCAACGATATCGAATGCCAACAAAGTCAATGGATTTTCTTCGAGGATCATCCTCAGTTCAGCGAGTTTTTCAGGGGTGTCGGTGATGACTGCGATATCGAAATCCGAACGGTCTTCTGCATCGCTCCGCGCACGGGAACCAAAGAGAATCACCCTTTTTGCGTGAGCGACTTCCTTGGCCTTGGCCACCACCCAACGCAAAACTCTTCTTTCCTCTTCGCTCCCGCATTTCATGGAATTGTGCATTCCTTTTCGACCGTTTTTAGAAAGGAGTCCAATAGGGGAAGGTACGATTGAGAAATTCGAGTCGCCATCTGAGCCGCAAAAGCCTCATCATATGTGTGCACTGTGAGATTGCGATCTTCAATCATGGCCAACCACAATGTCTCATCGTCGATAAAGTTTTTTCGAAAACTCTCGGCAATCGATTGCCGTGGTGTGTTGACCGTAATCCCATGATGGAGCAACAATCTGCGCATGGCCTTCCAAGAAAGCTCGTAATTGAATTCGAAGTTCTTAATAATTGCTGCAATGATAAGTTGATTTCTAGGAGCTGTTTCGACAGCCAAATGCAAGGACCCGTTGGCCTTTCTTAGATTTTGGACGACGTCGACAAGTTTTGAGTTCAAACCTGTTCCTCCAGATGAGGCGCAAAAAAAAACATTCTTTCAGCTGAGGAGCCTACACTCCTTGAGCGTTTTGGGCAAAATTCCTTTTTGGTGCGACCACGATTCTCGTTTACCAGAGGGTGTCGTTGCGTTCGAGCCCCTCGGGTGGTGCGCTGGGCAATTTGTTTTGATGCAAAGCGGGAAGAACCTCGTTCACCAGCACCGACGGATTGGGTCCGTTCTCTTGCACCCACCCACGGACACACAGAAGCGAAGTGCTGTCCATGATCTCGCGGTAGCGGGCGAGGGTGTCGGGGCGAAAAACAAGATTCAGCGTCCCGCTTTCATCTTCCAAAGTGATGAACATCATCCCTTTGGCTGTACCGGGGGATTGCCGCACCATAATCAGGCCAGCCACCACCACTTGTGTTTTGTGCTTCTTTTTTCGCAGGGCAATTGCAGGCGTAAGATTCTCAACAGGAAAAGCATAGGGCCAGCCGATGTTGCGCAAGAGGAGCATCGGGTGTGGTCCGAAGGTGCTCTGTGTGCTGGCGAAGTCATCTTGCATGTTGTCCCATGCCTCATGGAGAGGGGATTTTTCTGGAAACAGAACGTGATCGACATCGGGCATCAGGGCCGAGGGGCGAGCGAGCAGCAGCCAGAGGATATTGCGGCGGTTGGCGTCGTACACATCGAAGCAATTGGCTTGCGCGAGAAGAATTTTCTCGTGGGCGTGGAAGGCGTCGCACAGAGCAATGATGTCGTGCAGTGTCGGGCTTTTGTTGGTGCGCAAGGCGTTTTGCCGTCGGCTGACATAGTCGCGTGAACGTTCTTCCGTGAGACCGCGCAGGAAACGAAAGCCGAGCTGGAGGGCGCCTTGGCGCGTGACGTAGTGATCCCAGCCGGAGCGGAGAACGCACGGCGGATGCACCACAAGGCCGCTGTGACGCGCCTCTTGAATGAGGCTGTGCGGGCTGTAGAAACCCAGTGGCTGGGAATTCAGCAGGCCGGCAAGAAAATAAATTGGGAAGTGTGCCTTCAGCCAGCAGGAGGCATAGGCCAAATGAGCAAAGCTGGTGGCGTGCGATTCCGGAAAGCCATATTGCGAAAAGCCTTCGATTTGGCTGTAGATGAGATCAGCAAATTCATCGGCAATGCCGTTTTGTCGCATGCCGCTGCGCAACTTTTCTTCGAACTGTGAAATGCGGCCTGTGAATTTCCATGCACCCATGGCACGGCGCAGTTCGTCGGCCTCACCTCCTGAAAAATTACCGACACTCATGGCGATGCGCATGACCTGTTCCTGAAAGACAGGGACCCCCAGCGTGCGGTGGAGAATGCCTTCGAGTTTGGGGTGTGCGTAGCTGATTTTCTCGATCCCGCGTTTGCGCCTCACATAGGTGGGCACAATACCCGAGACAATTGGCCCGGGGCGGACAATACCCACTTGAATGACAATATCATAAAAGGTGCGTGGCTTGACCTTGGGCAGCATGCTCATTTGTGCGCGGCTTTCAATTTGAAAGACACCCGTGGTGCGTGCCTCGCAAATGAGATCGAAGGTCTTGCGACAGTCGCCGGGGATGGTGTCGAGGCGGATGGGAATGAGGGTGCCGGGCAAACAAATGCGGTGGCGGGAAAGTTCGCTGAATGTTTTGCGCAACGCCGTCAGCATGCCCAGCGCGAGGACGTCAATTTTGAAGAGCCCAAGAGCTTCGATGTCGTCCTTGCACCACTGCACGACAC
The DNA here is from genome assembly GCA_041184525.1 of Pseudomonadota bacterium. GTDB lineage: Bacteria > Bdellovibrionota_B > Oligoflexia > Silvanigrellales > Silvanigrellaceae > RFOM01. The sequence continues at coordinate 142 of JBEGJP010000012.1, read as the reverse complement.
TGCGTCCGGCCATGGTGGCAGGTTCGACGGGGCTCAGCATGTGAAGTGGCTCGTGGCTGATGACAAAGCCACCGGAGTGAATTCCCAGATGGCGGGGAAAACCTTTGAGGAGTGCCACGAAATGCTGCCAGAGGGCTGTGAA
>JBEGJP010000011.1:0-62097 GCA_041184525.1 Pseudomonadota bacterium | reverse complement strand
ATACTCGGAAATTTTCTAGAAAAATCTCGCCGTTTATTCTCACGAAACGGATTGCATTTTCACATGCGGAATTGAGTCGGTTTGAAGGCCAGAGACACGTTAGGGAGCAACAAACCAACTTGTTTGCATTGTGCCGGGCGGATTGATGTAGTCAGGAAAAACATTGGACTCCACCTTGATCCGACGCGCCTGTGTCGTGAGTGTCATGGCTCTGCACGCGCCTGCCGGCGAAAGATAGCTGGAGACCAGAACTGATTCCATCAAATTAGATGTGAAAACATAGTCAAGACCTGTATTTTCAAATCTATAATAAAACCGTGAATTGAAGCTGAAATGCATCAACGTGCTGTTGATGGCAGTGGCCTGCTGCGACGTGCATGGGTTCATGTAGGCCTGTCCGGAACAATTGTTGTTCACAAACAAAGGCACGGCACAGCCAATCATATTGCCTGTCACAAGGCCCAGCTGCTGGTTGCTTTCACTCACGGCATCGCCTCCCGGCAACGCAAGAGAATTTGCAACCTGATAGATGGTAAACTTGTCGTCCGTCATGGAGCGCAAATAGATTCCGCTTGCCATGGCATTGGCCGTCTGAGAGGGGCCTGTGTAGGGAAAGGTCACAAAACTGATCAGCGATCCAAGAGGATTGTCAGCGCTTTTGTAAACTTTAAGCCCAGAGGACGATGCATTGCAGGTGTAGGCAGTGTTCACGACTTCACCTGACTCGAGCACGCCATTGCTGGCCACACCACCGCTGCGTCCGTCGTCCACACCGGATTCAAGTTTCTGTCCACCCGAAGCACAATTGGCACCCGCGGGTTCTGCAGTTGTTTTTACGAGTGCGGCCGGACCCGCAGGACCATCTGTGCCGGCAGGGCCTCGCTCACCTGCAGGGCCTGAAGGGCCTTGCGGTCCGATTGGACCTTCAGGGCCTTGGGGGCCTTCGGGTCCTTTGTCGGGTGTGATCTTTCTCGCTGCCAGTGCAATGGCATCAGGATCAACACTGGTGGCCGATTCCCACCTGTCTCTGACGCAGTAACGAAAACTCGCTTCAGAAATGACGTAAACCAAGCGCCTGTTTTGTGATGCATCACATCGAGGCAGCGCACGTTCGGTATCGAACACGGATGCAGCAGAGGCTGCCGGCGGATTCTGACTGGTTTCTCCGTATCTCAGGAGAACCTTTTTTGAAGATGAACCGAATTCACAAGCCGTGAGTCCCAAACAGGCGAGCGTCGTTGCAACAAACCAAGACGCATTTGCAGAGGACGCGACGGACCTCCTTGGTCCATGCTGCTGAATTCTGCGTTTCACAACTCGTTCCTCCCAGCACCAGTGTCCTTCCAAGCTGGACACACTGGAGAGTCTTCGTCCCAATTGCTGTTGAACTTGAGCCTTTTTTTCTAAAGTAACGAAGAGTTGTATATTTCAATTATTTCGGGAATTTGTGGCAAATCGCCGAGTTTCAGTTTGATGCAATTTGGCGGGATTCGATCGAAGTCGAGCTGGAGCCCATAGCCGGGCTTGAACCGGCGACCTCTTCCTTACCAAGGAAGTGCTCTACCACTGAGCTATATGGGCCTGACTCCAAGGGTGTCCCAGTATCAGGGCCACACCAGAGAGTCAAGCCGATGGCCCCGTCCGGAGAGCCACCCTCAGCTCAACTCAGCGGCCGCACATGTCGCGCATGTGGAATTCAAGGTCACTCAAAAACTCGGAATCGAAATTCTCCCGAACCAGTCGAACTTCATCCTCCGTCAATGCATTTGAGTAGTCGACAAACCGACGCAAATCGAGGTCATTTCTGGCGACCATCGATTGGGAATGAGATTGCTGAGCGGGCAACAACTTGCCTTGTTTTGTGCGAATGTCCTTGGCCTTCACCTGAGCTTGGCCTTGGGCTTGAGTTTGACCTTGAGACACGGGGACATCTTTCGCCTTCACCTGAGCTTGGCCTTGAGCTTGAGTTTGGCCCTGTGCCGTAGGAAGGTCCTTCGCTTTCACCTGAGCTTGGCCTTGGGCTTGGGTTTGGCCTTGGGCCGTAGGAATGTCTTTCGCCTTCACTTGAGCCTGACCTTGGGCTTGAGTTTGGCCCTGCGCAGCAGGAACGTCCTTCGCCTTCACTTGAGCTTGGCCTTGGGCTTGGGTTTGGCCTTGGGCCGTAGGAATGTCTTTCGCTTTCACCTGAGCTTGGCCTTGGGCTTGTGTTTGACCCTGAGCCACGGGAATGTCTTTTGCCTTCACTTGAGCCTGACCTTGGGCTTGTGTTTGACCCTGTGTCATCGGCTGGCCCTTGCTCTTTGTTTGAGCTTGACCCTGCGAAACAATTGCCCCTTCCGACGGCGACAGAAGAGAATCCACATACCCGCTTTCAAGCAAATAAGCGTACGCAAGATCCTGACCAATCAGGATGATGTTGTCGACATCAGAACAGAATGACTCGGTGGAAGGAATTCCCCAATTCAAAAACTCTCCCTGAAAGGCCATGTGGGCAATTTCAGAGGGCGTAGGCAACGCCTCGCTGGCGACCGTCGTATCGGCATGAGCATTTGATACTGCAAGACAAGCACAAGTCAAACTCAGTGATGCGAGAATTCGTCGCAACATAGAACACCTCCTTGTCAGTGGTGAATCACACTCTCACTCGGGGACCATGCAGGAAAAATTTGAACGATTGAGGGACAGAGCTCAACAATGAAATCTTAATTCAAGAAACAGATCGTTGTCTTCTGGCTTCCAATTCATCCACCTCCAATGTTGCTGCAAGCACATCCTGCATGTTTGAAACCAGCACGAACTCCATCGACTCGCAGACATCGGGAGGAACTTCAGACAGATCTCTCCGATTCCCTTCCGGAAGAACCACCCTGCGCAGGCCAAGGCGATGAGCGGCAAGGACCTTTTCCTTGATTCCTCCGACTGGCAGAACCAAGCCTGTGAGGCTCATCTCGCCAGTCATGGCTGTGTCGCACCTCACCGGACGCCCTGACATTACGGACGCCATTGCCGTTGCGATAGTGACACCAGCCGAAGGGCCATCTTTCGGAACTGCACCCGCGGGAATGTGAATATGTAGACCCGCTCGTTCAAAATTCGCAGGATCAATGGACAGACTTTTGTACTGAGACCAGACATAACTTCTCGCCGCATGAGCACTCTCACGCATGACGTCACCCAATTGCCCCGTCAATTGAATATCTCTGCCACCGGGGAGCAAAACAGCCTCAACATAGAGAACATCACCACCCGCTTCAGTCCATGCCAACGCGGCTGCAACACCCGGCGGAACAACCGTTCTCAGAGCGTCGGAAGGGAAGGGTGGCACACCCAGCAACAATTCAATGTCCGCCTCAGAAACTTCGCCGCTGCGTTGAGTTCCCTGCTCAAGTGAAAGAGCAATTTTTCTTGCGACACGCCCGATGATCCGCTCCAACTGCCGGACACCTGCCTCTCGCGTGAAACGGCGGATGAGAAACTTCAAGGACGTGTCGTTGAGGATGCACTGCTCGGCTGCCAATCCGGCGGTCGAAAGTTGTCGAGGGATTAAATAATTTCTTGCAATGTGGATCTTCTCATCATCCGTATAGCCGACCAAACGCACCAATTCCATACGGTCGAGGAGCGGAGCCGGAATGGTTTCCGAGCTGTTTGCCGTCACAATGAAAAACACCTTCGAAAGATCAAAAGGAAGATCGAGATAGTTGTCATGGAAGGTGTTGTTCTGAGCCGGATCAAGAATTTCAAGCAACGCTGCCGCAGGGTCTCCGCGGAAGTCGCGGCCCAACTTGTCCACCTCATCAAGCATCAGCAGCGGATTGCGGGCACCGGAACGCCGGATCGCCTGAATGATGCGACCCGGCATAGCCCCGATATAAGTGCGTCTGTGCCCACGCAACTCGGCCTCATCATGCAACCCTCCCAAACTCATGCGCTCAAACCGACGGCCCAACGCGCGGGCAATCGACTCGCCCAAGGATGTTTTTCCGACACCGGGAGGGCCGATAAAACAAAGAATCGGATCTCTGGCCGTCTTGTTTCTTTTCATCACGACAAGCTGTTCGAGAATTCTCGTCTTCACCTCGTTCAACCCAAAGTGATCGTGGTCGAGAGTGGTCTGAGCGCGCTGCAAATCCAAATTGTCTTCCGTGGTCACGTTCCATGGAAGCTCGGATATCAACTCCAAATGCGTCCGCAAAACTTGGTAATCCGGAGCAGCTGCATTGATTTGTTCCAAACGTTCCAGCTCTGACATCGCCTCCTTCAGCACTCCAGAAGGAGGCCGTGCAGAGATGATTTTCTCTTTCAACACTTGCAGCTCCGCTTGACCACCATCGTGTGTGCCAAGTTCCTGTTGGATGGCGCGCATTTGCTGACGCAAAAGGTATTCCCTTTGTTCGCGCGACATTGCAGATGCGGCCTGCGAACTGATCTTCTCCCGAAGATTCAAAACCTCGACCTCGTAACCAAGACACTCGACCATCTTCTGAAAAAGGTCTTCCTGCGAATTGGCCTCAAGAAGGCTTTGCTCCTTGACGACATCGAGGCTCAAAAGCGATGCAAGCAGATAAACCTGACCCAAGGGATCCTGAATCTGTTGAAGCAATCGAACCAGATTGCCCGTGCCCTTGAGATCAGAAAGCTCCTGAACCTTTTCGGTGAGATCGACAATGGTCCTCTGCAACGCATCCACTTCAGTAGAATTGCTGAGCAAGACAGGGTCTTCGACTGCATCCCCCTCCAGATAGCGGCCATTGTTCGAAATATTTGTCACACGGATGCGCACCAGACCCTGAAGATTGATCTCCAGTGAAGAATCCAGCCGAGCAAACCTTCTCACCAGTGCCAAGGTTCCGATCTCGAAAAGGTCCTGACCTGCAGGTTCCATGGATGCGGAATCGCGTTGAGTGAGTGCGATGATCCACTTCTCCTCGCGAGCGAGAGCTGCCTCAACTGCAGCTATGGAACTCGACCGACTCACGGACGTTGGAACGATCAAATGAGGAAACAGGACAGCGTTCCTGACGGGAAGCAGAGGAAGGCGATGAGGCCCTTGGATCCGGCTCATGGTTCACCTCCTGACACGTTCAAGGCCAGTCAACCGCTCGGATGCAATAGTAGTGCAGCATCCCATTCCGTGGAAAAGAGAGAATCAAAACCTTACTGAAATGAACCGTTCATCAACTCGCCGGCTGCCGCACTTGAAACTAACCTCAAGTCCGGAAATGAAATTTCAATTTTCGTGACCTCACGAAGAGAAAGGAATTGACATGACCATCTATACAGAAATCTCATTCCGCGACATGGAGCCATCTGCTGCTGTGGAGGGCCTCGTCAAAAAAAAGGTTGCCAAATTAGAGTCTGTCTTTTCTCATGTTGCCGCATGCCGAGTGATTATCGAAGCGCCTCACAAACATCGGCTGAGGGGAAATCTTTTTCACGTGAGGATTGATCTCTCGGCTCCACAGCAGGAGCTTGTTTCAAGCCGAGATGCCTCGGCGAGAATATCGCATGAGCAGCTCCACGTTGCCCTGCGTGATGCCTTCTCGTCGATCCGCCGACAACTCATAAAACACAAAGACAAAATGAGATCGGACTTTCATGTGTCTGAAACGTTGCCTCATGGGATTGTGAAAAATATTTATCCTTTTGAGGATTATGGTATCATTGAAACCATTGATGCGAGAGAGATCTACTTTCACCGCAACAGCGTTGTCGATGGCTCGTTTGATCGGGTTACTGTCGGCGACATTCTCCGCTTCAGGGAGGAAGCAGGAGAAAAAGGCCCGCAGGCGAGTAGCGTCCACGTCACGGGGCGCCACATTCGAGCCGCAGGGTCAGCCTGATTCAAAGACCACGTGAGGAAGGACCCATGACGATCGAAAAAGGCATCAGAATCCTCTCCGAGCTGGTCTTCTACAGAACATACCCGCTGCCGCTCCCTTCAGGTCTGAAGGAAACCCGACACGAGACCATCGGCCGCGTTGAAGCAATGCATCTTGATCGCTTTCCCGCGCTCCGCGACGAAATCCATGATGCGTTCCGATGGGTTTATTCCGGACATGTGCGTCCGAGCATGCGTTCTTTTCAATTCGGCGGAACTCCCATTCTGAGGGAAAACATCCGCATGTTCAATTGTGCTGGACAGGCGCTCGATACCATTCAGAAATTCTCTGACTTCCTCTACATCCTCATGTGCGGCACAGGGCAGGGGTTCTCGGTTGAAAAAGCATTTATCTCGCAACTCCCGTCCGTTCCGCAGGGACACGAACAAACCTTCGTTGTCGAGGATTCAAAGGAATCGTGGGCCGACAGCATCAGAGCCCTGTTGCTGAACCCGCTTGTGACGTTCAATTATGGGCTCGTGCGGGCGCGCGGAACTCCGCTTTCAACCGGTGGTACCGCGAGCGGCCCAGATCCCCTGAAGCAAGCTCATGAACGCATACGCAGTATCCTTTTAGATGCGCGAGGACGTCAGCTCTCCGACAGAGAATGCACGGACGTCATCTGCATGCTCGCCGATGTTGTTGTTGTCGGAGGAGTCAGACGGGCAGCATTGATTTGCCTTTTCGACGCCGACAGCCGCGAAATGCTGGAATTCAAATCAGGACGCTGGTGGGAACACGCACCTTGGCGCGCCAGAGCAAACATCAGCGCTCGGCTCCTCCGTTCAGACCACCACTTTGAAGAGAAGCTCAGAAACACGATCGCCGCCTGTTTTGCCAGCCAAAGTGGAGAGCCCGGGATCAGCCTCATGAATGACCAAAACTGGTTCTACAACCCGTGTCACGAGGTGGCATTGAAGGCTTTTTGCAACCTGACCTCAGTCAATGTTGCCGCCTGCAGGAATCAACAGGAATTCCTTCAGGCAGTGCGGGCCGCAACACTCATTGGGGTGCTGCAGAAGAACTACACATCGTTCCACTATGTCTCGCGACAATGGCAAAAAGACTGCGAAGAAGAGGCACTCCTCGGTGTCAGTTTCACCGGTCTGGCACTGGGCTGGAACCTTGTGTCACGTGAAGGGCTCCTCACACGCGCTGCTCTTTTGGCACTCGAAACGGATGATCACTTTTCGCGCGCACTCGGAATGCCGGCAGCAGCACGCATTGGCACGATCAAACCATCAGGAACTGAATCTGCCGAACTCGGAGTGACCTCTGGAATTCATGCTGCACACGGCGAATACTATCTCAGACGTGTCCGTCTGGAACGCGACTCAATGCTCGGTAAATACCTTTGCACCGTGTCATCAGTGGGAGAGCCCGGAAGCAATCAGTTCATCGAACGGGATGCAACTCAAGAGGGCGGAATAGTCGTCACTCTCCCAATCACGCACGGAAATAGTCTGCTTCGCACTCACGAAAGTTCCATCGAGCTGCTCGAGCGCTGTAAATTCATCACTCAAAATTGGATTTTGCCAACCCACAGACGCGGGCCGAATGCTCATAATGTGAGTGTCACGGTCAGTTACAAAACGGGTGAAAAAGATGCTCTCGTGGATTGGATGATACGCAACCGGAATCACTACAGCGGGATCAGTCTTCTGCCGGACGATGGCGGAACTTACTTACAGGCGCCTTTTTCATTGATTGATGAAAAAGAATTCCGCAAACACATTCATTCTCTTCCCGACCAGATTGATTTTTCGAATCTCGGTGATGCAAACGATCGCGGACGGGACGACAGATTCATCGATTGGGCCTGCGCAGGTGATAGTTGTGAGCCCGCCTGAATCAGGGCGCCGTTGGGCATTTGTAGGAGCCGCCGAATTCCAATGCTCCCGATCGGAATGACGCTTCTTCAAGAAGACGCTCGCCCCCTGTGATGCCAAACAACGAATTCACCTCAAAGAGACGCACGACAACATCTGTCTGAAAGGACTGTTCCGAGCCATTCTTTTCAAAGCCGGAATTCTTTGGGATCGCAATCCCGCCGAAAGATGTCCTGTCTGCTGTGGCCTCAAGAACAATCTTACGATTCAAAGAGGTGGCGACCAATGAGAATTGCCCTTTGCATGCATTGACATCACTCTTGAAAGTCGTCCCTACATTTTGGGGCGCAAAGTCCTGCTGGAAGCGCTCACTCCGATAGCCGATGAGCCATGCCTCAGGCTGAATTCCGGCCACATTGAAAGGTCTCCCTCCGGCAAGTGCGATCCGTTTGTCAGTTTGCGGATCACTTGCCTGCATCCACACATACGACTGAGGAAAAGACACACCCCAGTTCTTTTCAAAGTGCACAAAGCCAGTCCCGTTGATGTTCTGCCACTGAGACGGATTGGACGGATTCGGAACACGAACTTCAAAAGTCGTAAAAGACGAAAGGGAATAGACAAACCAATGAAGCGGAAATGCGCGGAAGAGACTGATGAATCCCTCCGGACCCAGCAAGCTCTTGTTCCAAGGCTCGCCACCGGCCCATTTTGCCTTTAGTTCAATGCCATCTTTCGTCCGCAAATTGACAGATTCCTCCGTGAGCTCTCCGAGGCCGTCTGCCGTCCAGCGGAAGGATGCGGGAGTGCGGGGGAGAGGATCACGCTCGACGGGGTTTGAGCGTTGAGAAAACATTCGTGTCGTTGACGGAAATTCTTCATAAGCGCGCAGCGATGAACCTGAGAAACCGCTGTCGAGAATGGACACATACCCCGGGAGACCAACACTTTCAGCGTCATAACGAGACTTCTGCGGAGGGAGATACGAACCCACAATAGCACCAAACGACCTGTCCGTGCCGCTCGCAGGAGTGATTCGCACATACCACCCCTCAAACCAAGGCCCTTTTTCGGGCAGAACGTGCGGATCGATCAATGAATCAGGAGAGCTGGAAACCTCGCGCGCTGCCTTCTTGATACAAGCATTCGAAGAGGCAAAGAGCAAAACAGCGGTTTGAATCTGGAGCATTCTCAGTATCGTCATCAGGAAGACTCCAATCTCAGGAAAGGACAATGACAAAACTCACTCAACCCGCCTTGCGAGAAGAAGTGTCATCCTGAAAAATCTCACTGACCTCAGGCTCATCATGATGAGAATCGACAACCAAACGTGGGCGCATCTTCTGAGCCAATCTGTCCACAGCCTCTGCTCTCGACTTCTCTTCGACAAACAATCCGATACCACCCGACGCGGGTGTCGACTCCACTGGCAGAACCTCTTTACGTGCGCGGGCGCGCCCGACACGCACCATCAACTCGCGGGAAAGAGCGCTCATCAGAGCTTCAATTCGCGTCGCCTGCTCCTGCAAGGAAAGAGCATTGCTTTCCATTTCGGTACCAATCTCCAGCCGCTGTGCATCAAGAGCGCTGTCCGCCTTCATGCCCTGCAGCGCTTCTGTCATTTCAGCCATGCGTTCTGTCAGGCTCGCACGCGTACCCTCAAAAAGATCCGCCAGACAGGAAAATTCTTTCGTCGCGTGCTGTGTCAGTTCGACTGATCTGTTCACATTCAATTTGCTTGCGCTTCTTTCCTGCTGCGTTGCAGAAGAAATTTCTCCAAAATGACGCCTCGCCTGCGTCACCAGTGCTTGGGTTTTCTGACAAATGTCTCTTGCTATCCCAGAGACCTGACTCAATTCGTCGACGATATTTTCAAACACCGGCGAATCCAGATTCGTCTGCCACTTCTGAATTTCTGCATTGTGTTCAATCAAATCAAGACGAAAGAAAACATCTGAAAGAGATTCAAGACTTCGGTCGATGTCGGAAAAGACCTTTGTCAATTCATTCACAGAAGATCTTGCTCTGTCTGAATATCCATCGACGACCACCGACTGGCAGATTCTTGCTGAATCCTCTTCTGTCTTGAGAACGATGTCGCGAGTTCTTCCGGAAACGCTGCCCAACGTGTTGATACAATCATTCAATTGCAACAAATTCCTGCTGAACGAGGACAATGGTGAGTCAGGTCCGGTGCTTTTTTGGCCCATCAGATGATAAAATTTTCGAACGACAGCACTCAATGAGTCAATCAACTCAGACATGCGAAGTGATTCGTCTCTAATTTTTAATGACTCGTCCCGGAAATTGTAAGAAATCCTGTGGACCATTCCCATGGCGACAAGTCCGGTCAAAACAGAAACAATTGCAAAGCCAATGAGCAATGCGCGGCGTTGCCAGAGAATTTGAGCGAACACTTCATCCGTGGGAGCGGAGACAAGAATGGACCACCCGAGCTGATCCACAAACTGACGATCCTGAACCCTTTGGTAGCCCCATATCCTCTCGGCACGGCTGATATAATCCTGTTCAATTAAAGCGCCGGAATTCCCTGCAACGGCCTCACGTGCAGCGCGCTGCCCCTGTTGGGTCGCCAGATTCCAACGGAGGATTTTGACCTTGCTTTCGGCTGTATCGGACTTGCCTGCCATTGCTCCCTTGGAAACCTCGGCAAGCAGTACACCGTCACGATTCAATGCCACAACATCACCTGATTCCCGACCGGATGCTGCCAGTGTGTTGTAGCTCTCACGCAGCTGCGCTTCAATGAAACGCAATGAGGCCCGAGCGGTCAGCACACCCAAAAGTTTTCCATCGGAGGACACGATGGATCGTGAAAAACTCATTCCGGAATGCGGCTGACCATAAAGAGCAGAAGTGAGAGGGTCACTCTGAAAATCTTCCACGACACTCCCCGTCAGTCCTCGACCGGAGTCCTCAAAATACTCGCCTTTCAACGCACGCTGGAACCAAGGGGCATCAGAAAAAACACGACCCTCAAGTGTCTTTGTGTCCAGTGAACGCCCGTCAAAGGCCTTCGTGTTGGAAGCAAAAAACCGTCCGTTGCCATCGACAACAACAATCGCGTCGTAAACCTTATATCTTTCAATATATTCATTCAAAATGCGGACAAATGTTTCACGATTTCCGCCTTGGAAGACCACATTGGATGCAAATTCCTGAACATCCAAATACCGAGCCGTGAATTGGCCTGCGACTGCTTTTGCCGACAGATTGGCCCATGCTGAAAATTCTTTTCTGACGGCATCTTCACCCCGCCGCAGAGCAGCGTCCACGACAAAGTATGCCAATCCACCCATGCCCACGAGCCCCGCCATGGACACCATCCAGACTTTGGTTTTGATTGAGAGTGTCTGCCAAAGCAACGTCATTCTCCCATCACCCCGCCAGTGCCGATTTTGATTGCAGGGACGCGTCCATAGACGCACACAATTGTCTGAGGTCGATGAGTGTCGCCACTCCCTGTGCGAATTTTGCAGCACCGTGACCCGCACCGTGGGCCAGCGCCGGAGAAATGGAAACCGGAGGTACGACTTCGTTTGATTCTGCCAAGGCCACGCCATCTATAGTGTCGACAACAACCGCGAGAGTCTCGCCCGAGATTCCATGTGCGATGATCATCGACTGCATTAAGACTGACTGTTGTTCAGCCTTCAACGACGGAAACCAGTAGCTCAGTGCGACGACACCAATGACTTCGCCGCGCAGACTCATCACACCCAGATATCCGTCCGGAGTGTTGGGCAGCTTTCTGGGTTGACGAAACGGAATCACTTCTTTCACCTGAGAAAGAGGTGTTCCGAAAAGATGACCACCGTCATGGTAAAGCAGGAACGCATTTTTTTCCTCAAAATGAGTTTGATGCCTTGCCACCATCATGCGGCCACCTTCATGCGTCGCTTGGCGAGGTGAATTCCCACAAGGCCAACAACATCGATCACGGGGACGGGTGAGCCGTCACCGGCCACAACGGTGCCACACAGTCCGGGAACCCTTTCGAGATGTTTTTGGAGCGGTTTGACAATCATTCGTGCGGGTGTCGAAATTTCATCGACGCCCAGAGCAATGGTGTCATTGCCGAACTGAACAAGAATCGCCTGACCGCAATGAACATCGACGGGTGAGTTGATGGACAGGGGTGCTCCCATGTCAAAGAGGTCTGAAAAAGAGGTGAAAGGAAAAATTCCTCCCCCCACTTCGATCACCCGCTGATCGCCTTGGAACGCATAGGAGTTGAAGGCCTCCCGCTCAATGACATCTCTCATCACATGTCGGTGGACGGCAAACAATTCACCACCGCTGCTCAAAAATACAATTTCAGGGAAACGCTTCGAGAGAGGTACAACAAAATTCAACTGGCAGACCTGTTCCGCTTCCAGCGAAAGATGCAGCGTTCCTCCTGCCATTTTAGAAAGTGAAAGTGCAGTTTCAGCAACGGGCACTCGGTCTAAGACAGACTTGAACACCGTGGGATCGGGGAAAGGACACGTGATGGAAAAACGGACTGAGGCCCCTTCGGAACGACCGCGGATCCGAAGTCGTACGCTTGAGTCGCGTTCCTGAGTTCTCTCCGAAGTCACTTCAATAATTTTACAGAGGATCTGAGACATGGGTTCCCACAGTGCCTCAAGCGTCTCTGCCTCCAACTCCAATCCTTCGACATCACACTCACAGCTGACCAGAACACCCCTTGCTCTTGCCGACTCTTGAAGGAAATAGCTCAGCTGATCGAAGAATGTTTCAGTCTTGACCAACTGCAGCGAAACAATTTTTCCGACCATGGAAGAGATCATTCGAGAATGTCTTGCGATCATCCGCAACAAATCTCGCTTTGGATGATCGTCCTTTTGAATCAGATGCTCCAGATATCCTTGTTGCATGAAGATCTGTGCCACAAGTTCATAAATCTCATCCGAGACGATGTTGGTTTTTTCAGCGATGACGTCCGGCTGTTTCGAACGAAACTGATCTTTGTCTGTCAGCGATTCATTGGGCGCCTCCGGAGTGACATCGGCCTCCTGATCCGCTTCAATGGACGAAGCCATCTCAAGCGACGTCGGGACACTCCATTCCTGAGATATTTCCAAGCGTGACGTTGTCTTATCTGCTTCCACAGGTTTGGGTTTTTCAACCGCGGAAGTCCGGTCGATGGGAGTGGCAAGAGTAGATTCGCGAAGTTTTTGCTCCTCGAGAACCTGATACATCGCGTCATTGTGCGATGCGATTGTTTCTCTGAGTGCAGCGAGATCCTCATCCGGCGGCGATCCCATCCTCAATCCCATGAGCCATCGGAAAAAAATGCTCTGAGAGGTCATCAAAGTCGGAAGCGCATCGGCAATAGGCAGCGGATCAAGCTTCAGCACAAGGCGAAGGTACTCCCCCAAAACGGAGAGTGTCTTCGAGAAAAGTTCGCATTCAATTGCCCTATTGCTCCGCTTGAGAGCAAGGATCGTGGTCGACACATCCTGAAGTGCTGATCGAGGCTCACGCCCCGCCTCGAGAGCACAGCACACAGCGTCCCACTGACCGACGAGTGCCGCAGCCTCATTGAGGAATTCATCCATTCTTTTTGGGGTGGTGCTCCCCAGTGGTCCCACGTTCGCCTCCATGAACTATGTCAGCAGTGTGATCTCGGTGCGATTGCACCAAAAGTGAGAATCCCAAAGAGTCGAATCTCTGACATCTCTCTTCCGTGACAGAACACGCATCTTTGTCACCCCCACTGCAGACTCAACGAATCACATCAACTTTTTTTGGCCCTTCAAGCGCAGACAAGCCCCTAAAATAACCAAGAAAGCTCGAAAACGACTTAAGTTTTTCCTTCTCGTGCCGATACGGCCTCGATTTTTGGAGGGACTCTGACCATGCTTAAAACACAATCGCTCAAGGCGGTGGTTTTCCTCTTCGCGGCATGCGCCGCAGGAACAGCGTGTGTTCCTGCGCAGTATCAATCCATCCCTGTACCCGCCAACTCGGGTGGAAAGCGGCAATCCGCTGCCAGTGACACCGGAAGTGAAAATCAAGCCGGACAGAGCCGGAACTCGACAAACAATGGATCAACTCCATCGAGCCCCGTGGCCTCAGCCACTCCCACTGTTTCTCCATCCGCAGGGACCACCTTTGGACCCAATGTTCCAGAGAAAGATGCGTTGAAAAAATGCCTCAATCTTTGGGGAACGACACCTTTCAAAGAGGTGAATGCAAATCAGGTGAAAGTGATGGATGTGAGTGTCGGTATCGGCGGCGGAATTTTAGGGAGCACACTGCCCGGCATCGGCAGCTTGTTCAACATCGGCAACACTAAAGATTTTGAGACAACCGGCGATCCTCGCCTTGTCGTGATCCCGATGAGTGTGAACGTGGGAGGTTCGACCACCTTTGAATTGATGAACCCCAACGGTTGGTATTGCCTGAAGGCAGCTGTGGGAGCAAAGAGCACGATAAGTATTCGACTTCATTGCAGCGCGCGAATTGCACAATCTGATTTGGGTGTCAGCTTGAATACCAGCCCGTCCACAGCATCAGGGACTCCGCCTGTGAGCGTGTCTATCAATGATGGCAAAACACCGGGCTCTCAATTGGGGATCATGGTCGACTCGAATGTCAGCCTGACCCGTGTCAACAGCAATGGCGGTTCTTGCACACCGTGAACCTTCCGTTCAAAATATTGTCGCCCTTTACCGGCGAATGAATGCGTTCGCATTCATTCGGCCGTCTCTCACTTTTTCCAGCGGTCGTGCATCCAAAAATACTCGTCTGAATTTTCAAGAATCAATTCTTCCACCCGTCGATTCATGTTTTTCGCATTCTCAAAAATATATGTTTGACTGTCCCATGATTCATCACTCAATACTGTGAGCTCCTCATGAATTGTCACCACGTGGTAAGTCAATCCGACCCGACGTATCGTAATGGGAACAATGGGGGCGGCGTGCTGTTTCCAGAGGTAGAAGAGTCCGGAGTTGGTCCACGCAGGCTCTCCGAACAATGGCACCAAGACTCCTTTCTTGCGCCGCTGGTCGACCATGAATCCAGCCATTTCACCTGCCTTCAATGCCGAAATGATGCGTGTCGTCCGTGATCCTTTTCCGGCACCATCATCCACAATTTCTATCACCCCGTTGTTGGCACGCTGTGTTTTCACCCAACGGGCCATTTTTCCTTTGCCAATCGGTTTGACCGGAGCGTGCACATTGCAAAAACGTCGCGAAATTCCGTACGCCATCAATTCAAAATTCCCCGCATGGATGACCATGGCGTAAACGCCTTTGCGCTGTTTCAATATTTCATCCAGACGCTCTGCATTTTGGAATTCTATCTTTTGACTTTTGAAAATGCGGCGGGAACCAAAAAACTCCAATGTCGTCAAAATAAAATTGGCAAGAGAAACTCGCGCGACGTGCTTCAATCGACTCAGTTCATCGTTTTCAGGATAGACGCGCCGGAGGTTGCTCAGAACCAATTTCTTTCTCACTCCAATCAGGTCGAAACACAGAATTGCCAATGTGTATGCGAGAAAGCGTCGAGCGGTCGGCCCGAGCAAATACATGATGAGACCCATAAGATCCAGAACCAACAAAATCATCTTCGTCCCTCGCCGGAATGTCCCGAACCATGCCACAGACAGGCAAAAATTACATCCCCGACCGGAAGGGCTGACAGTCTCCGGCCGGCGGGTCAAGAAATGCCGCTGCGACCCGATCCTACATGAAACTCGTCATGTGTGGAGACAAGCTCATGCGTGCCCTGAAACAATTCAAATATCTTTTTCTCATTTGCATCCTGTTGGGTGCGATGGAAGGGAAAGCCTTTGCTCAAGGCTCAGACGGGATCCGCGTTCCTGTCATATCCGCCTTCGGCGATGTGGGCTACTTTACGTACAAGAGCAAACTTGCCGACAGCAACGACACAGGCCTCCGTTACGGCTATGGTTTCCAAATCTTCGGCGGAGACGACAAAGAACTCGGCGCGGCAATGAAAACGACTTCCATGACCGCGAGCTTTGCCCTCAACGAGAATAAAATCACTCAAAAAGATCAGACATTCATTTTCAACTACAGAAAAAGTTTCATCTACGCCGGAGCCGCGTTCGGAACCACTCAACTCGCTTTTCTGAAGGCCAATGTGGACACAATGGATGCCTATGGAAATACAATCGGAGGCAATCTTGGCTTTCTCTATCCCTTCGGAAAAGGAAGTCTGGTGCAGTTGGATGTGCTTGCTCTCAAACCGTCCAGCGTCAAAGACACTCAACAGCGCACTGTCAATCTCGGACTTAAAATCGAGGTCGACAGCAGTCTGACCTTTGCACTCTCCAAACGATACGTTGACCTCATTCTAGGGTTCAAGTACGTCCAACATACGGCGACCGTCGACGGCAGCGGAGGCACTGAAAAACTCACCATTCCGTCTGTAGGACTGAGGTTCGGCGCAAACCTTTAAAAGCGGTGGATGACCTTCATGAGCCCAACGAATGTATTCAGCTTCAGCGTGAAAGATATCGGCGGAAATGTGACCTCTTTGTCGCGTTTCGAAGGTAAAGTCCTTCTCGTTGTGAACGTGGCCAGCAAATGCGGCTTCACTCCTCAATACAAAGGACTTCAAAATATCTACGATCAATTCAAAGAAAAGGGCTTCGAAGTTCTCGCATTTCCCTGCAACCAGTTCGGCGCGCAGGAACCGGGGAACGAGGCCGAAATCAAAAGTTTCTGCTCTCTGAATTACAACGTCACTTTTCCATTGTTCGGCAAAATAGACGTCAACGGAAAAAATGCCGATCCTTTGTATGAGTTCCTCAAAAAAGAAGAGCCCGGGATTTTGGGCACTGAGATGATCAAGTGGAACTTCACAAAGTTTCTTGTGAACAAAAAAGGCGAAGTGTTGAAGCGTTATGCTCCCAACATCACTCCAGAGAGTCTGGAGCAGGATATATTGAAGGCATTGGCCGAATAAAAAAGGTGGTCGGGGATACGCGACTCGAACGCGTGACCTCTTGCTCCCGAAACAAGCGCGCTACCAACTGCGCTAATCCCCGACGCTGCTCGCTAAAGATGCAAACTTACCGCCCTGTCACTCCGCCGCGTGAGGAATTTTCCTTCGTGGCCTGAGCCTCAACGAGATCCTTCAAAATATTGAGGGTTTCGCCAAGCTGCAAGTCAGACTTCCGGACTACAATATTTTCGTCACGCATTTCTTTCAAGTCTGCTTCTTCCTGCTCTTTGTCTTTCAAACGCTCCGCTTTGGATTGTGCATCTTCAAGAAGCGAAACTGTTGCTTTGTCGCGATCCTTGCGGGCCTTTTCCATTTTGCCCACGAGCTCCTGAAATTCTTTCGATTTGCCGATCCGCGATCGGCTGGCCTGCTCCAGCGTTGGAATCAGAAGGTCCACTTTGCCAGACCATCCGAAGCCGGGGGCCGGCTGAATGGAATCATTTTTGAGAACGTAGTCATTCTCCTTCTCACCGACATCGCTCGCTTCAAGCAAACTGGGAATCACGATATCCGCTTGGACGCCGATCTCCTGATTGCTGCGTCCGCTCGGCCGGTAAAACTTCTGTTGGGTGATCTTGAGCGCGCCATTTGAAGGTCTGCCATCGGTACCGGGCAACTCCTGAACAACCTGAACTGTCGCCTTCCCGTAGGAGTGGCTGTCACCCACGATGACGGCCCGATGGTAATCCTGCAACGCGCCGGAGACGATTTCGGAGGCAGAGGCGCTGTGTTTGTTGATAAGAACAACAAGAGGTCCGGCATACTGCTGGCTCGGATCGGCGTCCATCAGGGGTCGCCGCACACGACGCCTGTCGACCGTCTGCACAACAGGACCTTCCTCGATGAACAGTCCGGTGAGCTGAATACTTTCGCCAAGGTCACCACCACCATTGTTGCGCAAATCAAGCACAAGGCCTTCCACCTTTTGCGATGACAGTTTCTTGAGTTCGCGCAGGACATGGAGGGCCGCACCGCCGCACTCTCGGGTGAAACGCGCGCGACAGGAAAAATCAGTGTAAAAAGCAGGAAGACGAATGACACCCAATTTCTTTCCGCCCCAGTCGACTGCTTCGCCTTTGGCTTCGCTCGAAGAGATTTTCACAGCATCGCGGGTGAGTGGAATGACAACACGCTCTGCACTTTTCTCAACCGAAGAACGAAGGACCTGCAAAACAACACGCGTCCCTTTTTTGCCACGGATGAGCCGCACCGCCTTGCTCAATTCCATGTCGATGAGATCGACCATCCCTTGGCCGTCACCGGAGTCGACTGCGATGATCTTGTCACCGACCTTGAGGCGCCCGTCGCGCTGCGCTGCACCGCCGGCAATCAGAGCTTGTACCGTAATGTAGCCGTCCATCTCCTGCAGAGTTGCTCCGATACCCTCGAGCTGGTTGCCCAGTCGGATATTGAAGTCTTCCTGATCCACAGGAAGCAAGTGAGTGGAGTGCGGATCCAAGGACAACGCAAAAGCGTTCAGGAACAGGTTGGCAACTTCATCCGAAGACATTTGTTCAAAGTTTTTTCTGATCTGATCATACCGGCGCTTGAGCCTTTCACGTGCCTTGGCCTCACCGTCGGGATCCTTCATGGTCATGACTTGAAATTTGATTCTCTTCCGCCACCGCTCGTTGAGTTGAACGGAGTCGCTCGCCCATTCCTGCTTTCCAACAGACATCTCTTCGGCCACATTAAAAACAAACGGCTTTGACAACAGATCTTCAGCCAACAGGCTGCGTTCTTTGACCCGCGCGAGAAACACCTGATGAATGTCGGTCATGAAAGCACAATCCGCTTTCGCAACGAGCTCGTCGAACTTGTCGTCCCATTTGCTGAATTGGGAGAGGTCGGACTTGAGAAAATACGACTTGCCGGGGTCGAGCGTCTCAAAAAATTTACCAAACGTTCTTTTTGAGAGTTCCTTGTCGAAGGCCCGGTAAACATAGTGGTTCTGGAGATACAGATCGACGCGGCTCCGAACCTCGCGGCAGGTGAGAATAGGCGACGTGACAGGGGTGCGTCCCGTTGCTGAACTCGATTCGACAGCTGTCAGGCCCATCCAAGCAAACGCCAGCGCAATCAGTATCCAGCGGATCCCATGGGAATTTCTCAACTGCGATTTCATGCCCGTGTGCTCCTTGTCATGCCGATCGCCGACGGCTTCTCCACACTGAGGCTTTGTCTGACTCCGGTCAATCGGGAAAACTGACCGACCGCCATTCAAAGTTGGCACCCGAGCATTTGTGCCTTATACCCTTCGGAAACGAACGCTCGGAGATGCCATTTCAGCTATGACCATGGCCCAAGAAAACAATAAAGCTGCCGACCATGCAAAAATTCACGCGGCATTCGATGCCTACCTGAGCCGCCTCGGCTTGAGGCAGACAAAACAGCGGCGGTTGATCGTGGAAGCAGTTCTGCGGATCGGACCGCACGTCGATGCTGAAGCCATCACCAGTCAGGCCCGTCTCATGGACAGCAGCATTGGCCTTGCAACTGTCTACCGAACACTTCAACTCATGACGGCGGCCGGCCTTCTGCTTGAACATTCTTTCAACAAAGAACGCAGCACATTTGAATTTGTTGGCCCTGATCGCGAACATCACGATCACCTCATCTGCAATCAGTGCGGCTGCATTGTTGAATTTTGCGACGATTCGCTGGAAGAGCTGCAGGAGCAGATCGCTGGAAAGCTGGGTTTTCATCTGAAAACCCACCGGATGGAGCTCTTTGCAGACTGCCAGAACCCCGAGACCTGCACACGACGCACTCAGCAAAAAGGACATTAAAAAAATGGTTGAGACCACCAAACCGACCGCTCCCAGCAAATCCTCCATCCAGCCAAAAACAAAAGTCCTTTGGTCGCTCTCACAATCCTCATTCGACCGCCTGAGCCGCGATAAACTGGCGGCCCAATTGTGCGAGCTGAATGTCGATGCGCTGCGTGTGGTTGTCTCGCCCGCACTGCTTCCCCAACTCAAAAACCTCAAGGAAGACATCGCAGCCTATTTTCGCACTGCGCAAAGCCGCCCCACACCGGCAGGTCTCATGCCGCTCGTGTGCAGCCTCGTCGGCCGCAGAGCACGCCTCCGCGTTCCGAACGGCAAACTGGAAATCAAAGCAGACGAGTCATTTGCACTTCTGCTGCGCACTGATTTTGACGCCTGCGTGCATCCTGACAAAACTCCTCAAGCTGAAAGTCTCGAGATTGTTGTCAGCGCCTCCGATATGCTTTCTCAACTCAAAGCGGGTGGTCAACTGACGATCTCCTTCGGCCAAACCACCTTGGACATCATCCAGCGTGAAGACTTGGGCGAACAAGTCCGACTCACGGTCAAAGCCACACAACCCACGCAGTTGCTCACAGGCATGGATGTTCAAAGCACTCAATTGCCCCATGGACTGCTGCCCCTTCTTCCGCAAGACGACGCCGTTCTCAACCAGCGCTTCATGCACATTGCCGACTATGTGATTGTTCACGGACTCACTTCCAAAGAAGAACTTTTGAAGCTGAAGATGCGCATCATGCCGGAAAATGCGGGCTCGGGATCCTTGCGTCACCCGAGTGTCCCCGTAGGCCCTGCTGTGCGCGACAGCAAGGCGACTTTGCCGCCGCGTTGGATTTGGAAAGTGGACAGCAAAGCGAGTCTTGAGCTCCTGCCCCACGTCCTCGATTCCGTAGACGGCGTTTTGCTCAGCCGTTCCGAACTCGGGCTCACAGTGGCTCCCAACAGCCTTCCCATCATCCAGAAAGAACTTATTGCGACGTGCAATCATGCTGCAAAAATTGTGATTGTTGCATCCGAGCTCATGTATTCCATGCGCGTCAATCCCAACCCCACGCGCGCCGAAGTCAGCGACATGGCCAACGCCGCCGCAGACGGTGCAGACGCTCTTCTTCTTGCTGAAGAAGTCACCGAGGGGCCGTTTGGGGAAATTGTTGCGGAAATGTCTCGCGACACGTTGGTCAACGCAGCACCTTTTCTTGAGTCGAACTGGAACCGTGTTCAGTTCCAAGTGCGCAATGATGAAGATGCAATTGCCTTTGGTGCATTGAAAGTTGCACGTGACATTTCAGCGCGGGCGATTGTGTGTCTCACAGAAGGTGGCTACACCGCCTACAGGCTGGCCTCATTGCGCACGCCCGTCGACATCATCGCCATTTCCTACAACGAAAACATCATGCGTCAGCTCAATCTTGTGAATTCGGTGCAGGGCATGACCATCGACAGTGCACTGCCTTTCGATCAGATTCTCGCTGAAACAAAATTGAAGCTCAATCAATCTTTCGGATTCAACAAAGGCGACAAGATTGTGTTTGTGTCGCTCACGGCATCGAGTGTGTCAGCGCGGAACTCGAACATCTTCACCGTTCAAGAAATTGATTGAGCTGCGCCATCAGGGCTTTGTGACAACAGGGCCCATTTGGCCTTGGACGCGGCGCTTTTCGATCCGATCGAGCTTGCTTTTCACCGCAGGCTCGAGCTCGACTCCACGCGCATTGCAGTAGTTCATGAGAGCAATAAACACATCGGCAGCTTCATCCGCCACGTGTTTTTCATCGACAGTGCCGTTGGGATCGCGCCATAACTTTTTTTCCAAATTGGCCAGCTCGCCGCACTCTCCCGCCAATTCCAGAGCAAAAAACGAAGCGCTCCGCTGCCCGAAGGCGCGGAGCTGATACTCGAGAAACGACATTTGCGTGAGGGCAAGTCCTTGCACCTGCGGGGGAGTCAAGGACTCGGGCACTTGCGAAGAATCAGATTTCACAGAAACCCTTTTGTGATGTTCATCAGCTCGACATTCGCAGCCACTGATTTTTTGAACGCTTCACTTTCCGTCGGGCTCAGTTCGAACTGATAGATTTTCTCCACACCCTTGTTGGTGAGCTTCACAGGCACTCCGACAAAGCAATCGGACACTCCGAACTCGCCTTTGAGCTCCACCGAGCAGGGAAGAACGCGTCCTTGATTGCGGACGATCGCCTCGACCATCAGAGCTGTGCCGGAACCGGGTGCCAGCCAAGCGGACGTGCCGATGAGCGCAGTCAGTTCTGCTCCGCCTTTTTTAGTGCGATCGACCACATCATTGAGCTGCTCTGCTGTGAGCATCTTCGTGAGGGGTACACCGCCCACAGCCGCAGTGGACACCACTGGAACCATGTCTTTGTCGGTGTGCGCGCCAAGAACAATCGCGTGCACATCTTCCACAGATGCTCCCGTTGCCAAGGCAATGTTCGTGCGGAAGCGCGCAGAGTCGAGAGTTCCGGCGGAGCCGATCACGCGCTCGCGAGGGAATCCTGTGACTTGTTTTGCAACATAAACCATTGCGTCCAAAGGGTTCGAGACCACAATCAAAATAGAATTGGGAGCGAATTTTTTAACGTTCTGGCAGATCTCTTTGACGATGCCCGCGTTGATATTGACGAGCTCCTCACGGCTTTGTCCGGGTTTGCGCGGCACTCCGGCAGTCATGACAACGACGTCTGCGTCTTGCATCAGGGCAGGATCGCTGCCTGCAGTGAAAGCATTGTTGAACGATTCAAAAGGACCGCACTGTGTGAGATCGAGACCGCGGCCTTTGGCCACATCGCCTTTCAGGTCGATGAGTACCAGTTCACCAAGTTCCTTGACTGCTGCCCAGTGAGCAACAGCTGCACCCACATTTCCACCCGCACCTACAATTGCAATCTTTGGACGTTTGATCATGTTTTGCTCCTGTCTGAAAAAATTCAGGGTTTATCTGCAACAAACAATCGGGTGGCGCCGGAAAGCCACATCTGCTGCCTTACATTTATAAAACCAACCTCGCGCAGCATCTGGGCAAACGATTCAGCACTGGGCATGGATCCGACCGATGCGGGCAAATATTGGTAGGCGTCACGGTCAGAAATAATACCACCCACTTTGGGCAACACATTTTGAAAATAAAAATCGAAGACGCGTGCAAAAATCGTACTGTGGGGTTGGAAGAATTCCAAAACCAACACCCGACCACCCGGCTTCAGAACGCGAAACATCTCGCGCAGCGCCTGTTCACGGTTGTCCACATTGCGCAAACCAAACGCGATAGAAACGCCATGCGCACTTTCGGAAGCTGCAGGAAGTGCCTCGGCGGATGCTTGTGTGAAGGAGCAGCGCAAGTTGGCCTTGCGCACCCATTTTCCGAGATCGGGCCGAGATTCCCCTTTGCGCAACATTTCAAATGAAATGTCGAAGCCGCGCAGTTGAGCGTAGTCGGAACGGGATTTCGCCACCGTGAGCATGACATCCCCTGTGCCGCAGGCCACATCGTAAAGAATGCCTTGGCGATCGGGCTGGATGGGCAAACTCCGCGCAAGTGCTTTGCGCCAGCGCACATCTTGACGCGCACTCAAAAGACGATTGAGCAGATCATAACGATCGGCGATTTTGTCGAACATCAATTGGACGCGTTGCGATTTCTCGCTGAGTCCTAAAATTTCATTTGGTCTGAGGACCACGGAGCATTCCTTTCCCAACAGTGCAGCCACGCAGGCCGCACAACCTCCGTTTGTTTACGTCTGACAAGGGATTTGCGCAACTAAAGCGGCTTCAGAAGTCGCGCAATATGGGAAGAGTCGACACACAGCACGGGCGTTCCCTCCGACGGGACTCGCTGGCGGCCCGCAGGCCAAAGAAAGGCACGCCCCGCCTGCAACGAGACGCCATGGTGGGACTGAGAAACGAAGTGACGATTCCAAAGCCCGAGCAAATCGCGAAACAAACGACCAAATTCACCCTGCGGGACCACTCCGCTGCCCACTTCTGCTGAAACAATCAGCACTGGACAGGGCAATCGGGCCAACGACTCACAGAGTTGCTGAAACTCAAGGTCAAGGTGTGTTTTCAATTGAACAAAAGAATACAAGGACGTGCCGCGCTGAATGTGTGCTGCCAACCAAAGATTCAAGCTGTCGAAAATAAAAAGAGGTTTGTTTCCATGCTGCACGGCATCGGCCTGCGCCGCGGGAGGCCAAGCCCACGGCCCCTCCAAAGATGTCCACGTGTTTTTCCGACCTCGACGCAGCAACTCGAGGCGCTCGCGCCAATCGGCATCCTGAGGAATTTCGCTCGCCGTTCCCCACCAGACACCTTCATCAAAATGCCGGCTCAGTTCAGTCACAAAGTCGCTTTTTCCGCTTTGCGCCCCACCGAGAACCACCATCCTCACCGGTTCACCCGTCATGGTCTTTTGCGCTCCGAAAACTTCATCAAAACCTCCAGAAGCCCCGCAATCTTCTCTGCGGATACAATCTCCAAAGTGTCGGCCGGCGTGTGCCACTCCTGCAGATTGGTCCAGTCGATGATGTGAACGAACGGAATCCCCATCCGCAAAAAAGGAACGTGGTCGTCCTCAACTGCAAGTGGGACCTTTCTCAGAAGAACCTGACCCCGAAGAGCGATGAGCTGTTCCGAAATGAGCGGTTCACTTCCTTCGGTGATGAAAAGATTTTGTTTTTTATGTCCAATCATGTCGATATTCATAAACAGTTTGATGGGCTTTTTTCTCCACACGACAGTCTGCCCGCTGCGCGGCAGGCGATTGACGAATTCCCGTGAACCGTAAAGGTTGTCACGCATCCCGAAGAGTTTCTCGCCATCGCTCCAGTCGGGCAAAAACGCTTCCTCACCATCGAAGAACGCAAAGACGACATCGCAATCGAACCACGTGCCGCCCGATTTTGTTTTGGGCGACAGCGCATTGGCCGGATGCATCCAAAGACGCGCCAATTCGACCATCAGAGCCGTTGAAGACCCCCCGTCGTTGGCTCCGACAAAACGCGTGCCGGCTGGAAAATATTTGCTGTCATAGTGACCGGCGATCATGAAGGCACAATCATCGGGTCCCGCGCGCCATGCCACAACATTACGCCCTGTGCGCTCCTCGAGTTTTTTTTCCTGACTCATACCACTTGGAGTTTTGGTGCTGAATCGCTGTTCCTCCACTTGCCAACCGAATTTGCGCAAGACGCGCCCGAGCCAAAGAGCCAACAGCTTCTGTTGCTCGCTTCCCATCGGGTGAGGCTCTTGGGTGACCACCCGCAGCGTTTTTTCAATATTCGGCACACTGGGTAGGGAGGGTTTCTTTTGAAAGCTGCTGGGGGAAGGCCACCCCACCGCGCCGCCGTCAAGGGGACTGCCACGCGCAATTGAGCTTCGACAAGGAAGATGCTCGAATGACAGACACGCCACCACGGCACACAGGACCCAGCAGCGGGGCCAATGGCGTGGGTGCAACTTGGCAGAACTTTCGAATCTCGATATCACACCGCCACCATTGTTTCAGGGGAGACCTCGGCCATGAGGATTTTATTGTGTAACGACGACGGCTACCAAGCAATGGGTATCCAAACATTGGCATCGACACTGCGCAAGGCGGGTCACGAGGTGACCATCGTCGCACCGCACGAGGAGCGCAGCGGTCAGTCTCATGCCATGACCTTCTTCAGGCCTGTTCTCGTTCGTAAAGTCGACGATGCCACTTACGCAGTGCACGGAACTCCGGCCGACTGCGCCTTTCTTGCGCTGCACGATATTTTGAAAAATCAGCATTTCGATATCGTCATGTCGGGCATCAATCATGGTTTGAACGTGGGTTGGGATGTGAACTACAGCGGCACGGTCGGTGCAGCCACTGAAGCCGCATCGTTGGGTTACAAAGCCATTGCCGTGTCAGTGGATCTCGATGGCTGCACAACTCAAGAATTGGCCAAAAAAGCTTTTGAAAATGCGGCGCAGTTGGCTCTCTATTTCGTCGAAAAAAGTGAAAAGATCGTCTGGCCCAAACTCGAGGTTCTCAATCTCAACCACCCGGGACTCCGCATGAAGGGCGTTCGGACAGCCTCGTGCGGCTCTATCAGTGTGTATGTGCCGACGGCCCACAAAATGACCTCCGATGAGCTGTCGAAACAAGGGACTCATGTTTTCATGATTGGCGGCCAAGCACGCCGCGGCAGTTCCATTGCCGAACAGGACGTCAATCTCATTCAGGAAGGCTATGCGACGGCGAGCTTTCTCGAAGTCCGTCAAGCGAGCACAACCAACACCGCCACCTTGAACACATGGGTTGAATCTTACCCTCTATGACCACTGGACCATGGCCACATCACCTCCGACAGGGGCTTGTTTCTTTGCAACAACTGGCAGAGAGGGGCTGGCTGGCTGAGAATGATGCCACGCCCGATCTCGAACGCGCTCAGGAGGCACTGGATATCCGCGTGCCGCAATCGTTTCACGAGGGCATTGCGGCCGGTGATGCGAGCTTGTCACGACAGGTCATCCCTTCAGCGGCTGAAGCATTTATTGCCGAAGAAGAGCTCGCCGATCCTATCGGCGACGAGGTTTTTTCTCCTGTTGCAGGACTGACTCACCGCTATCCTGATCGCGTTCTTGTCAAAATCACCTACCAGTGTGCCATGTACTGCCGGTTTTGTTTCAGGCGCCACAAGGTGTCTCACAGTGAAGAAAACCTCAGTTATGAAGCGCTGGATACCGCCTACCGCTACATCGAGGACCATCCCGAAATCAAAGAAGTCATCTTCACAGGCGGCGACCCGCTCGTGCTCACCGATGCACGGCTGGAACCTCATCTGGCGCGCGTGGAAAACATCCCCCATATCGAAACAATTCGTTTTCACACACGTGTCCCAACGGCATTGCCTGAACGAATCACAGCCTCCCTCTGCGAAAGGTTGTCAGCTTCGAACAAAGGCATCTGGATCCTCGTCCACATCAACAGCAACAGTGAACTCACTCCCTCAGCTTGTGAGGCCATTAAGAGTCTGAAGAGAGCGGGAGTGAGCTTGGCTTCGCAGTCGGTATTGCTGCGTGGCGTCAATGCTTCGGAGGAGGCCCTCGAAGCCCTTCTTCGCTCACTGTATCGTTTGGGAGTCCAACCTTTTTATTTGCATTATCCGGATCTTGCCCGCGGGACGAGCCACTTCCGCATCCCACTCCCAGAAGCTCTGCGCCTTG
Organism: Pseudomonadota bacterium; assembly: GCA_041184525.1. Classification (GTDB taxonomy): domain Bacteria; phylum Bdellovibrionota_B; class Oligoflexia; order Silvanigrellales; family Silvanigrellaceae; genus RFOM01. Next base: position 35,379 of record JBEGJP010000011.1, on the reverse strand, counting down.
TGGGCCGCCTTTCAGGACGTCTGCCGGGAATCGCCATCCCACGCCTCACGGTCGATATCCCCGGCGGCTACGGCAAGGTGACACTCCAGCCCGAAACCTTCCGTCAAGTCGATGAAACTTCATGGGAATTCCGAAGCCCTTTGACAGGCTCGTGGCACAGAGCAATTTACCCGCAATCCTGAAAAATTATTCTCAAGTTCCAGATGTGAACTCCGATCCTCTCACCAAGAGAGTTTTTGACTCTTGAGAGGAGGCTCGAGAACATGAAGAACCTGAAAGTCCCTAAAGCCGCGGCCGGCTTCACCCTCGTGGAACTCATGGTGGTGGTGGCCATCATCGGCATTCTCGCCGCCGTAGCCGCCCCTCGCGTGCAACAGTTCCGAGCGCGTGGCATTCAGGCCGAAGCAAAAGCCAATTTGAACAGCATCTACTTGGCACAGGCTGCCTTTCAAGATGCAAACGATAAATTTGCAGACGCTGGCAATTGTCCACCCAACGCTGCATGCGACGGTGGCGATGGTGCAGATTTTCCCTACAGAACAAACGTGGGAGCAAAATACAAATACGCGGTGGAGGGCGATAACGGTCGTTGGTCCGCCGGTGCGGCCAGCAAGCAGAAAATTTTGAAGAACTTGAACGACGTTTGGAGAATCAACACCAACAAAGTTCTCTGTGCGACCAGTGATGCTGTGGCCGGCGGAGCTATGGGAAACACGGGAGATTCGATATGCACGGCAGGCACTGTGAGTGATGATGGCGTACCCGACCTTACCGATGCTGACAACCCTTTCTAAGCTGCGGGGCCGACGGCGACGTCGATACGTTCCACGACACTTGCCCACCGCACCGGACTGTGCTACACGGCTCAGCTCCGGTGCTGGTGTTTTGGGCTTTTGACGCTCGGAATCCGGCAGTTTTCCTAGGAATGAAGTATTTTTTATTTTCTGCAGAATGTTTGAGGAGGTCCCTGTGCACGGTTCACGCCATAAGAGAAAGCATCCCAAAGGTCGTCGTAAGGTGGGTCGTAAGAAGCGTCGTCTTCTCCGTCGCCGTCGTGCTGCGAGAACGGGTGGCAAGTAAGGTGTGATGCCGCAAGGCACACTGCCCCACAAAAGAGCTCGGGAGACGTCCCGAGCTCTTTTTTTTATGACCGAACTTTTGACCGCTCGTCCGAATGCCTCAGCCAATTGCAGTTGACCCGAGTTATGCACAAGTTATCCACAGGGCCAACTGTTGCAAAAACGCTTGGCATTCCTGCGAGAAAATTGAAGTCCCAGAGTTTTATGCACAAAAAAAACCGACTGCCGCAGAAGCAGTCGGTTTTGCATCGAGAGATGCACAAAAAGGGTACGAAAGCGGAGCAGTTCTCAGCGCTTCGAGAACTGGAAGCGGGCACGTGCCGACTTCAAGCCGTACTTCTTACGTTCCTTGATGCGTGGGTCACGGGTCACGAAGCCGGCTGCCTTGAGAGCAGGACGCAACTCAGGGTTGTATTCCATGAGTGCGCGGGTGAGGCCGTGACGAATGGCGCCAGCCTGTCCGGACAATCCGCCGCCAATCACGTTGACGTTGATGTCGATTTTGCCGTTGAGGGCCACAAGCTTAAGAGCCTGTTCCACCACCATGCGCGACGTCGGACGCTTGAAGTAGTCTTCGAGCGTACGTGAGTTCACGGTGATCTGTCCTTTGCCTTCTTTAATGTACACGCGGGCAATGGCGTGTTTACGTTTACCGAGTCCTGTGAAGTATTTGATGGCCATTTTGAAGCCTTCCTTTTCTAATCAGTTCATCTGGGGTGAGTTCAAGCCTGCGTACGTGCCGGCATCGGCTCGGGTTTCTGAGCGGCGTGAGGATGCTCAGCTCCCTTGTACACCTTCAGATTCCTGAACAACTCACGGCCCAACACGTTGTGCGGAAGCATTCCCTTGACTGCCAATTCAATGAGGCGCTCGGGGTGCTTGGCGCGAATGTCGCTCGCTGTGAAGGATTTGAGTCCGCCAAAGTAACCGCTGTGGCGGTAGTACATTTTGGTTGTTTCTTTGGTGCCGGCGAGGCGGATTTTCTCGGCGTTGATGACGATGATGTTGTCACCGGTGTCGATGTGCGGTGTGAAGATCGCTTTGTGCTTTCCACGAAGAACATAGGCGATTTGAGTAGCGAGACGACCCAAGGTTTGTCCTTCGGCGTCGACAATGAACCATTTCTTGTTCACTTCAGATGGCTTGGCGCTGTACGTTTTCATTTTCCAAACTCCACGTGATTTCCTATCAAGAAAACCACATCCAGAACGATTCCGTGTCATGAATTTCCGGCGGGGCGGGCAGCGAACCAAAGGGCGTTGTCACAACGCAAAGCTCAACTCACACGCACAACTCAAAACAATTCAAACCACGAACGGCACCTGACATGTGACCATGACGCGCAGCAACATCAGAGAACGGTGGAGCGTTCCGAGCGATGGAGCGGCAGCGCGTGCCAGTCATCTGACACACACATGAAAGGGACCCTCTGCGTTCCCGTCCAAAACGGGCATACTCGACGCAGGCAGCCCCTTATAGTGAGAGGACACGCTGTGGTCAACCTCGATTTGCTTTCTAAAAACGCAGCCGAATTCCTGCCCGTGACCAGCGTCGTGGACACGGTCATTGTCCGCTTGGGACGCTTGCTCGTGAGTAAGCTGGTGTCCTCCGGACATACCACAGCTGCCACACTTTTGGCCCTCGAACAGGCGGACACCCCGTCCCAAGAAGAGGCCGACCAGTACCTCACGCACCTCGATTGCCCGCTTCTAAATCAAGTGCGGACCCAAGTGGCCCTCGGAGCACTCCAATCCAGCTATGAAGCTTTTGAGTCCAAGCTCCTGCAATTGTTGGCTTTGCGAGCCCGACGCGAACTCAATCAAATTTCTGAGGACCCCCCGTTGGCCACACGTTTGGCCCACGAATTGGAAGCTTTGCTGGTGGCTTCGCCCGTGCACGGTCCGCGAGCAGCCGAATTGGCTCAACAACACAGGACTCAGCTGAGCGAGCTCACAAACCTGTGCCGCTCCCTGTTGGACCGGCCCTCTTTGGACTGGACCACACTTGTGAAGGCAAGCCTCCCCGTTCCTGTCGAAGAGACTCTGCTGTGGGCAGGCCGCTTGGCGCAGGCGGTGTCGCATGCCGGCAGCCTCATCCACCGCAACGACGGGGCATTCGGCAAAGAGCCCAACGATGAGAGTGATCCCAACCGCTCTCCGGCCTACAGACAACTCTTGAAACACAAACACCGGCAAGTCGAGCAGCAGCGGCTTTCTTCGCACGTGCCTTCAAAGAACGGAATGCAACGCTGGGAAGACGTCGCCTCACAATTGATGACCGAAAGGAATTTCCACGCTTTTGCAGTGTGTGTCGACGACGTGATTTCACAGCTCAAACAAAAGCTGACGGTGTGGAGCCGTAATGAAATTGCGCGCAGTTCTTTTCAAAAAACGAGACTTCTGGATGTAGAGAATTTTCACTACGCAGATGGCATCCGCCGCGGTTTGCATCACTGCGGGGAATCCCTTGAAGATGCGATTCTGTGCGCTGAAAAACTCTTGCACTATTGCCACGAGAATCAGGTTCCGGCATCGGAACTCATGGATGATGAAATCTGGACACTCTTTCCGCGGATCAACCGCGATAATTTGAAACGCACCCGAATGGGTGTGCGTCACTCAGACGCACTTTTTCCGCTCAGTGTTGTTCACCGAGAGTGGATCACTCAGGTGACAGAGAGGGCTCTGGCTCCGCAGGCTTGACGGGTTTTGTACCACCGCCCGACTCGCCTCCGTCATCACCCAGCTCAGGAGCGTCCTCGTAAAACTTCTCACCCACGGTGATGACAATCGGTGAGAACAGCTCATCTTGTCTTAAAAGCACATGATGAGCCTTGGCCAGCTCGAGCGTCGCCATGATGGTCACAATCAAATCGTATCGAGTCTCACAATCATCAAAAAGTTCGCGCAAGGTGACTTGCTGCATCATTTCAAGACGGCGCTTGATGACAACCATACGGCTCTGGATAGTCACTTTTTGCGCACGCACTTTCACTTTCGGTGCGGACTGGCTTTGGGCGTAGCGCAGGAGCATGCGTTCAAACGCAATGACGAGAGAAAAAGCATCGCCCTTGATGGGTGCCAACAGATTTTCAAATTCCTCTTCACAGCGCGACGCTTCGCCGCTGGGAAAAACATCGCGACCGAGAATGCTCAGTTTGTCGAGTTTTTCGCACGCCTCACGGATCGCCTCGAATTCGAGAAGGCTTTCCACGAGCGTACGGCGCGGGTCATCTTCAGGGATGTCTTCTAAGGACTGGGCATCGACGAGTTTATTTTGAAGCGCGGGAACCAGCAGGTTGGCTTTGATTTCCAGCAGCTGTGCCGCCATGGCAAGGAACTCGCCTGCCGAATGGAAGTCGAGCATGGGCACATTACGCAAGTATGTGATGTACTGCTCGGCAACAATTGAAATCGGAATATTGAAAATATTGATTTCCTGCTGCTTGATGAGGTGCAGCAGGAGGTCAAGCGGACCATCAAAATTTTCAAGGCGCAGATACATATTTTTTGCTCAAGTCGTGTCTGAGCGGGTAAGATACGCATGACCCCTGTGTCTGGCAAACCCGAAGTTGTGTGGAGCCCGCTCAAAATGCCTAAAATAGCCCGAACTCTCGTGGGTTTTGGATTTCTCTGGATGTCCGCGTGGGCCACGTTCGGTGCCCTGCTGGGGGCCCGCCTCAACCAAGCCCTCCTGACCGACGATGCGGCTTGGCTGAAGAGCGTCAACAGAGAACTTTTTCGCAGTGCACACGCCCACATGAACGGCATGGCTCTGGTGCTGGTGGGCGTCGGCCTGTCCTACACGGCAGCACGCCGGCGGGCTTCAGAGCGCACTTTAACCGCCTGTTCCATGAGCATTCTGGGGGCGACAGTGATTTTCGGGACCGGATTGATGTTGGAAGCTTTCTTCCCCCCAGAACGAGGCACTCTTCCATGGGCCTCTGCCTTGACTGCCATCGGAGGCGTGGTGCATTTGCTGGCGACTGGACTGTGGGGCGTTCTGTTTTTGGGACGTGGCCCGCAATCCGCAGAACCCATTGCCAAGAACGTATGAACCCTTCGGAACAGCCGAACCCACACCTGCTGGACCTCCTATGAATCCGAGTGAATCACATGACATCGTTGCACCGGCAGCCATCCTCGTTCGTATGTCGGCCATCGGTGACACCCTCATTTCGACAAGAACACAGGCAACCTTGCGAGAGCGCGGATATGCGCCGTTTCTGATTTCCCACCTGAACAACAGCTCCTTGCTTCCATGCATGCCCTCCCTGCGCGGGGCGTGTCTTTTCGCGGACGACGGAACAGCGAGTTTTTGGATTGCCGGAAAAAGCCCACACGGGTGTGCACAAGTGGACAAGGACACATTCCTCGCAGTCCTGAAAGAACACTGCGGCGGGTCAACAAACAATGTTCCTGTCCTCGACCTTCAGAACACCCGTCGCAGCGCGAGAGCCATCCGCACCTTCGAGCACCTCTTTGGTCAGGACGTCCTCCGCTTCCAACGCTACAAGGTGGCGAAACTGACCTTTTGGCGACTGGCGCTGATCGTATGGGCCTACTTGAGCCTGCGGCAGTGGAACCGACGCAGAACACCTCAATGGCTCAAAAAACAACTCAAACCCGTGCATGAACTCCAGAAGGAACTCGCGGCTCGATTGCCTCAAATGACCATAACAGGAGGACAGCCCCTGCCTTGGCAGTCGGAGCCTTTAGCATTGCCGCCGGAGGCACTGACGTCGGTCCCGAAAGGCGATTGTATCGTGTTCCTTGTGGGCGCCAGTTTCCGTTTGAAAAGTTGGCCTCGTGAACACTTCCGCACTCTGCTGAATTTCATCCTGACTCGGACTGCCGCACAGGTGGTTCTCTGTGGCGGGCGCGAAGATGTGGCTGTGGGAGAATACCTTGAGTTTCCCAAATCAGATCGGGTGATCAACAAAATCGGCAAGTCCTCGTTGGCTGAAACGTTGAGCCTCATTGCGAGTGCGCGCTACGTCGTGACCGGCGACTCCTTTGCCGGCCATGCGGCGGACCTTTTGAGGACACCCGCCAGCGTGATTTTCGGAGCGACGCACCCGCTGCTGGGCTTTGCTCCCGTTGGCCAGCATGTCACTGTGCATCACACCGAACTCTCCTGCAGCCCCTGCAGCCGCCATGGTCAGGGGCAGTGCAGATTCAAAAACATGCGCTGCCTGACCGAAGTCACACCTGAAGAAGTCTTTGCAAAAATCGAATTCAACCTGCGGAACAGGAGTCAATCGCTTGACACGGCCCGCCATCTCGCTGACTCTTGACCTTTCAAATCCGCGAAAATCAAGGAAAAATGAGTCAAGAGGGGGAAGGCACGTTGTTCAGACGAACGCGACGGCTGGAAATATCAGCGGCATTTGCTACTGCAGTCAGCATGTCTGCGGGGCTTTTACTTGCCTGTACAAAAAGCAAAACCCCAGTCTCCGTGGAACAAGATGTCCTCGTACGTGACATGATGCCCCACAATTTCGCAACCGAAGGGTATGCCATCCTGAACGGTGGTTGGAGCGGGACCGATTTTACGGAACGGATCTTCTCAGACGAACGCTATGGCAAAGAAAATTTCATCACCTTCGACACCCAACAGAAGCTTGTGCAGATGTTGATGCTCGATGGGGAGAGCAAAGCAGGAATGCTGCCTCCGCCTGCCTCTGAGGAAACGGGTAAAATTGAAGCCAATCTGAATGACCTCATCCGAAGTGAAAAACACATCAACACTCCTGCCGCAGTGACATCATTTCTGAGAGTGGGTGGACTTCTCAAAGACTACAACGCGGGCACGATGAGGCCCGTGTCTGTTCCTTTCACCGTGGTCACCAACCGCGATGAACTCCCCTACTCTCCCAAACCCACAACCGGACCCGAGTGGAATGAATTCATCCGCAGCTACTGCGGCGGTTTTCAAAATCAGTCGCTCGGTTTCATCTGGGTCGAGGGAACACGCAAAATCTGTTTGAGACTTTGGACCGGCCCGTCACGCCAATTATTGAAGATCCGCACCTTGGTGACACTCCCGCGGAGTCACACGAGCAGTGTGCTGGATGCGCGAGTGAGCCCATGGCTGACGATGACGCGCGATTCCGCCCCAGTGCGATCCACGGACGCCGCTTCTCCTGACACGACTGAATCTGCGACCGAAACAGCGGCGAAAGAGCAAACTAAAGCATCGCCCAAAGTGCAGGATCCTCACCCAGCCAAAAAATAAGATCTCCCAACGACATCCGCGAACGAACAAAAGGTGCAAACCGGATCGCCCATCGGTACTCAAGCGCCGTCGTGGGCTGCGAGAGCTCCTCGGGAACCGTCGCCAACCCTGAAAGCTGCAAGAGTGACTCCATTTCAAATGCAGGAATCACCAGTGAACGGACGTGACTGCAAATGTCAGGCCATTCGTTTTCAAAGCTTGCGATGCGCGTGTGCGCTTCGCACCAAAGTTCATGCTTGACCAGATAATCACGGGTGAAGATCGCGGCAGCGGCGTCGATTTGCGGCTGAAGTGCCAACAGGCCTTCTTTGCGCTCCTGTGGTGACAGGCTGGCTTCTCCCGGTCCAAAATAGGGCGCTGTTTGCAGCAGCTGAGAGATCAGTTTCCTCACCCGTTCCGCGCTCTGCGGGCGCACCTGCTGGAGTTCGATTTTATCCAATGAAAGAAGATGATCGTAAGACAGAGCGCTCGCAAGGCTGGCGAGTCCGACCTGTTGGCCATGCCAAGAGAGCTGTCGGTGTGAGGTCAAGCGCAGATAATCGAGCGCATGGCTCACGGCATGCTCATAGCCGCTGAGCGGGGTTGTCTCGCCGGAAACAGACATGGCAATGCCCGCCATAGCCAAAAGTGCGGAGAGATCCTCAATGGCACCTGCAGCGACCGGCCACACCGCAAACGCATTTGCATGACGCCGCAAATGGAATGCAAAGGGCTCCATCAGGCGATGCGCAAGTTCATCGTAGCGCTGAGCAACACCGAGTTTCCATCCCAAATACCAATCGCCGTAGGCAACAAAGCGGGCCAGAAGATCTCCATATCCGGCGCGACTCATTTCCACTGGCGCAGAAGAGAGAACGGGGGTGAACCAGACGCAAGAATCGACCCTGCGAGAAACGCGCGTTCGTTTCGCGCCTGCTTCCTCGAGAACAGCAAAATGCGATGTGAACGCAGTGACGGTGAGTGCGGTGGGCACAACGACAAAAGGGACATCTGACCAATTGAGATCGTAGAGAGCCTGCTTGACGATATCCGTGACAGACCCGCTGCCTGCAACCACCACAGGAGCTTTCTCACGAACACTCAAAAAATTTTGAACGGCCCGCGCTGCTTCCACAGAGGCATGCACTTGCACAGGAGAGCATGCGAGGAGTTCTGAAAGCAGAACATTTTCCACCACTGCACCTGCGGAACGCAAGCAATCCAGAACCAAGTCATCGACTGAAAGGTGACCGACACCTGATGCTTTGCGCACACCGTCGGAAAAGATCAAAACTCGTTTGCTCTGCAGATTGTCACCCAGCACCTCGAGAAGCGCTTTTTCAAATTCAGCTCTGCTGCGGGCCAAACGATTGGATGTTGCAGAAGAACGCACAGGCTCAGACAATTCTTTTCCCAGCGTCGATTCGAGCAGGTCAAATGACGCACTCACCTTGTTCAAGTTCATAATGAACTCCCCGATTGAACCCCACCAAGACGCCGGTATCGCATACGCACCAAACAAACAGCACAAAAAATCACAACAAGAAGAGCAATTCCAGAAGAAGTTGAAATCTGCGTTGAAAAGAAAAATCCGCGTGGATCGCCTCGCAAGGATTCATTGAAAAAACGGTTCAAAGCAGACAACAGAGCTGTCCACGCAGCGACGGCGCCGGAAAGGAGCTTTGCCTTCTCATTTTTTGGACCCGACACATTCTCACAGACAGGGGGATATGTTTGATTAAAAATCCAAACGCCCACGATCACGATCAAAAAAGAGGCGACGGTTTCCTGAAGTTGGACGGGATAACGATACAAACCGCCATCATCGAGCACAGGAAATCGCACCGACCACCACGGCGCAGAAGCCTGATCTGCGACTGGCAATCCATAGTCATCGCCGTTGAGATGACACCCGATGCGCCCGACGCCGAGAGCTGCCACACCACCCAAAATCCCGCAATCAAGTGCAAACGGCAGTCTCACCCGCGCGTGAAGAGAAAACGCAATTCCAAAAACGACGGCTGCAAAGGCTCCGCCATAGAACGTCATGGGGCCAAACGAAAACAATGCTCCAGTGAAGTCTTGGAAGGTAGTCACCTCGAATTGCTCAACCACGATGCTCAGGGCGCGCGCTCCGAACCAACCTGACACGTAACAGACAACAAAAATCTGCGGCAGCCGATCGAGAAACAACTGGGCCGATTCCTCTCCACGCCGCAGAGCAACGCGCCCTGCCCATTGAGCGATGAAAAAAGCCACCAACGCTGCTGCAACAAAAAAGAAATGCCAGGAGGGCACCTCCCAGCCGAACAAATTAAAAAGAATGGGTCTCATAAACGGCACACCTTCCGACGGGGAACGGGGTCAGCCGATGGAACACAACAGGCACGTCAAGGCTGAGGTGACACGCTTTCCCTGAGCACTTGGCCCGTTTTCACATCGCTCGTCTTGCCGGGAATTTCTCGGGCGAATGTCGGATTGATGGACGCAATCCAGCGCGGGCCGACAACACCCACCACCAAACTCGCCGCGGCAACAATCCCGACCATCACTCGAACATCGCGGGCGTCTTCGTCATTGGGAGGATTGACCGAGCTGCGTGTCGCAGGCTTCAGCCAGATCTCGACCAAAACCGAGAGATAATAAAAAAGAGAAACACAACTGAGCACAACCATCACCACACCCAAGCCCACAAGTCCGACCGAGACAGCCGAGTTGATGAGCATAAACTTACCGAAGAAACCGGCAGCCGGTGGAATGCCCGCCAAACCCAGAATGAAAATCGTCATACACACGGCCGCAAAAGGTGCGCGCTTGCCCAAACCGGCAAGCTCCTCTTTGAGGAGGTCTTCGCGACTGCTGTCCTCAAGCCATGCCAACAAGGCGAAAGTTCCCAAATTCAGGATGGTATAGATAGCGGTGTAAGCGAGAATCGCCTGACGTGCTTCGACACTTTGCGGAGCCACCGCGAGAGTGGCAAAGGCAAGACAAAAATAGCCCGCGTTTGCGATGGAGGAGTACGCGAACATTCTCTTGAGGCTGTTGTGCACGAGGCCGAACACCGAGCCCACCAAGATGGACAAAGTTGCCAACACCCAAAACACCTTGGCCACCCAAGCTCCGCCTTCAGGACCAGCGAAACCGTTGCCCAAGACGCGCAGGATGACCATCACAATACCCACCTTCACCAGAGTCGACATGTATCCAGTGAGAGTGGAGTGAGCGCCCTGATAGACATCGGGACCCCACGTGTGGAACGGAGCCACACCCAACTTGAATGCCAATCCGACGACGAACATCAGAAGTCCGATGACTCCGAATGGGTTCGTAAGTGCAATATTCAGCTTGGAGAGATCAGACCAGCGCAGAGAACCGATGTTCAAATAAATGAGGGCCATGCCCATCAGAATGATAGCCGAGGCAGTCGCACCCATGAGGAAATACTTCACAGCGGCTTCAAGCCCGCGGGTGTCCTGACGTTGGTAGCCGACGAGAACATAGAGAGAAACACTCATCAACTCGAGGCCCGTGAAGAACGACATGAATTCGCCCGCCGAGGCCATGATCATGATGCCCGCAGAAGCAAACAGCAAAAGACACACAAGCTCAGGCCGCAGGAGTTGCCTGCCGGCATTTGAAATTTCGGCTGTGAACAATGTGAACATCGTTCCGAGTCCGACAATCAAAAATGTAAATTGGCTGATTTGATCGCCAAGAAAACCGCTGCCCAACCACGCAGGTGGCTGAAGAACATTGCTGCCAAATGAGCTTGGCGCTGAGAGCAGAATGAGGGGAACAATGACCGCAGGACAGCAGCTGATGAAACCAATCATGTACGAACGCATGCTGGGTCGATCGGGATTGCCGCCGAACACCCCCGCAATGAGTGCGACGAGAGCACCCACCAGAAGGGCCAAAATAGGCGCGGCATGCAAATAGAAGGCCGCCGAAGGAAAGAGCATCTTCAAACTTGTATCAAGTGCTTCGTTCATCACTCACTCCGGGAAATTGAACACTGCGCGTCGCAAAGGCGCGAAGAATTCACTGTTCCATCATCACTTTCATCGGTTCATTTGAACGGCCATGGATCACGAGTTCCGTCTTGAAGGCGGAGCGGCTGTTCACACTCTCCTGCAATTTTTTAAGTGTTGGCTCGGTGTGTGCCAGCATCGGGACGGAAAGAAAGCCGGTTGCAAAAACAAAGACGCTGAGTGTGGCAAGCACGAAAGCTTCACGTGCATTGCAATCAGACAGCGTTTTATTCTCTTCGTTGTTGAGTGGCCCCCAAATCACCTTCAATACCAGCCACAACATGTAAATCGCACCCAAAATAACGCCCGTTCCAGCCAGTCCTGCCATCACGGGGTGTGACTGAAAAACGCCGTTGAGAATGAGCCATTCACCGATGAAGCCGCCAGTGCCGGGCAGAGCAACAGAGCCCATGGTCGCCACAACAAAAAAGAACGCATACCAAGGCATCTGTTTGGCGAGTCCGCCATATTCGGACATCTCACGCGTGTGACGGCGCTCATAGACGACTCCAATCAGGAGGAACAACGCGCCCGTCGAAACACCGTGGTTGACCATCTGATAAAGAGCTCCGGTGAAGCCCATTTCGTTGAAGGCAAAAAGACCCGCCACGACAAAACCCAAGTGGCTCACAGATGAATAGGCCACCAACTTCTTGATATCGGTTTGGCGCCACGCAATCAGCGCGCCATAAATAATGCCCACCACAGCCAAGCCGATCATCACAGGTGCGGCTCTATGTGCTGCTTCGGGGAACATCGGAATGCTGATGCGCATCAAACCATAGGTTCCCATCTTAAGAAGCACACCCGCCAGAATGACTGAACCCGGGGTCGGGGCTTGCACGTGTGCATCCGGAAGCCATGTGTGGAATGGGAAGAGTGGAACTTTGATCGCAAAAGCAAGCGCCGTGGCCGCAAAAAGCCACAATTGAGTGTCTGCCGGCAGCGAAGCGGCCGTGCGATAGAGTTCCACAAGATTGGTGGTGAAAACACCGCTCTGCTGGAAGTGGAAATAATAGAGATACGCAAAAGCAACGAGCATGAGCAAGCTGCCGATGACTGTGTAGATGAAGAACTTCGTGGTTGCGTAGATACGTTCTTTGCCACCCCAAACTCCGATGATGAAATACATCGGAATGAGCATGGCTTCCCAAAAGACATAAAAGAGCACGAGATCGATGCTCACCAGTGCGCCGACCATGGCTGATTCGAGCACCAAGAAGAGGGCCAAAAAAGATTTCACGTTGGATTCAATTGACGAGTAGCTGGAGATGAAAATCAAAGGTGAGAGAATGGTGGTCAAGAGAACCAGCATCAAGCTCACACCGTCGACACCGACAATGTAGCGAATCCCAGTTCCACGCGGCAGCCAAGCCAAATCCTGAGCAAATTGCAGCGACGACGAATCGATATTGAAGTGCGCTATGAGGTGAAATGAGAAAATCATTTCCAAGACAGCAACAGCCACTGCGACATGGCGGGCCGTCTGGACGTTCTTGGTCAGTCCGACCACAGCAGCGCCGAGCAAAGGGAAGAAGATGAGCAGTGTGAGGATCCACTGCGAAATCATCGAGACCATAAATTCACATGCTCCTTTTGACAGCCCAGTGCGTCAGATGAAGATCCAGACACCCAAAGCAACCGTAGCGACAAAAACAACTTTCAGATAATTGCGGACAAGACCGGATTGGATGTCACTCAAAACCGAAGTCACGAGATAAATTCCACGCGGGCCCTCGTTGATGATTCCTTCAATGACAGCACGATCGCCGACTTTGAAGAACGCATCACCGACCTTTTTGAGAGGTTCGATGATCGCGGCCTGATAAAGTTCATCGATACGCCACTTGTCGAGAACAACGTTGTAGAGCGCGCCGAAAGACTTGGCGATGGAATCGCCGCCCTGAGGACCCACCTTGTAGAGAGAAAGAGAGACGCCGCTCATGATGAGCATAATGAGCGTGGATGTCCCCATGAGTCCCCATTCCAGAGCAGAGCTGCCGTGACCTTCACCATGGGCCGCCGCCATGACTTCCTTGGCGGAAGCGAGAATAGGCGAGAGCCATTCCGTGATGACGTTTTCGTTCGCGTGGATACCCAACACATGCATGATGGCATGAGGCATCGACACATACCCACCGACAATCGACAGGACCGCAAGAAGCATCAGCGGAAGAGTCATTGTGAGAGGATTCTCGTGAACATCGTGGGCATGGTGATGATCGTGATGTCCATGGCCATGATGATGATCATCGTGCTGCATACGGCTTTGACCGAAGAACACCAAATAAGTGAGACGAACCATGTAAAAACTGGTGCACGCTGCCGCACATGCGCCTACGGCCCAAAGCAAGGGGTGCCCGAATGGCCCCGTCCACGCGTAGTAAAGAATTTCGTCTTTGGAAAAGAATCCTGAAAAGCCCGGAAAACCAATAATGGCGAGCGTACCAATGACAAACGTCCAACCGGTGATGGGCATTTTCTTGATAAGGCCACCCATCTTGCGGATGTCCTGCTCATGATGAAGCGCGTGGATCACACTGCCCGCTCCCAAGAAGAGCAGCGCTTTGAAAAAAGCATGAGTCATCAGGTGGGCCACGCCAAATTGGAAGGCTCCGACGCCGCAGCCAAGAACCATAAAGCCCAGCTGGCTCACAGTCGAATAGGCAAGCACCTTCTTGATGTCATTTTGAACAAGGCCAATGGTCGCAGCAAACAAAGCAGTTGCAGCACCAATGACGGCAATGGTGGTCATGGCCGCAGGGCTATGAACAAGCAAAAAGCTCATGCGTGTCATCAAGTAGATGCCGGAGGTCACCATCGTTGCCGCGTGGATGAGTGCAGACACGGGTGTCGGGCCAGCCATGGCATCTGGCAACCAAATGTAGAGAGGAATTTGAGCCGATTTGCCCGCGACGCCGAGCAAAAGGCAGAGTCCCATCACGGTAAGAAGAGGGCCGTTCTGAGCTGCCAATTCATTGGTCAGAGCGGACGCAATGGCAGAGTAATCGACCGTGCCAAAGAGCTTGACCGAAAGAAACATGGCGATGAGGAAACCAAGGTCGCCCACGCGGTTGGCGACAAATGCTTTCATCCCCGCGCGTGCATTGGCTTCATCGGAATACCAGTAACCGATCAGAAGATAGGAGCAGACCCCGACGCCTTCCCACCCCAAAAAGGTCACCACCATGTTGGCGCCCAAAACAAGTGAGAGCATCGAGAAAACAAACAGGTTCAGATAGGCGAAAAAGCGATACACACCCTCTTCGTGGGACATGTATTCGCCCGCATAAAGGTGAATCAGACTGCCCACACCGGTGATGATGAGAAGCAGAATTCCAGAGAGCCGATCCAATGAGAGTGCGAAGGGAACTTCGAGATACCCGTTGCGGAACGGAACCGAAATCCAATCGAAGAGTTCAACACGAACGATGTCGCCCGAAGCAATTGGTCCGGCAACCAGAGCACAAGCCAAGAAGAAAGGAACCGCAATGGCCAGTGTGGCCACGGAGACGGTCACAAGGCGCGGCGCGCGACGCAAGAAGAAGCCATTGAGGATGGCTCCCAGCAGAGGAATCAAAAGAACAGCTGCCAACATGGCCTGATAGTTCATACGTTAGCCCCTCAATGCCTTCAGATCGTCAACCTCAATGGAGGCTTTCGTGCGATAGAGTGAAATGACAAGTGCCAATCCAATGGCCGCCTCACACGCTGCCACAGCCATCACAAAAAACATCACCACCTGACCATCGATCGTTCCTGTCAGCTTGCTTGCCGAAACAAAAGCAAGATTGGCAGCGTTGAGGAGGACTTCGATGCTCAACATCATGAAAAGGATGTTTTTGCGGAACATGACACCGGCAAGGCCCACGAGAAACATCAGAAAAGAAAAATAAAGCCCAATCTCAGGCAGCGTGAGCATTTTCCGAGCTCCTTTTCTTCGCGATCACAATCGAACCGACAACCGCGGCCAAAATGAGAAAACTGATGAGTTCGAAGGCCCAAAGATAGTCGACAAACATCGACGATGCGACGTTCTTCACGTTCTCAGAGGCGGGGAAATACAACGGCCGCGTTCCTGCAGGCGGCTGACCCGCAGCAAGACCCAAAGATTCCAATCCGCCCGTCAGTAAACCACGGCCCACTTGTGTTCCAAGAACAATCGCAAGAATTACAGCCACACCGGTGATGGCCATTTCTCCCCAAGTCATGCCGCCGTAGCGCAGTTCTTCCGGAGGGAGATTCAAGAGCATGATCACAAAAACAAACACCACCATAATGGCGCCGGCATAAACGATGATCTGAGCCGCTGCAGCAAAATGCGCCTCAAGCAAGCCAAACATCCCAGCCAGAAGAGTCATGATGGCAATGAGCACCATCGCTGCACTCACTGGCCAACGCCGCGTGATCATCACACCTGACAGAAGTGCCGCAGCAACTCCCATCACAACAAACGAAAGAAAATTCAATTCCATGAAATGACTCCACGTGCTCTATTCGCAGGACTCACCTGAGCCGGTACCAGCCCACAGCCAATGCCCAGACCACCAAATTCACAAGCGCAATGGGCAACAAATAAACCCATCCCACCCGCATGAGCTGATCGTAACGGAAGCGCGGCAGTGTGAAGCGCGCCTGCACAAACAAAAACATGAAGATTGCCACTTTTGTGATGAGAACGCCCAAGCCAATCAACGCTGCCACCCAAGTTGCAGGTTCAGCAGAGAAAATCGGGGTCAGGAGTGCCACCAACTGAGAGTGGGGGAGCCAAGGAATTTCATAGCCTCCCAAAAAGACGCACGTGGTGAGAGCCGACAATGTGAACATCATTGCGTACTCACCCAAGAAAAAGAGTGACCAACGCATCGAGCCGTACTCCACAAGGAAACCGGCCACGAGTTCAGCCTCACCCTCAGCCAAGTCGAAGGGAAGGCGGTTTGTTTCGGCAAACATGGTGATGACAAAAATGACGAAAGAGAATGGGGCCATAAAGACACCCCATTTCGGCAGGAACCCGAGAATCAGACCGTCCGATTGAGCGGCAATCATCGACTGCAGATCGAGGGTTCCGTAAAGAATGACCATAGGCAGCAGGGCCAATCCCATGGCAATTTCATACGAGATCATTTGCGCTGATGCGCGCAGGCCGCCCAAAAGTGCGTATTTGTTGTTCGATGACCAACCTGCAAGTGCGACGCCGTAGACACCGAGTGCCGACATCGCAAACAGATACAGAAAACCGGCATTGATACTGACAGGCTGCATGTTGATAGTGTGACCGGCAACGATGATTTCCTTGCCGAGCGGAATTCCCTGAATGGCAAGCAAGCCCATGACCGCGGGCACAATGGGAGCCAGCACATAGAAAAACTTGTTGGCCTGTTTCGGAATGAAGTCTTCTTTGAAAAGCAATTTGATGGTGTCAGCCAGAGGCTGGCCCAAACCGAAAAGTTTGAATCCAAACAAACCGACGCGGTTGGGGCCGATGCGACGTTGGATGAATGCCGCCTGACGACGCTCCACCCACACCATGATGGGTGCCACCTGCAGCGCTATTGCAAGTGCGAGAGCAATTTTGCCGATGGCCGCGACGAGGCCGATGTTGTTGTCAAGAAACTGGAGCACAACCCCTGCTGAACCTTCCATGCTGATCCCCTCAGTCCCAGTCCAAAGCGCGGCGACGCAGGATGTAGATGTAACCAACGACCAGTGTTCCTACGAAGAGACCCACTTCGATGATGCCAAACCACTTGAGCTCGTCGAAGAGCACCGCCCACAAATAGAGAAACACCGTTTCGATGTCGAAAAGAATAAAAAGAATGGCTGTCAGATAGAACTTCACCGAGAGGCGCTGACGCGCCGTGCCCACGGGAGGCACACCACATTCATACACATCAAGTTTGGACGGATTGGGCTTCTTCGGGCCCAACAAAAATGATGCTGCCGTAGCACCGCCTGCAATGAGTAAACCCAAAACAAAGGCGATGAAAATCGGAAAATAAGGGTTGATTGACGCTGCCATGGTCAACGCCTCCAAAAAAGTCACAACGTAGGTGCGGCTCTCGCCTTAACCCAGAAACGGATCTCGAACAAGCGAACGCCCGCCAGCTTCCAAAGAGAGTGAACCTCGGAAAACCAGAGCTGCTGCCAAACGTGCCGTCTGCGATTGAACGTCACGCGCCGGGCACAGCTCTGCGACGTCCACCACTCGGCAATTGTCTCGGGACAACACATCTTCCATGCATGGCCAGAGAGTTTCAACCGGAACCCCGAAAGAAGTTGAGGCGCTGGTGCCCGGTGCCGACGAAAACGTGAAAACATCGAGATCAATCGAAAGATGAAGTGCACCCGAGGTGGATGCTGAAGACGTCCAATGATGGACCCATATCTTTATTTGCTCTTCGAGCGCGCAGTTTTCATTGCCCAGACACCGATGATACTTCCAACCTCGGCTCAGCGCCGTGTACTCAGCGACGGAGACGCCACGTGATGCAGCATAATCCCACAAGCTCTGGGGATTGCGTTCCCTCTGGATTCCCACCTCGAAAAGAGCCTGACCTCCGGCAATATGCGTGCTCAGATTTTCAATGACACGCCAAAAAGGCGTACCGCTGTTGATGACGTTCTGTTCGACGGGTCTGAGGTCAAAGTGAGCATCAAAGTTCACAATCGGCAACACACCCGAAACCGCACGCGCATGACCCCAATACGAACCAAAACTGAAGTCGTGCCCACCGCCGACAACATGAACCCGCTTCGCCCCTTGTGAGAGCAAAAAGTTCACCACATCGGCCAATGCCGAATGCGTTTCCTCTAGGGTCGGCTGCAAAACGAGATCACCCACATCGAGCCATCTCTCGCCCAACCATTGCCCATCCGCAGAGCGAACATCATAAAGTTTGTAAAAAGCCTGACGGAAAGCTGCGGGCCCCGCCTGTGCGCCCACAAAGCCTTGGTTGAGCTCGACACCCCGATCGTCAGGCACACCCAACAAAACGAAACGTCCTGATATGCTCTTTTGCCAAGCAGCATCTGCGTTCAGCTCGGCGACCGTGATGTGGTTCCCCAACATTTCTGAACGAAAATTCTGCTTTTGAAGATGAGACGTCGAGAGGAAAGAAGCAGGAGGGATGGGGGAAGTCACTTTAAGCGTGCTCCAATGAGGATGGGCGAGGGATGGTCACAGCCGACGTCATCCGCCCTCCGAAAGCACATCCCTTATTGAGACTTGTCTTCCGAACGCGCCTTGGATACCGCGAGTCTCTGTTTACCCACCTGTTTTTCGATAACGCGCATGACACGCTGCCGCAAAGCTGGATTTTCGGCAAGAATGAGATTGAGCAACTCCAATTCGTCCTCAACTCGAAAATCACGTTTTTTTGGACGAACGATTGCAGACTGTGCCTTGAATTTATCTATCGCCGGCATACGACCTCCTCATCTCCAGAGAGATCGGTGCACAACCGAAAAATCTTTTGCAGAGCGAGGAGAAGGGCCAGATTTTTGACGTCAGCCCAAAGCCTGTCGGAGGTCTTCCACAAGGTCTTCTGCGGATTCAATTCCCACAGAGAACCTGAGCAGATTTGAATCAATCCCAATTTTTTTGCGGTGTTCCGGAGGGACGCTGGCATGCGTCATGGTTTCAGGGTGGTTCACCAGTGACTCCACGCCGCCCAGACTCTCGGCCAGACTGAACACGCGCAGACGGCGCAGGAAATTCTTCACATCCTGAAAACTTCCCTTCATACGCACGCTCACCATGCCGGCATAACCGGACATTTGGTGACGGGCCAACGCATGCTGAGGGTGCGATTCCAATCCCGGAAAAATCACTTCGGAAAAAGAATCGAGCCGGCTCAGGGCATCAGCCACGATGCAGGCATTCTCGTGATGCCGCTGCATCCTCAACGCAAGAGTCTTGATGCTCCGCAACAAGATGAAACACTCTTGCGGTGCATTGACTGCGCCGCCCGCAAATTGAATGAATCTCAATTGCTCGGCCAAAGCATCGTCATTGAGCATAAGTGCACCACCCACCAAGTCCGAGTGGCCACCGATGTACTTGGTCGTGCTGTGCAAAACGATGTCAGCACCCATACGGAGCGGTTGTTGAAAAATGGGCGAAGCAAACGTGTTGTCCACTACGGTCAGCGCACCATGAGCACGCGCCAAGGCAGCGACTGCGGTGATGTCGACAATCCGCAACAGAGGATTCGTGGGAGTTTCAACCCAGACGAGACGCGTTTGGGGCTTGAAGAAAGCCTTCAGTTCGGAGGCGTGGCGCATATCAACAAATTCAAAATCAATACCGTACTTGGCAAAAAGCCTGCGAAACAGACGGCCCGTGCCGCCATAAACATCGTCACACACCAGCACGTGGTCGCCGGGATTGAGAAGTTGCGCAACGGCATGCACTGCCGCCAATCCGGATGCAAATGAAATCCCGTGACGCGCCCGCTCCAAAGCCGCCAATGCACTTTCCAATGCCGTGCGGGTGGGATTGCCGCCGCGGGAGTAGTCGTAACCTTTGTGCTCGCCCGGGCCCGATTGAACGTAAGTCGAAGTTTGAAAAATGGGAGTCATAATTGCGCCCGTGGTCGGCTCCGGTTCGACCCCCGCATGCACGCAGACCGTTTCAATACCTTGTTCACGCCCGCTCTGTTCAATGCTTTTCATTGTGATTCCATCCCAAATTCGATGCCTTCAGAAATACTGTTGCATGCCGACGACCCAACCGCCGGCCGTGCCCATTCCCTGCACCGGAAGCGCATAATCTGCCCGCAAACGCAGTCTGGCAAGGGGGCGGAAACCGAGGCGCAGTCCCGTACCTGCACTCACTGCGGCCGGCAATGGCCAACGTTGAAAATCAAAACCACCATTTCCCAAGTCTAAAAAGAGAACGTTCTGGAGGACAAAAGACGGGGTCAGCACACTCGCCACACGATATTCACTGTTGGCCAACCATGAAACTCTGCCGATGCGTTCACCGTCACGCAGACCGCGCACGGAATCCAAGCCTCCGAGCCGGCTCAATTGCAAAAGCCGAGCACTCGAAACCCACACACCTTGCAACCGGAGCCCGAGATTATGAATGTTACCAAAAGTCCAAAACCGCAGTGCCTGCGCAGTCAAGCGAAACAAAGGCGACTGGGCACCTTCGGACGGGATGGGGATCAACACATCCGAAAGGAGTTCAACACGCTGCCCCTCCAATTTGAAGTCATCGAGATTGAGGGCGTTGAGTCTGAAAAGTGTTTTCACGTTCAAACCGGATTCCTTCGATCTCTCAAAGTCGGGAAATTCACTCACAGCGAACACATCTGAAGAAAGAAGTTCCCTTTTAAGAGGCTCCAGTCCGAGCCCCACTTCCCATGGACCGAAGCGACGGTATCCCATCAGCATGCCGCGCCGGACACGTGCCAAGGGCATGTGATAGTTGCGATCAACCGGATTCAAATAAAAGAAAGGCCGTGTCGTCTGCGAAAATTCAATCGCCATTTTCCAGTCACGACTGCCCACGTGAGGATCGCGCCACCACACAGTGACTCCCGGGGCAAGGGCATATTGCTCGTATTGAGCACCCGACTCGATACCCTCACCAAACACATTCAAATCGTACAAACCCAAAACGAAAAACGTAACCCCGCCACCGCCGCCGCCGCGCACCACCGGAGTGAGCGTCCATTTCTCGTGAAAAACAAAATGCAGACGCAACGTTTTTTCCGATGTCTTTACCTGTTCCACTTCAACAGTGAGAAAAAAATTCGTGTTGCGCAACCTTTGCGCCGCAGACTGAAGATCATCCTCCGTGACACGGCAACCCACACCAAAGCCGATTTCATCGCGCACAAATTCCTCGGATGTTCTCTTCAAGCCGGCGAGCGTGAGCTCCTCGATCTGCAAAGATTCTTGCAAAGACGCATCTCGACTTCGAAACAAAGAAGACAAAGCAGGACACGCCTCATGCAGGGCATTGTCATCCGAAGAGTATGCGGGAGCACACATCAAAACAAAGACAAAAATAAAAACCCGAATCATGAGTGCACCGCCACGTGAGCGCGTCCTGCGCGACTCAAAAGCGCGTTGATCCGCGAGAAGACCTGCTGACGCTCCAACTCCGCAACCAATAGACGGGCCGTTTCATCGGGAGTCAAATTCTGTTTTTTGACCTTCTGGAAAAAAGGATAGACGACATCTGTATTGAACAAACTCTGTGCCGCGATGGCAAAAGAAAAAGGAGCACACTCTTCCAGAGCTCCGGAATCCACATATCGACTGATGAAAGCATCAGAAGAGTAGGGAACACGGCGATTGAGCACCCGAACCTCCCGCTCACCCGCGTGCGAGCGGCGACACTCCACCCAAACCCACGTTGCCAAGGGTGCATCTGAAAAACGCTCGTCCTTTTCTACAAAAGGGTAGCCGACACTCCCACAGTTGAACCAGATATCTCTTGTTTGAGGGTTCCAGTGCCGCCCTAAATAATGGCTGTGACCATTGAAAAAAATTTGGCAGGCATCGTGTTCTAGAAACTCTTCCTTGAACAGCGCAGTGAGCGATGACTGCTGGGTAAAAAAATCGGGAACACGTCCGTTGTTCGAGACACTGGCATGCACTGCTGAAAGATTCCAATCAGAATTCCGCCATTGAGGCACAGTCGAGGCGCGCAGTTCTTTCAGCGCATCGCCCATGCGAGACACCGTCCATGGTACAAATTTCCACAACGGGCGAAGGAATTTCTCTTCGGTGGGACGCTCCTGACAATCAAAGAGGTATTCTTCATGGTTGCCGCGCAAGTGAACGCAGCCGATCGCTCTCAGGCGTTCAAAAACTCCCAAGGGATCGGCCCCGCCATCGAAGCTGTCTCCCAAACAGACGATTTCAAATTCCTGCGGCGAGGACCTCAGTCGCAGCTCATGGATATCTTCCAATACAGCATCGAGCGCATTGAGATTCCCATGGATGTCAGTCAAAAATGCAAATGCCGATTCGGGTGGCGATCTCATGCGTGTGCCTCGGGAGCGAGACACTCAGCTTCGGAAAAATCCAGATTCAACAATCGGGAAAACAAATCCGAAAACTGCTCTGCGTGCACCTTGGGATCGAGCGAGAATCCCGCAGCCTGCAACAACAACCGCGTCGGCTCGTGGACAAGAAGATCGTCCGTCAAGGGGGCTATCAGAGGTTTCTGGCCCAAACGTGACGCTGACTGGCTGAGAAACTGAATACCGGTGTTGTGGAGCCAGTGCCGAGGCAGAAGAACTTTTTCTGCAACGAAATCGGTGTACCCTTCCTCATAAAATTGCAAAAAGACATCTTCCTCAGGGTGGTACATTTTGTCGCCGACAATCCAGTGCCCGATGGCTGCAAGATGCACACGGATCTGGTTGGTTCGACCGGTTTGCGGAAGACACGCAAAAAGAGAGTGATCTTCCCACTGGGACAAGAGCACACAGTGCGTGAGAGCATCGAGGCCCTCACTTTGGTTTTCCCAAAGCTTCAGCCGGATGCGTGAACCCAGAGCAGGACCAATGGGAAAATTGATCTTGAATTCGCGCGGCACAACCCGCGTCCCGCGAGTGACGGCGAGGTACATTTTTTTCACCGAGGCATCGCGAAAACTCAACGACAAATCTCGGCGCAGAGCCGTGGAGCGCGCGCACACCAATAAACCCGATGTCTCTCGGTCAATCCGGTGCACAGGTGCTGCGTCGGCAAATCCCATTTTTTTGATAATTTCGATAAAAGTGTTTTTTCCGTAGAGACCGGCGGCGTGCACCACAAGATTGCCCGGTTTACAAAAAACCGCGGCGTCTCCGTCGTCGTACACCACCTCCACATGTGTGGCCATGTCGGGTTCGTATTCCGGCGGATGGAAGAGCCAAACCTGATCGCCCTGCTTCAACACATAGGTCGATTTGATGCTGATCAGTGACGCGGGTGCTGCATCAGAGATATGATTTTTGGGCGAATTCTGCTCCACCATCACTTCACCGATATCGATACGCTCTCGCCACAAATGCCGGTTGTGGAATTTGAATTTCTCTGCCAAATGCCGATCGATGCGCACTCCAACGCCCGCATTTTCGAGGCGTCCGCCGAGTCGCCTGAAATGGACTTTGTCGAGCGCAACGCGTTGACTCCGTCGCTTCGAGAGGCGCGCGCGAAGCATGCTTTGGAGGACCTTTTCCGGAAGAGCAACGTCCGCATCTCCCTGTTCTGCCATCAGACGGAAACGCGATTGGGTTTGTCCGGAAACAAAGTCGGACATTGTTCTGAGAACAAGGTCCTCCTCAATTTCCAGAGGCATCGACACGTGCTGTCGGAGAATCATCTCAAACGGAGAGGCGCCGCCTCCTGTGACGACGACAAGACCCAAATTGTGCTGCCGCTGCAAATGTTCAATGAGGCCGACAGCCTGAAGGACAAGACCTCGCAACATGGACTGGTGGGTTGTGAAGGGAGGCTCTTCAACAAGCGATGGATAATGCTCCGGCGGTTTGACTTTCGGCAGTCGGGCGGTCCCGTTGTTCAAAGCGGCAAGGCTCATGAAGGCACCCGGAAGGATAAAACTCTCCAGAAGCCGCCCCTGTTCATTCACCACCAAGCCCGTCAACGCTGTCCCGAAAGAGAGAACAGCCACCGGTGCCGAAAGCGACTGTGCACGTCGCACGGCAGCCCAACCCTGCAATGCGCGATCGACACCCATCTGTCCCGCAGCGTAGTCGCCGACCAAACCGGCTGCCTGAAGAATATCCTCGGAATGCAAAGGAAAAAGTGCGATCTCACGATCCACTCTCGGACGCAGCAAGAGCTCCTCTACAGCCTCCATGAGTGATGCAGACAATCCGCCATGGCCCACGGAAGACCACACGAGTTCAACCTGCTTGCTGCCGCCGAGCGCTTTCAAAATGTCCTGTGCAAATTGGGTCTTTGCAAAAAGACGAACATCGCTCGCGTTCTTCTTGTCGAAATCTTGCCAATGGGCGTGGCCCTGTGTTTTTTCCGCGCCCATTTCACAACACCAGTGGATGGTGGAATTGCCGAAATCGACCAAAAGCCTTGCAGGACCGGTGTGAGTTGATTGCTTCTCCCACTGCACTGAAGAGGACACGACTGACGAACCAGACCCATTTTCAAGAGGCTGCACATCTGCGGCCACGACAGGTTCAGACTGGCCCTCGAGAAGAAGCCCTCCATCGAGACTGATTCCCGCGAAAGCACCCACCTGCATGCCCTTGTTGACCGACAGCCGCGTGCCCAAAGGCAAAGAACGTTCGAGAGCCAACAGGCGCAGCTGCTCTGCGGTGCGCTCCGTCGAAAAGTAATCGAGCATCTCGCGCTCAATTTCTTCTGCCAAAAGATTTTGTATCAAAAGGTGTTGATCAGCTTTCAATTCTCCGAGGCTCAGTCCCCACATCTCCAACAGACTGCCGGCCGAAGGAAGTGCTGAGGGCGCCTCAAAGACATTCAATCCCACGCCCACCGTGACAAATTGAAGTGTGTGACCTCGGAAAGACGATTCACACAGAAGACCGGCAATTTTCATCGCCGGCCGCCCGTCATTCGCTAATGCAGGTGATGGCCAAGCCCACACATCATTGGGCCATTTTATTTTTCCCGCATAGGGATCGGCAGATGGCAAATGGCGGGCAAATCCCAATTGATTTCCTATTCTCTGACGGACGCGATCGATGGCATCCGCCACCGCACAGCCCGCAGCCAAACTGGACCAGTTGACCGGGATTTTAATGTGGTCCGCAGGAAACAAAAATGTGCAGGGACCAAAGCAGCGGGCCTGTGTGACCGCCTCGCGGAGAGACGCGTGTTCTGTTGATTCAGAACCGAACGACACAGAATTTGATTCTTTTGTTTGTGCCTCTGACTGCAACCAACGGCTGCCGCCACGGCCGCGTCCGGCAGTCTGCCGTCCGGCCATGACAACAAAAGGCAAATCCAACTTCCGAGCGGCAAGAACCTCGCGCACCCAATCCATGGTGGATGTTGTTTCGTTTTTATAGAAAGTCTTCATTCAACCCAGTTCCAACGGATACAGTTGCATGCTCATATCCACCCATGTGGCCTGATGAACAAGCGCACCTGAACTGACAAACTCAACGCCCATTTGAGCAACAGCGCCAATATTTTCTTCTGTGAGGTTGCCGCTGACCTCAAGCGCAACCGCACGACCCGATGCATTTCTGCGCTCGACAGCAGAACGCACGTCGCTGAGCGCAAAGTTGTCCAGCATCACAACGTCTGCTCCTCCGTTCAGTGCTTCATCAAATTCTTTAAGGTTGCTGACCTCGACCTCAACGCGGGTCAGAACGGGGGCATGTTTCACAGCAGACGCCAATGCAGCCTCAATGCCGCCAAAACTGCGGAGATGATTTTCCTTGAGCATGAGGCCGGTGTCGAGAGCGTGCCTGTGATTGCGGGCTCCCCCCACACGCGTCGCATATTTCTCATACAGCCGCAGGCCGGGTGTCGTCTTGCGGGTTTCGAGCAGACAAGGAGGACGTGCGCCTGAATGGGCCGCCGCCGATTCAACAAAACTCCTCATCTGATTTGTTTTACTCGCCACCCCGCTCAAACGGGCTGCCAGATTGAGGGACACGCGTTCTGCGAGGAGGAGAGCTGCGGCATGGCCCTCACCAAAGACTACGACATCGCCCTTCCTGACAAGCGAGCCATCTTCAAATTTGGACTTCACGAGACAAGATGATGCTCCATGAACGCGATGAACAACAGCGGCCATCAGAAACAGGCCGCAGAGAATAAAATCCTGCTTCGCAATAATTTCCCACCGCATCCGCGCAGACTGGGGGCATTGAGTCCAAACAGTGACATCCCCGCCGCCCGCGTCTTCTTCAAGCCATGAATCGATATCCCGCAAAACACGCGCAGGTGACACACCTAAAGCAGAAACAATATGCATCTGAGTGCTTGCGAGACTCCACTCACGTGTCAAGTCGGATGTTCTGTTCATGATTGCAACCTTCCCATCGCTTCTGGACAATCTGCCTGCGCTGTTTATTGTGAAACAGCAACAACGTCGACGGCCACGCGGCCCGAACGGAGACTCCCCATCATGGCTCTACCATACAACTCCCTGATTGAAAGTCTGGAAGAGGAGGTGAAAAATGGCACCTTCACAGCGTGGGCATTCGCAAACCAAGAAGGCATGTGGTGCGCCTTTTATGCGGACGAAGCCTGTCCTCCCGAGTGGATGATTGATGAGGCATCGGCTGTCTCTGCAAATGCCTCATCAGGCTCTTCAACGTGGTTTCCCCCGTTCGACCTTGCAAGCCTGACAAAACCCATTCTGGCCAATGCCTTTTTAAGGCGAGCTCTCGATTCCGACCCTCAAAAATTGGCGGCCTGTGCATTGGCCGACCTCATTCAACCCCAGAATGAGGTCGGAGACCTTCTTGTCGCTTGGGCCCGAGAGCGCCCTTCGATGACTTTGGCGGACCTCCTCAATCACACCAGCGGGCTTCCGCCTTGGGGCTGGTTTGGCCGCATGCTCTGGGAATTCGAAAAAAGCTCCAAAAACCAAGGGACCACAAGGCGGAGGCGTTCTGTCGGCGGTGATACGCAGGAGAACGCGGCGCCGCGTGCGCTCGAAGATCTGACCCGCCATATCCTCAGCTTGGCTCCATCGGAACCGACGGGTGAAACCAAGTACTCTGACTTGAACTATTTTCTTCTCGCGCGAGTGATTGAAAATCTTTCCGATTCTAAGATTTCGGGCTGGAGCGAACGTCTCTCGGCACTCAATGCGCACTGGGACAGCCGCTTTTGGCACGCTTCGCTGGAACCGGAAAAGAGTGCTTCAGCCATTCCGTTTTTTCCCTATTTGCACTCGCAGGTCGTTGCCCATATCTATGAAAGCCGAAAGCTCGATCACCACGCGGGCGATTTCGGAAGCGTGCACGACACCAATGCCAATATTCTTGCTTCCGAATTCAAATTCAGCAGCTCAACGTATCCGCTCATTTCTTCTCATGCGGGGTTGTTCGGAAATATTTTTGACGTCAGAAAAACGGTTCCTTTCTTTGTTGAAACTCAAGCCCGACTGCGCTCACTGCCAACCTCAAACCGGCAACAAAACGCTCGATTCCAATGGGGTTTCGACACGCCCTCAGGAGCACTCTCCGCAGCGGGCATCAACCATTGGCCCCTGCGCAAAGAGCAGTCGATCTTTGGCCATCTTGGCTACACAGGAACGTCTCTTTGGATGGCAGAAGATGGTCAATTTCATATTTTGCTCACCAATCGCACCGCTGCCCGCCGCACCGTCGGCGCGCAAAACATGCCGCGCATTCTTCTCTTTCAAGCCGATGCCGGCACCACACCCGAGTGCAAGGTCAAACATGTGAGGCTTGCCGGACAGACAGCCCCTGTCGCGACAGAGACTTGGCAAGCTCTTGCGACCAGCGATGCTTATGCGCTTTGTCTGGAACAATTCCGACTCGGGACACGCTATTGGGACAGGCATTCACTGCGCACCCCTCCTGACCTTTCGAAAGTGCGCAGATCCATCGGGCAACACTTATGGTCCCATTAGAATGATGATAAGTTCCGGATGCCCCTTTGCTTCTCCAGCAGGATCACACTCATGACTTCTTCAAAAACCAACAAGAACCGACCGACACTCCTTCTCACGATGGCTGCCATCGGCACCTTTCTGTTGGGGGGCTGGATGTTTGTCCGCTACAATCGGCAAGCCACCTTCGATCGCATGCAGGCACAACGCACTGTCAAAGTCTCAAGACGGGACATTCGAAAAGATCTTCTCCTCACGGGCAAAGTTCTGCCGTCGAGCTCAATTGCAGTTTACTCGCCTGTCTCTGGGCAGCTGCGCCAGTTGATGGTCAACGAAGGACAAAGGGTCAAAGAAAAACAGGTGCTTTTTGCTGTCCAACAGGACTCCTCTGCTCAAAAGGAATTGGAGGCAAGGCAATCGGAGGTCGAACGCACGCGCCTCGAAATGCAAGCCGCGCAGGAAAATTTGGACCGAAGGAAAAACGTCCGCGATCTCTTTTCGCAACTGGAGAACGAGAAAGCTGAAAACGATTACGATCGTGCCCGACTGGCATTTGAAGCTGCCAAGCAGCAGCTCTCACTGCTTGAAGATTCTCTTGGACTCAATGAAGGCAAAAAAGCAGCGGGCGTCAGAAGGGACGGCCGCTTGTCGCTGATCTACGTGAAGGCCCCCAAATCGGGACTTGTGACCTTCCTCAACAAAGCGGTCGGCGAAAGTGTGATGGCAACGGCTGAAAGCGCGGAGGCCACGGGACGCGAAGTGCTCATCATCTCGGACACGGAAAAAATGATGGTCCGTTCACGCATATTGGAGTCCGATCTTGCCGTGGTCAAAACCGGCCAGCCTGTCACCATCAAACTCGATGCTTTTCCAGAAAAGGGCTACGAAGGAGTGGTCAGTCGTATCAGTCAGCAAGGTGTGGAGGATAAAGCAGGAGGCTTCACCTATTTTGTCACCGACATCGTCCTCAATACGCCGGATCGCGATGTCCGCTCACAAATGAACGCCAGTATCGAACTCGTTGTTGCGGAAACCAAGTCAGTTCTTGCGCTCCCTGCAAATGCTGTCGCTACCCTCAACGGACATGCGGTGGTTGAATTGCCGCGCACTCAACCCAAGGATGGAGCGCTGTACAGAAAAATCAAAACGGGGCTCACGACCGATCTCTGGGTAGAAATCAAAGGCTCCGAGTTGCAGGAGGGTGATGCCGTTCTGGAGATCGATTTTGCCAAACTTGACCTGAAAAAACTCTCCGAGGGCAAACTCGGCATCAGTTCATCGTCCGAGCAAACAAAAACAGGTCGGGCAGACTGACGGGGAGGCGCTGTGGTGGAACAACAGCAACCGCTCTTTGAGCTCAAGAATGTCCAGTACATCTACACTTCAGCCAACACGCCCCCTTACACGGCACTCAAAGACATCAACTTAAAAATCCTTGCCGGTGAGTTTATCGCCATCACAGGTGCCAGCGGATCGGGTAAATCCACTCTCATGCATCTTCTCGGACTCATGGCCTTCCCCAGCTCCGGCGAACTCCTTCTGCATGCGCAGTGCCTTGGACAGCTGAATGACAACGAAGCAGCGCTTCTGAGAAACAAGACCATCGGCTTTCTCTTCCAACAGTTCTTTCTGCTGCCGCAGCTGACGGTCTTACAAAACATCATGCTGCCTTGCGAGTACGCCCGACACTCTTCTGTGCCATCCGATCGGGATGAACAAGCCCAGAAACTCATCCGCCGCTTTGGGCTGACAGAACAGGAGGACAAACGTCCACACCAACTTTCTGGAGGTCAAAAGCAACGCGTGGCCCTGTGCCGTGCTTTGATGATGGCGCCCGATGTCCTGCTGTGCGACGAGCCCACCGGAGCGCTTGACAGTGTCACCGCAGAAGAAGTTCTTTCGGCGCTTGAAGAAATTCACTCCGAAGGACGAACGATTGTCGTAATCACGCACGATCCGGAAGTTGCAAAAAGGGCCCAGCGCATTGTTCACATCGCTGACGGTCGGATCATTTCAGATGTGAAAAAAAATGAAACTGCCATCCCCGATTCAGACTCCTCCAAGCACGTCAGCACGTCTGCCGAGCTCCCGACGGGGAATCGGATCATGACGGCATTGAATGCAAAAGTGGTTTTTGATCGACTGCAAAACACGTTGATGCGCATGTTCGGACCGACTTTAGAATCTCTCGCCACCCAACGCTTGCGCACTGTCCTCACACTCACAGGCCTGCTCATCGGAGTCGCCAGTGTGTTCATCATGATGACGCTCACACGCAAAGTGGATGACGTCTTCAGAGATTTCTTCGAAACACAGGGAGCAAGAAAAGCATTTGTCAGCTTTGATTGGCGACAGGCCGATCGCACCGGCGCACCGCAATGGCGAGGTCTTCACATGACCCAAGATCTCCCCTTGCTCAACCAGCAGCTCGTGCGCTGGGGCAGGGTGGATCCCACCGTTGAAGCAGAGGGTTGTCAGATCATTTCCAGAGAGTCGAACTTCAATGGAAGTCTCACTGGTATCAACTCGCTCCAAGAAGCGAATGAAAACGCGTTGCGTGCGGCCTCAGGACGTTTGCCCCTTCCAAATGAATTCCAATCCGTTCCGCCCAGCCGAATCGCTGTGCTGGGGAGTGATGCTGCCAAAAAACTTTTCCTCCCTCGACAGTCACAAGAGAGCACTCGGACCTTCGATCACGTCATTGGTACCCCCATTGTTGTCCGAGGGTGCAAATTTGAAGGGGTACTGACAATTGTCGGAGTCCTGCAATCACAGGATACCCTGATGGACCCTTCCATCAACAGCGCCGTTTACTTACCCGTTTCTGCCTTGCTTGCCGGCGGTGCCTCTTCATACCAACGACGCATCGTCACCGTCCCGCATGCCGGAATCAGTCCGACGTGGTTTGCCCAAGTTGTCGTCAATATCCTGAAAATAAAGACCGACAACCGGTTCCCCTTCCGCTACTTTGCTGCTGAGCAAGAACTCGAGAAATTCAATCTCATGCTCAATATCCTCACCGGACTCACATTGGTCATCGGCGGACTGTGCACTCTCATTGGCGGCATCGGCGTGATGAACATCATGCTCGTGAATGTCCACGAACGCATCCGAGAGATCGGGATCAGAAAATCAGTCGGCGCCCGACCGAGAGACATCCGACTCCAGTTCCTGCTGGAGTCCACGGGCTTTTGCCTTCTCAGCGGTGGCTTGGGCACAGCATTTGGCTTGGCTGTGAGTACCTTGGCGCTCACATTGGCAAAATCGTTTCTTCCGCATTCAGAGTCACTTTCTTTCCAGCTCGACCCGATGGCTCTCGTGCTTGCCCTTGTGGTGAGTTTGGGCTCCGGAATCGTCTTCGGAACTTGGCCAGCCCGCATGGCAAGCCGACTCGAAATTATTGACGCACTCAAAGAGGAGTAGCTCCCGCATGGCTTCCCACAAAACGAAACCACACTCTCTCGCCGGCTGTCGAAGATCGATTGTCATATTCGTTTTGGCCTTGCTGATACCCTGTATGCAAATTGATGCGGATGCCTCCGACACCAGTGAGCTTCCACCCGAATTTGCCACAGTCCACTCCGAAATTATCGATGTGATCGCATTTCTCTCACCCACGAATAAATCGCGCGGGAGGCTGCAGGAAGCCGATGCCCAGTTGCAGGGATCAAAACAAAAATGGCTGCCTACCATCTCTTTCGACACGGCACTGTCCCGCCAGAAGAGTGAAAGCCAACAAAATGGAATGAGCAGCACGGTCCTCGGACCACTCAACTCATTGCAGTTGGGACTCACTCTCAAGCAGAATCTTTACGCAGGAGGCTCTGATCTGGCCCACCTGCAAACGGATGAAAGGAAGCTGTCTCTTGCCGCCCTTCAGGAGAACCTCTCCGAGCGCGAAACAATTAAAAACTGGATGATGGATCTCATCCAATTGCAGCACCTCGTTGTCCTCAGCCAATTCAACGCACAAGCCATCGAACAGGCATCACAGCTGCACCGACAAACCCAGCGTAAGGTTGCCAGCGGATTTCTCGGCAAACGCGATCTACTGAATTCGCAGAGAGAACTGCTCCGCGTGCAGCACGAAGCACTTTCAAACAACAACCAGCTCACAGACCGTGTTCAAAGACATCGCAGTACATTCGGAACTAAAGAACCGCAAATTGCCGCTGAGAAAATAGTGATGATTTTTGAAAAAGAAGAACGCTTCAGGAAAGCCGACACCAGAGATGACACTGATGAAAACGTTATCGAACGGAGTCTGATTTGGCGGACAGTGAAACTCGAAAGTGATATTGCAGCAAAGGACGTTGACCTCAGCTTAAGCAACAGATTCTCACCACGCATTGATGCAGTCGCGGGATGGAATAAAGATGTGCAAGACAATCTTTCTCTCACGGCAACATCCCATTCTGCGCGTCGCCAGAACTGGAATGTTGCACTCAACGGAAGCATCGCTGTCCAACCGCCGCTCTCGTTCGCCGCTGTCGAAGCGGCACGGGCCAGACTTCTCACGAGCAAAATTTCAGAGCAAAAGCAGAGAAAAGATTTGCTCACGACACTTGCGGCTGCATTTGAAAACGTCAATGGAAACGAAAAAGAATTCCAGCTGAGTTCACAATTGACTGAAGCGACCCGCCGGCTCCACGAACAAAACCTGCGCCTCTTTGAGGCGGGTGAAATTTCCCTCGACCGACTCATTGCGACACAGCAAGATCTTGATCGCGACCAGAAGACAATGGCATCGCTCAAGCATCAAGGACAACAGTACCGCCTGACTCTCTTTTTTGCGAAAAATTGGCAACTGCCTCCTGCACAAATCTCCATGGCGGATCAACCATGAATCCACCCTGCGTCGAATTGCGCAACGTTCGCTTCACCTATGCATCGGCCGGTCAAACCTTCCGAGCTTTAAAAGGCGTCTCTTGTTGCATCGAAGAAGGTGAGTTTGTTGCCATTGTGGGTCCGTCGGGTTCGGGCAAGTCCACGCTTCTGAACATCATCGGTCTCTTGTCACGCCCCACTGAGGGTGAAATGTTCATCTCCGGAAAGCCCTTGTCGAGCTTCAATGAAGATGAACTGGCAGAGTTGCGCAACACGTCTCTCGGATTTGTCTTCCAGAGTTTTTCTCTTGTAGCAAGGTTGAATGTTCTCGAGAATATCCTGCTGCCACTCACATTTTCACGGGACGGCGGGTCAGAAGTCTCTGCAAAATACCACGCGCGCGCGCATGAATTACTCGGGCGCTTTCATCTTGACGGGCTCGCCCTTCGCTATCCAAGTGAGCTCTCGGGCGGGCAAAAGCAACGTGTTGCCATCTGTCGCGCGCTTGTCATGGATCCAAAAATCATCCTCGCCGACGAGCCGACCGGAGCTCTGGATTCCATCAATTCACGTGAGGTGCTCGCAGCACTTCGCCAACTGCATGCAGAAGGTCGGACGATTGTTTTGATCACTCACGATGCTGACATTGCATCCGCGGCGCAACGCACGATTCTCATCAGGGATGGCCGAGATGTTTCTTCACCAGAGAAAATATCAGACGCTGAGCCGTCTCTCCCTCCCGCCATTGAACTCCCGACGGTGGAAGGGCGGCAAGAGACACACCTGAACAAATGGAATCAACGCCTCTGGGTCTTTCGGCAAAGTCTGACTCTGGCTGGCAGGAGTCTGAAAACCCACCGACTGAGAAGTGCGCTGACAGGTGTGGGACTGTTCATTGGAATTCTGAGCTTGATTGTGATTGACGGCCTCGGTGAGATTGTCGGAAATGCTTTCAACAAACTTTTTTTCACCAGTTCGGTGCGCAAAGCATACATCTATTTGGACGATGGAGAGGGTCGATTTCATGGACGGCGCTCCTCGCAGTGGCGCGGTCTTCATGCCCAAGAGGAATTTCCGAAATTTGCAAAGAATTTTGAAAAGAAGGGCATCGTCCGGCCCTTTCTGAGAACATCCACATGCCAGATCAAAACTGAAACAGGCGAATTTCGCTCCCGTTTGGTGGGCGTCTCCGATCCTGAGGAATTCCTTGAAATGGAAGCCCCCCTGTCGGTCGGTCGATTCCCTACGTCCGGAGAGTTTTTTGGCGGAACGCCGGTCGCTGTGCTCGGTTCTGACACTGTGGAAGTCCTTTTTGACAAACGCGACCCACGCCGTCGCGAACCCTACTTTCCTGTCGGAACACGGCTGACCGCCGACAATTGCAACACGCTCGGAACTTTCACTGTGATCGGAGTGATGAAAAAGCGCGACACTTCCTTCGGCAACAGAGATGCCAACGATGTCATCTACTCTCCGAATCAGGCTCTCCTGAATCGAATGGGGCCGACGTTTTACACTTGGTTTAGCGTTCTTCCCCATGCCGATGTGGACACAAAACACCTCACGCGCGAACTCACCACGTATCTGAGTCTTCAGTCGGGAGGTCGACTCTCTTTCGCTAGCTCTGTCCCCGCCGATATGCTCGATCGGGTGAGAGGCTTTTTAAGAATCATTCAAGCCATCGTCGGTTTCATCGGGGGGTTGTGTTTATTTGTGGGGGGCATCGGAATCATGAATATGATGCTGGTGACTGTGGCGGAACGCACGCGCGAAATCGGACTGCTCAAAAGCCTCGGAGCAAGACAGGCCCACGTCAGATCCTACATCCTCACAGAAGCCATCCTGCTGAGCTCATTTGCGGGATGCACTGCACTGATCTTCGGCTTTTTCGTCAATAACGGGTTTTCGCTTGCGGTCAGTTGGACCGTTCCGCTGCTCAAAGAATTCCGCTGGGTGATTGCTCCTTGGGGTCTCATCGCCGGTGCACTCGTCAGCGTTCTTTGTGGAGTGGGTTTTGGTGCTCTGCCTGCCTCGCGGGCTGCTGCGATGGACCCTGCTGACTGTCTTCGATCGGAGTGAAATCGCCCGATGCCAATGCCGAGGGGCGCCCCCATTCGGCGACTGTTTCGAGAAGCTGCTGCCGGACTATGGGCTTCGTCAGGTAGGCATTGAATCCGCTGGCAAGACAGCGCTTCCGTTCGGACGGCATGGCATGGGCCGTCAGTGCCACGATGGGGGCGCAACACCCCTTGCTCCGCAGTCGCATCACGGCCTCATAGCCATCCATGACAGGCATCTGAATATCCATGAGAATGAGATTGAATTTGGAATTCATAGCTTCGCTGACCCCTTCAGCGCCGCTGGCAACGGCTTTAACCTCTGCACCCGAGAGAGTCAGAAAGCGGGACACCAGCAACCTGTTGTCCGCCGCGTCATCGACAACCAAAATCTTGAATCCCTGCAAAAGTCGTTCACTCGTCTGTGGCATCGGGCCAGTCCCCCTCCTTCATCCCAAGGACCCACCTGACAGCTGGCGAGAGAATGCTCAACCAAATTGAAAAAATCTTTGAGGATCGCAAGATTTCCCCAGCCGCTCACAAGACTGAGGTTTCTTGCCGAGGCAAAATTATGACGGAGAACCGATTTTCATCCAAAAACAATTCAAAATGAAGCGGTC
>JBEGJP010000010.1:0-5255 GCA_041184525.1 Pseudomonadota bacterium | reverse complement strand
GGAATTCGATGTTGATGAGTTGACCATCGTGCAGACGAACGAGCAGATCGAGGCGAGAGAGTTTGTCATCATGCCGTGGCCCATTGCGCATTTCGGGATTGAGGATTGTGACGTTCTCAATGGGTGATTGGGGCGACAAGACTGCTGTGAGCAAACTCACAAGTGCTTCTTTATTGTGTTCAAGCAAGCGCTTGGAAACGATGTCGATCACGGGTCTGAGGATCTTGGTTCCAGGGATAAAAAGAAAGGGCGAGGGCTCGAGGGATTTTCTTGGCATATGCTCACACTCCTTAGGAGAAGAGCGGCACAATGCTGAATTCACGTGATGAGTGCGAGAGAGGTTGCTCTCGGAGCGAAAATCAGACAAGTTTTGACTGAAAATTTGAACTTGGCTTGTAACAACGTTGCGCGAGGTTGCGATGTTGGCAATGATGGCTCAAATGAAAACTTCGTTTATTGAAAAATGCTTCTTCAAGAAATTTTGTGTTCGTTGAAGCCGCTCCATTCAGGAGAGAGAT
Source organism: Pseudomonadota bacterium (assembly GCA_041184525.1). Lineage (GTDB taxonomy): Bacteria > Bdellovibrionota_B > Oligoflexia > Silvanigrellales > Silvanigrellaceae > RFOM01. The sequence goes on along the minus strand of JBEGJP010000010.1, from coordinate 4,737 downwards.
TCTGTTTGTAACAAACGTTCCAGCTCTTCCAAGCTGATACTCTGAAGCTCAGCAATTTCTGTCTTGTTCATGCCTTTGGCCAACAAGCGGCGCGCTGTCTCTCTTCGCTCAACGGCACGTCCTTCTTCTCGTCCTTCTTCCTTGCCGCGTTGGTACGCAGCTCCCAATTCAATCTGACGGCCCATGCGTCCTTCATCGAGGGCACGTTGTTGCATAGAGAGGTCAGGGTCTGCCGAAAACTCTTCGACTTTCTTTTTAAGTTCCGAGAACATGTCATCCTCCCTCGCTATAGATTCCCACTCCTCCTTGGACGTGGGGAGCATAAAACTCAGCCACTTCTTCAGTATCGGATCTTCCTCAGCGAGGGAAGACCTCAGTTTTCCGAGTTCTACAAAATGCAATGATGGCAGTTTGTTGTTGAGGAGGACCTGGGGTTCATCAGGCGGCCAAGTGCGGCACATTTGAAATTCGTGATGGCCTCCGTCGTACAGCGGAAAGTAAGCGTCCTCCAGCAGGAAGATGACGATCACGTGGGGCAAACTTCCATAGGCATCTCCCTTCGGGAGAGAGGAGGAATACACCCTTGCGGCATAGAACATCGCTCGCTGTTCCAGTGCCTCGCTCGGGCCGCATTGCATTTCAACATCGACTTTCGAGCCGTCATCACACTCTACGAGAACATCAAGCCGAGAGAGCTTTTCTATGTCAGTCGCTGGCAGAAGTTCAGAGTTTTGAATGATAGCCTTCTTGAATTTTGTACTCGGTTTTACAATACGGTTGATGAGATCCAACAGAGCGTCAGGAGATTCGGTCATCAGCTTCTTGAATAAGAGGTCACCTGTCGGACGAATGAGGTTTCTTGAGTCAAAGAACTTTCGAGCGATTTGAGCGGCGTGCCTTGCTTGAGAAAAAGAATACATATTCTCTTTGTGGAATTTTTGACTTGCTTCTGGAAATGGAATTTCTTCGCCACTCACAATGTCAGTTTAGGAAATCAACTTCATCAAATACTTCCCATACTGCGAATTCTTCATCCCGCGTGCGGTTTCTTCCACCTGCGCCGCCGTGATCCATCCTTTGTGGAAGGCGATTTCCTCGGGGCAGCAAATCTTGAGGCCTTGGCGGTTCTCCACCGTTTCAATGAATGTGGAGGCCTGCAACAGGCTTTCATGGGTGCCCATGTCGAGCCATGCAATGCCGCGGCCGAGCACTTCCACCTGCAGGCGTTCGCGCTTGAGGTATTCGATATTCACGTCCGTGATTTCGAGTTCGCCGCGCGGGCTGGGCTTGAGGTTCTTGGCGATTTGGAGAACATCGTTGTCGTAGAAGTAAAGCCCTGGGACTGCGTAGTTGCTTTTGGGCTGCTTGGGCTTTTCGACAATCTCGATGGCACGGCCGTGGCTGTCGAAGCTCACCACACCGTAACGTTCGGGGTCGTTCACATGGTAGCCAAACACCGTGGCTCCTTGGGAGCGTGCGGTGGCGTTCTTGAGGCTTTCAGGAAAGCCGTGGCCATAGAACACGTTGTCTCCCAAAATGAGGCAGCTGTTGGCGTTGCCCACAAAGGGCGCGCCGATAGTGAAGGCCTGTGCGAGGCCATCGGGGCTCGGTTGTTCGGCATAACTCAGGTTCATGCCCCACTGTGAGCCATCGCCGAGCAGGCGTTGGAACAACGGGAGATCGTGCGGTGTGGAGATGATGAGTACATCGCGCATGCCAGCGAGCATGAGAGTGGCAAGCGGGTAGTAGATCATCGGTTTGTCGTACACAGGGAGAATTTGTTTGGAGATGGCCTTGGTGAGCGGGTGGAGGCGTGTGCCTGATCCGCCAGCGAGGATGATGCCTTTCCACTGTGTCGAGCTCATGGGGGTCGAATCCTTCCTTTGTGTTTGTTCGGAAGAGTTCTTTAGCATGTTTGGCTGGAGGGGGGAATGGGTTGGGGAGGCATATGATGAGGCTCCATCAAGCAAAGAACGTCCCCCGCTGCCCTTGTTGTTTCTGAGGTGGGTGACACTCCGGTTAGAATTTTGCGCTTCAGATAGGTTGAAATTTGAAGTGCCACAAGGGGAAGAAGTCCCCACGACAGGGCGTCGGATGGGTTAAACTGGTCTTTGAGTTCACGGAACGAAAATGGGAAGAGGTTGTAAACGACTGCGCGTCCTGCAAGAAGCTTCGCACGTCCTGCCTTGAGCTTTTGGGCGCTTGAGCCGATAAGAGCGAAAATCTGCTTGGTTTTGTATTTTTCAATGAGGAGATGAACGATGTCGAGGATCTTCGGAATCTTCTCCACTTCGTCAATGACAACGAATTTGGTCTTGGAATTGAGCGCAGTGACGACCTCGATCGGGTGATTCGGATGGAGGGCATACGTGGACTCCGTTTCGGCATCCAGAAAGCTTATCCAATGTGTGGATTCGGCCGGAAAAAGCTGCTCAGGCAGAGTGCTCTTTCCGCTTCCTCGGGGAATCCAGACTTCACTGAAGAATTTTTCCATCCCAGAGGTCATTTAAGAAACTTTCCCATGGATAAATCAGAATACCATCAACGAGGCGTTTTTCCTTTTCACGGCAAACTAAGATGAACTTTTCAAAGCAGTTTTCTTCCTGCAGAGCCTTAAGACCCTTGAAGTGCTTTTGCGATACTTTGGCTGACGATTTTGCCTCAATTGCAATTTTACCATCCAGAATAAAATCCACTTCAAAGGCGCTTGTACTTCTCCAATAGTGGAGCGTGCGAGTGGGCTTTTTGTAGTCAATCCAAGCACGCAATTCGAGGAACAAAAAGTGTTCGAAAAAATCGCCGAACTCTTGGCTCGACTCCGAAATGGATTCGAGTCGGCGCAGAGCCTTCACAACACCCATATCAAAGAAATAAAATTTGGCAGTTGCCATCGCTTTGCGCTTTACGCTCCCTGTCCAAGCAGGTAGTTCGTAACCAAGAAGCGTTTCTTTGAGAATCTGAAAATAGTTCTGCACTGTTTGTCTTGAAACACCAGCATCACTTGCCACTGATGTATAGTCCAATTGCTGCGAATTGCACGCAGCCGCAATTTCAAGAAATCGAGCGAATGCAGGTATGTTGCGAGAAACACCTTCTGCGATAATCTCTTCTGCAAGATAACGAGAGACGTAGCTCTGCAAAAGGTCATCGGCATCTTCGGCAAAATAATGATTAGGAATGAGCCCGTTTCGCATGGCTCTTAACAATTGAAAGCCCGACTGTTGGAGCTCCCGATAAATAAACGGATGAAAAGCACGATCACGACCTCTGCCCCCAAGAAGATTGACTCCACTTCGCTTCAGCGAGCGCGCACTCGAGCCTGTCAGTAGAAAGCGAATTCCGCGCTCCTCAATAAGATAATGCACTTCGTCCAGTAGCTCAGGGCACTTTTGGACCTCATCAATAACAATGAGACAGTCTCGCCAACCTTCGGCCTCAACCTCTTGTCTCAGCCGAGTGGGGTCAGCCTTGAGTCGTAGAAGAAGACCTTGATCGAGAAGGCTGTAGGCTTTTTTTGCTAGAGGCAAAATTTCGTGGCGGATGTAGGTCGACTTACCCGTTTGGCGGGGGCCAAACAGGAAGACGGTTCCTTTTTTGACGAGCGGAACTACATCTATCATCCTGTTAATATAGATCATTTATTCTCCGTAAGTACTGATAGCGAATTTCATGATATCCGCCATCAGTACTTACGTCAAAGCAGGCTTGGATCCGGCCCAAACCTCGGAGCAGCAGTCAGCAGAGAAACTCGTCTCACGGCGAGATCCGGACAATATCCTCGCGCCCGTTTCAGAATGAGGGACGACTGAACTGTTCTTGACTCTGATTCAAGCGTTCTGCTTAAGCCAGTTTTCAAAGTCGTCAGCTGATTGGAAGTCTAGTGCAGCATCGAGAAGTGCTTCGAGCTGCGAGGCAGAAAGTGTGCTGAGACGAGAGGCGAGCAGCTGAGGTGAAAGGTTGAGCCTTTTGATGAGGACTTTCTGAACAGCGGCAGAAGTGGCTTGAATTTGCCCTTCTTCGCGTCCTTCTTCCAGGCCTTCAGCTCGGCCCTCAGCACGGCCAGTTTGTCGGGCCTCCGCTTTTGCGTCTTCAAGTTCGCCCGCGCGGGCACGTTTGTCGATGATGCGCTCCAGTCGGTGCTTCTCAACAAGGTCAACAAGTTTAGGGTTGGCTGACATGTCTTTTAAGCTCCTCAAGAATTTGCTCAGGACAGGGGCTTTGCTCGCAGCACTCTCGATTTCCTCAGCGGACTTTGCACCGAACAACTGTATCCAAGCCGACAATAGCTGATTTTCCGACGGGTTCAAGGCGGAAAATTTGGGAAGCTGAATAAAGTCCATGCGGAGAAGCCCTTGTTGGAGATAGGTTCCATCGCTGGGTTTCACGCAAGTGGGCTCATAAACGAGATGAAAGTCATCAACGTCACCGCGGAAGACGTCATCAAAAATGTATATTCCGTTCAGGTTCGGGAGACTGCTATAGTCCTCGCCTGCCCTGAGTTCGCCCACACCCATTTGAAGGAGATAAGACAATGCCCTTCTCACAAAATGGGCATGAGTGCTGGTTTGGAATTCGATCTTGATGAGTTGGCCGGCGACAAAATCGCCGTGAGCAGACTGCTCAGCGCATCCTTGTTTTGTTCGAGCAGTCGCTTGGAAACGACGTCAATGACGGGACGCAGAATTTTTGTTCCAGGAATGAAAAGTGTCGGCGAAGGTTCTTTAATTCCTCGTGGCA
>JBEGJP010000009.1:0-19978 GCA_041184525.1 Pseudomonadota bacterium | reverse complement strand
AGATCGCATTTCGCTGCGCCCACCAATGCCATCGACAGAAAGGGGCGTGATTTCAGAATATCGCCGTAGAGGGGTTCTGCCTTTTTACAATTGTCTGAGCCCACATAGGCTTCCGCCAACGCATTCATGAGAAGCGTTTTCTCTGTTTCACCGCTGATTCTATCCTTGCTTTGAACGTTGAAATTTGACTTTTCTACGGTCGCAAGAAGAGCCTGCACTTCCTCATATTTTTTCTGTTTATTGAGAATGCTGGCAAGAATCAGACGCGTCTGCAGGTCATCGGGATTGGAACGATTCAGACGCTGCGCAATTGAAAAGGCTTTGTCCACATTGCCCAAACGGTAATGACTCCAAGCCAGAGCCTTTTGAACGCGAAGATCAGAAGGGCTGATCTTGGCTGCTTTGCTGTAATGCCCCAAAGCAATCTTGTGATCACTTGTCCCGCGCGCAGCCTCGCCCAAAAAGTAGAACACTTCCACGTCGTCTTTGTAGTCATTTTGCAACGCGGTCAGGACCTTCTGAGCACGTTTGAAATCGCCCACTTTGACAAGCACGATGCCCAGATTCCTGCGCGCAGGAAGATTCCCCGGAGAGGTGCGCAACGCGGACTCATAAAAAGCAGCCGCTGTTTGGTAGTCACCGCGCAGCGCCGCAGAATTTCCATCCACCAGAAAACGTGAAACTTCCTGTTCCTGAGTTGAAACACAGGCCGTTGTCAACGCAATCAGCACAAGCACAAATCCTGCTATGGCTTTCCCAAGAGTACGCCCACCGTTCACCTGTCTTCTCCTCCTCGATGACGCCAAAATTGCACTTGAGCGATTCCATAGATCCGCTCATCCACCTTCTCCCATTGAGGAGAGGCTTCCTGTGAAACCACCCGCCCCGTCTTCATCTCGAGGACCACCAGACAATCCTCAGCACAGGAGCGTGTTCCAGACAATTCCGTCAACGCCTCATCATACCAAGAGGAATGATAGGGTGGATCTGCCAACACGACCGACACCGGCCGGGCAGGATTTGCCGAGGGTCGTGTGCTCTCCACATTCTTTTTTGTGAGGAAGGCTTCCACAGTGGACGTAACAAGAGTGTAATTTTCCGCAGGAACCTGGAGGAGTTTGAGATTTTCAGAAATCATTCGGGCTGCTGCCGACGATTCTTCCACAAACGTCACATGCTCTGCACCGCGGCTCAGAGCCTCTATTCCCAGAGCTCCGCTGCCGGCAAACAGGTCCCAGACGATTGCGCCTGAAATATCGGGTGCTAACATGTTAAACAAACTCTCTTTCACACGATCCGAAGTCGGTCGGGTCACCTCGGTCCCATCGAGAGTTTTAAGGAGCCGTCGCTTGTATTTTCCCGCAATCACACGCACGTGTCTTTCTCCGTCATTGCAATGGTCGTGGCACTGATATGAACACAACTGAACCGAATTCGTCCACTGTGCAAAAAGTCAGAATCAACCCGCATGTGGAAGCGCACGGCAACTATTCAATTGAATGGTCCTACCATTTCCCGCTCAGCCCGGGGCAACGTATCGAAAGTGAGTTCGAACTCAGCTTCCCGAGCGACAAGGTCCCGGGTGCGGCCCGTGCCGCTTTGGCCGAGGCCAACCTTTCCACCACTCGTCTGAGTTTCGCCGACACGGCCTCTTCTGTTCGCTTCCAATCGCTCATCTTTTACCGCGACACCCTCTGGCTTCTGGGCGTGCTCGGAAAAGACACCCACGTCGAAGACAGTCTGGAGAAAGATCAAGTTCCGCGAGCGAGGCGTTTTTTTCTTCACAAAGCAAAAGACTATTGGAGCGAGGCTTTCATGCCTCGACTGGGTATCATTTTTCAGTCGGATCTCAAGAGATGCCGTTCGTCTATCAAGAAATTGATGCTCGCCGCTGATGTCGACAGAGGACCCGATTGGCAGAAGTTTTCGCAAGCCAAGCACGAATTGCTGAGCAGTCTGCGCTCGGCTTTCCGAATTGTCCAAGCCTACCATCAATGGGAAATTCTCACTTCAGCAAGCCATGAGCAGCACTATCAACCGAGGAATGAAAACAAGAACTCCGATGCCAGCGATTTCACACCTGCGCTCGCTGATCTTGCTGAATTTGTGCTGATGCTCGCAACCGCAACAATCGGCGAGCTGCAAAGCCTCATGCGCGAAGCTTTCGACTCTTATGAAAGCCATTTTGCGGTGCTCCGCTCAGGGAGCATCAGCTCGAAATTGGAGTTGGAAACCGCCATTGAAATCACCAGAAAGAACGTCAACAGGGTCTCCTACGAGAGAAACTGGCTCTCTGAATGGGCGCGCATCGTCAGCGAATGGCGCCTTCTGTGCCGACTTCCGTCACTTTCAGACGTGGCTGCCGATGCCCAGATGGCGACGGACTACTTCGAGCGTCTCAGGGAATTGAAGCGCCTGCACTATGCCTACTGGGATCTGAAAACAGACCTCGTAGCCAACGAAAAGAAGGTCGACTTTTGGATTGGCGGCGGTGCAGCCGGAGTCTCAGCTGCGTTTGCATTTTTAGGAACCTTCCTCTGGATTCACTACCAAGGTCTCAACATGAGCTCGGTGCAGAGCGGCAACGGGCTGCAGGAAAGTGGTGTCGTGGCATTCACCATCTTCGCTGCCGGCAACGTCATTGTTTATGTCCTTAAAGACCGGCTGAAAGAATGGCTCAAAGATCGCTTGCGCAGGAAATTCAACTTTTCCGCCGGCCGTTGGCTGGGTCGCCTCTATCAATTGACGGTCGATGAAAAGAACAAGAACTCCAAAAGAATTGAAGTGGCGGCCGTGGAGCGTGAATCACGCTGGGAAAAGGCCAAAAAAGGCATTTCTTTTCGCGTTTGGGAATCGTTCCAAATTTCTCCCGAGGCGGTTGACACTGCAGCCCGCATTGTGAAGCAGACGTGGCGATTGCCGCTCGACGAAATACTCCACAGCATGGACGACAGCCGTCATGTTTTAAAAATTCCTTCTCTCGATGGCATCCCGAGAGAGGTCACCGTCAAGAAGCGTGCACTTTTTCAGTTTCGTTTTGTGGTGCGCGTCTACGACTGGAAAAATCGGGAGATGATCCTCATCGACAGCGCCGAACAAAGCGGGCGGATCCTCTCCTCAGGCGACAAGATCACATCGGTGGAAAGCCTCGGTGCTTGAATTGCTCTGCGACCAAAGCCGCATTCCATTTTGAGAATTGCTGCTTCATCAATGTTGAATCGAACTCGAAGTCATCAATTTTGCTCACAGGCACGAGCCCACGCACTGACGAGAGAACGGCGCACGCCTCGGCGTCTTGGTAGTTGTCTTTGTGCAACGCTTGCCAGATGAAGGTCTGTCCCACGGACTCCATAGCCGTCTGAAGACACAACAAGGTTGTCCCCGGCAGAACATTTCTGCTTTGAGGCGCAGAACACAGAGCTTTGTCACTCTTGCGCATCCAAACAAAACTCGCCGTTGTTGACTCCGAGATTTCTCCGTCGGGATTATAGAAAAGAGCATCATCAAAGCCATCAATGCGGGCATTGTCGAGGCACATCAAATTCCACAGATACGAATTGCTTTTGACGTCAACCAACTCTTTTGCGCGTGCATCAGGAGCCGTTCGAAGTGCAAAGCCCTTTTCGAGTTCCGAACTCCCGCCTGTTGAAGCCGAACGACAGATCACCAGAAGGCGCCCCTCACAAAGGTTTCCCTTGGCATCTCTCTGGGGGACAAGAGTCATGCTGTCACCCCCTGTGAGAACGAGCCGAACCGACACACGCTCGGAAGCCTGTTTTCCAAACTGCAGCTCAAACTCCGACAGCGCTTCGGCGACCGCGTGTCTGAGAGCAGCTTCGGAGGGACAAAACAGTCGCGCCTTGCCGGCTCCGGCACGGAGGCGATCGCGGTGCGCAGCCCACAGAACAACAGCACCCTCGATAGCCAGAATCGTTTCAAAAATGGCGTGTCCAAAAAGAAATCCGCGGTCTGTCACAGGAATTTTAGCCTCTTTCAGCAGCGAAACACGACCATCCAGCCACACAATTCCCTGCTCCAAGACACTCTCCTTCGCTCGCCAATCCGTTGACATCAGATTCTCAGACACAGAAGATCTGCGCAAATAAGAATTTTCCCATTATTATTGCAGCTGAACCTTTTCGCGCAAAGGACTCCCCATGAAAGAACATGTGTCCTGCGGGCCATCGGCAATCGGGCTTTCTCTGTCGCTGCTGTTATCGATTTTTATCGGCAGCTGCAAACCACGCACATTCAACAGCACCGATACAACAGGAGCCATGTACTCCTTCGACTTCAATTCACCTCAGTGCGACGTGATCGTCGCGGGCGGATCGACCGCGGCTTTGGCTGCGGCACTTTCTTCTGCGCGTGAGCAAAAGGTCACCTGCCTCATCGAACCCACCGACTGGCCGGGAGGGCAAATGACGGCCTCAGGGGTGAGTGCGATTGACTTCTCACACATCACCTCCAACGGAGTTCAATTGGGTCGCGAAAGCCAGCGTCCCGAAAATCTTGAAAGCACGTTTTACAAATGGATGACGGGCATTCCGGGCAATCCCGGCGCCTGCTGGGTGTCTGACAAATGTTACGAACCTTCGCCGTTCATCGAAAAAATGATTCGCCCAGCAATCAATGCCGAACCTTATCTTCGTGTCTTTCTCAATACAGTTGTGAAATCGGTGGCGACAAAAGAACGGCAAATCGTCAGCATCAGCACAATCACCCGCACCCCAGTCAAAGGCACCGGCTATGAACGATACCTGTCCGACGATATTGCTGACTGGTATTCGCCAAGGGACAGCAACAATTTCATCAAAACACCGCTCAACTTCGGCGGCCGCGACGGAAAAATGCCCATTTTTATCGACGCCACGGAATTTGGTGATGTGCTCGTCCTTGCAGGTTCACCTTGGCTTCAGGGAACCGAGGACGCAGACGGAGCCCTCTCCGGCAACGACACCTGCGGCCAAGCGATTGTTTACCCCATCGCAGCAGTGTTGAATGCGGAGCCTGTGAGCGAAGGACCCAACCCTTTTCCAGTCGACTACCCTGATTTTTACAATTTCAAAACGACATCTCGCACTTTTGGTTGGGATGAAATCTGGACGTACCGACGTTTGCGCGGCGCACTGAACACAGGTCCTTCGGCCGGTGACATTTCCATGCAGAACTGGAACCCCGGCAATGACTTCCCCTTCGGCTACCTGTTCCTCAATAAGGCACAGACATTGGCACAGAGAGAGAACTGGACGGGCGGAGTGGACATCGGTGTTCTTAAGGCCGCCGAACGGCATTCGGTCGGCTGGTATTATTATCTCAAGTCCAAAGCTTCAGAAAACACACGAAAGCGGGTGGCCCGCGCATGGAATGTGTTCGGAACGGGAACTGGTCTTTCAAAAATGCCTTACCTGCGTGACACACGCCGCAGTGTCGGCCTCAACGATTTCGTGCTGAAGTTCACCGATCTTGCTGCCAGCGAGCCTAAGGATGTCACGGGAGAGCAGTTTGCCGATCGTGTCGGAATCGGTTCCTATGTTGCCGATTTTCACGGTCTCAATACGTGCAAACTTCCCAACTACATGAACAAGAGCAACACGCTTCCCTTTTTCATTCCCTTCCGTGCGCTCACGAACAAGGCCTTTGACAATTTACTTGTCGCTGGAAAAACAATGGCGCAGTCCTTTCATGCCAACGCGGCCACTCGCCTTCACCCGATTGAATGGCATTCCGGAATTGCAGCAGGCGTTGCAGCGGCGCACATGAATGAATTTCAGATCAGCTCAGAACTGGCACTCAAAAACATCGCCGACATCCAGACTAAAATCTCCAAGTACCAACCGATCAACTGGACACTCGGGACACGTGTTTATCCATGAGTGCAGCAGTGATTGAAAACAAAGTGAAGAATAGAATCCTGATTGTTGACGACGAAGTCGAGCTGCGAACACTTCTTGCACTGAAGTTTGAAAAGTCGGGGTTCACAGTGGATACCGCAGGCAGCGGCTCGGAGGCTGCTTCTCTGCTCCAAGGCAACGACTATTCAGCTATCCTTTGTGATCTCAGGTTGCCCGATGCGCCGCAGGGAGCAGAGCTTTTCGGTATCACGCGCAGAAAATCAAACACACCGCTTTTCATCGCAATCACGGGCTACACGCAAGACTCTCCTGAAGTGAAAGGAGCGCGCGCTGCCGGAGTGGAACACATTTTTTCAAAGCCACTTCGGCTCAAAACAATTTTCGAACTCCTACAGGGAATCACCTGAGCTGACCCCTGCTGATGAGAACGTTGCCATCCCGCGCAGCAGTGCGTCAGCATCCTGAAGGAGTCCCGCTGCCAAGGCTGCACCACTTCCTTCTCCTAAGCGCAAACCCAATTTCAAAAGCGGATTCAGACCAAGCGCAGCGAGAAGGCTTCTGTGCACCGGTTCTGCACTCTCATGACTCGCCATCAACCACGCCGAAAACGCACTCTCGGCAAGCGCCAGCGGCGCAATGGCAGCAGTGACTATCACGCCGTCGAGCAACACCATTCGTCCCAGTTCTGCTGCACGCCATGCCGCACCGGCCAACGCACTCAATTCAGCTCCACCCACCTGTTGCAGCAGAGCATGTGCGTCGGCCAAGGTTTGCACACGAGTTGCTTTTCCTTCTTCACGGAGTCTTCCGAGAGCTTTTTCAACAACCTGCTTCTTCTTTTTCCAGCCCTCATCGGAAATACCTGTTCCACGTCCTGTTGCTTCGTCCGCCGAAATTCCCAGCAGACATGCGGAAATAACGCTCGCGGGTGTTGTGTTTCCAATGCCCATCTCTCCAAGAAACACAACATCACATCCCGAAGTTCGGAAGGCCTCCTCAGCCAAGCGTGCTCCTGCATTCCAACAGTGCTGATGGGCCTTTTGAGAGAGTGCGGGCAGTGCTGTCATGTCGCGCGCACCTTCTTCGTATCCCTCTTCAGGAAACACGTCGTGAAGGTTGGCTCTTTCAAAATGCACGTGAGGACTCGACGGGATCGCAAGCAGTGAATCAAAACCTTGAGCAATGCCAACGTCACAGACCCACAGCGGCGCTGCGCGTCGCTGTGCCAGCTGACTCACGGCAGCTCCGCCCTGAACGATGTTGACCACCATCTGCGGCGTCACTTCTGCCGGAAAAGCACTCACGCCATGACGGCGCGCAACAGCATGATCGCCTGCGAACAAAAGCCCTGCAATCTTAAGCGGAGCTGTATCTGGCTCAGTGCGCTGGGCAAGAATTTTGAGCACAGGCTGAAAGAGAGCCTCCAAAGCACCCGGCGGCATCGTGAGCTCAAGGTAACGGCGATAGAGATAGGCTTCGGAGTAAAAACGGGGGGAAGACAACATGAGGTGTGGCCCTTATTTTGGCTCCGGACGTTTCAGCAGCAGACGCTCGACAGGACGCCCACCCACGATGTGCTGTTCAAAGACTTCTTTCGCATCCTCGGCGCACACGCCTCGGTACCAGACACCCTCTGGATACACCACGACAACGGGGCCAAAGGCACATTGATCAAGACACCCCGATTTATTGACCCGCACTTTCCGGTTCAAACCGGCGTCTTTGACCATTTGTTTCAATGACGATGTGAAGGCAGCAGCTCCTTTTGAAGCACAACACCCGCGCGGATCCCCGTCCGGACGCTGATTCTCGCAAACAAAAACGTGTTTTTCATACAGACTCATGGGCAACTCCGTGTGAAACAAGACAGTGCAGTCCATTAGCTAAACAGTGTCTAAAGTTTTGCCAAGTTTTCCTTGGCTGCTTTTCACTTGACCCGATTTGCAGTCTTGGCCATAGCTCCTGTCTCAGAAGGGAAATGCACGGGCTCCGTGTCCCTTCACCGGAACGAATGACGCACTCCGGCATTGCTTTTCTCAGTGGCCCACAGCTTGCTGGCTGGTGCACGAGGAAGGGAGAATCGAGAATGATTGTCCAAAACTTAGACACTCACCACCGAAAATTGATGGCACTCTCCGGAGTGATGGCAGCCCTCTTTCTCCCGCAGGCCGCTTTTGCATCGATGCTTCCGCCGCTGCCCAGCATCACATCATCAAACCCAAACAACCCCGTGAGTCTTGTTCCGACATCGACACTCTTCATGACTCCGCCACCGGCACCTCAGGGCAGTGCACAGAATCCACAACTTCAGGATGTGATCGGGAAAGCCTTCAATCGAGACGACCTCAACGCTCTTTACGGCGCAGGCGCATTCAACAGTTGCGAGACAGCCAGTCGCGTGCCTTCGCATTTTGAAAAAAACTACAGCAACTTCGTCCAACCCTGCATGGAAGAACTGCGCAGCCGACAGGCGATCACCTTCGATGAACGTTTTCAGGCCAACCCCACTTCGCACGGAATTGCGGAGTCACCCTTGGGTGGCAGGTTGCAATGGAGCCAGATCAGCACAGGTGCACAGCAACGACTTCTGCAACGTGCCGTCAACGATCTTGCCCAGAAGAACAAGACCCTCGCGGATATTATGCAAGGGCGCATTTCATTCGATTTCGGCTTGGGAAGCTTCTTTTCTTCCTCACCCAGCGCTGTGGAAGTGCAGCCTCAGCGCCCGCGTTATGTGGTTGACTTCGTGCCGGTCGAGCCCAACAAAAATCATATCGACCGCAAAAAGCTCGTTGCAAGCATCGGCTATGTGCCGGAACAAAGCTTAAGCAAAAAAACAAATTGGTGGAGCGGCAAACCTCAACGAAACAAGAGAGTCTTGCGCGAGACATTTGAACCCAATCCGGCACTTGTGAAGGAAGCGGAAATTCCACATCTGATGCCGAGCGATGAATCCGATTCAGCACTCACTTCACTCAAGAACATGAGCCAAATGGTGGGTCTCAGACAGCTCCCATTCACGAAAATGAATTTGCGCGCCGAGCGCCGTTCTGTTGAGGGAAAAAACCAAGTCGCATTGCGGGCCACGGAGTCGCAGGAACTCTTCTTCGCAGAACTTCCGGACATCCGAAAAGCAGCCACATCCTCGTTGGTTTGGGGCTACAAACTGCCTTGGAAAAAGCATGCGCTCAATGTGCGCATCGACGAAGGAACGGCCGAAAAAACCACTTCCTACAGCTACAAAATTGATGATTCCAATAAGACTGATTTCAGTTTCGACCATAAAACACGGTCGGTCTCGGCAGGATTCGTGATCAGTTTTTGATTTCTGCTGAAATAGAGAATCGAAAAAAAGAAAAGAAACCCCAGATGAGAGGAAAAAGAGCACAGAGAAACCCACTTTTTTAAAGTGGGTGCCGCTGTCGACCTCTTCAGGCTTCCCTCAATCGCACTGAGTCGGAGGGCATGCACACCGAGGGCGTTTTGGCTCCCGTGTCTTACGTTGTAGGTTCACCGGCATATTAACCAAGCTCACCTGAGGCATCCTTAGTATCACTACCGTCGCGCCTCCGCGTCAAGTGTAATTTCCTGCTCACCTGTCTAAAAAAATGTCCTTGTTTGAAACGTTCCTGTCGCATTGACAGACACCGCTCTCAAGTTTCCAGACAGCCTGCCGAAAAATTAGACAGACCCTTTTAAGGAGAACTGGCATGGCGGAAACTACAAATTTCATGAATTACGAGGAGTTCGAACGACTTCACGTGGTTCGCAGACTGCGGCAGATTGTGGGCAACTGGTGGAAAGTACAGTTGAACTTCACCGATGCACGCGGATTTCTCCGCGGTGTTCCCCAAGGCCGATTCTTCAACCCGACGAATCGGGTCTGCGCCTTCATCACGCAAAACAATGAAGGTTTTAAAGACTGCATGGCCACAGCACGCCAAACAACCTACGCCAACAGTGAAACCTCTGGCGCGCGCAGCGGAACATGCCATGCCGGCTTCAGCACACTCACCATCCCCCTGCGCATTGACGGAAAATTCATGGGTGCGCTCTTCGCAGACGGCTTTTTGATGCAAGAAACTGCGGAACAACAAAAAAGCACGCTGCGTGGCTATCTCAACGGCAAATTTCCCAACGACGCTCAAGCACTGGAAACCTACATCGACTCACTGCCCGTGATGAGCAAGAAGGAAGTCGATTACCTCACAGAGCTGGTCGACGTCGTCATTGAAGAAGTTCTCACGCTGCGCAAAACATTGAGTGAATCGGGCGAGCGCCTCGAAGCACTCTCACAAGAGTTGAGCGAAAAATGGGACTTCGGCAAAATGGTCGGGCGCTCGGCTCCCATGGTGCGCCTGTTCAAGCTCCTCACCAAGGTGTGCGAGGCCGATGCCACGATACTCGTCACTGGCGAAAATGGTACAGGTAAGGAAGGCATTGCGCGCGCCATTCACTTCAATTCCAAACGCAAGAAACAGAATTTCGTGGTTCAAAACTGCGGTGCACTCAATGACAACCTTCTGGAGTCGGAGCTTTTCGGTCATGTGAAGGGGGCTTTCACCAGCGCCATCAAAGACAAGAAAGGCCTGTTTGAGCTCGCCGACAAGGGCACATTGTTCCTTGATGAAATTGGCGACACTTCGCCCGCCATGCAGGTCAAGCTGCTGCGAGTGCTGCAGGAAGGAACATTCATTCCCGTGGGCGGAACTGAACAGAGGAAAGTCGACGTGCGCATTCTTGCGGCTACCAACAAAAATCTCGAACAGATGGTCAAAGATGGTACCTTCCGCGAAGACCTCTTCTATCGCCTGAACGTCATTCCGGTGAAGGTGCCGCCGCTGCGCGAGCGCAAGGAAGACATTCCACTCCTCGTGAACAAGTTCCTCGACGATTACGCGCTTGCAACCAACGGCCCCCGTAAAAAAATGGCGCGCGAATGTCTGGAAAAACTCGAGTCCCACGATTGGCCGGGCAACGTGCGTGAACTGCAGAATGAAGTGGAACGGCTCTGCGTGCTTGCCGGCAGCGACAGCGAAATTTCGGGAGAGCTCCTCTCCGACCGTGTGCGGGTCAAGAAAGAAGAAAAGTTCCCTGGCTTGCGGGTTGATGGTAAACTCAAAGATGCCATCGAAGAACTCGAACGCAAGATGATCTACGAGTGCCTCATCCGTGAAGGGTGGAACAAGTCGCGCGCAGCAAAGATTCTCGGAATCAGCCGCGCAGGGCTCATCATGAAGTGCGAGAAATTCGGGCTCGACAAACACGATGATTATAAAAAAGCCGCAGGAGATTGAAACGGGTGGCACGCAAGACGCACCGAGAAAAAAAGGTTGAGGAGTCGAGAGATCTCCTCAATTCTTATTTAGCCCAAACGGCACTTATGCTTTCCACCCCCGTGCGTCTTGTCATTTTGTCGGCACTCGTTCAAGCCCCCCGCAATGTCGAGGAGCTGGCCGAGATCACAGGCCAGTCGATGGCGAACGTTTCTCAACACCTGAGCAAATTGAAAAGTGCA
This sequence comes from Pseudomonadota bacterium, assembly GCA_041184525.1. GTDB lineage: Bacteria > Bdellovibrionota_B > Oligoflexia > Silvanigrellales > Silvanigrellaceae > RFOM01. The sequence continues at coordinate 8,605 of JBEGJP010000009.1, read as the reverse complement.
CATTTTGTCATTGCGGAAAAGCGCGGTTTGCAAAGGGTCTACTCTCTTGCTTCACCCGCTGTGCAATACGTCGTTGTAGCACTTCAAGCACTCACCCGTGATATTTCAAGTGACGTGGCTCAAGCGGAGGATTTTCTTGTTGCCCCCGAGCTGCGCCCCAAAGTCCCTCTCGACAAAGTTCTCGAGCAGGTCGCGGCAAAGAAGGCCGAACTCATCGACGTCCGCACCCCACAAGAACAAAATGCCACTCCTGTTGCAGGCGCACTGCGCATCCCCGTCGAAAATGAGGGTGACTTGGACAAGGTTTTGCAGGCCACCTCGCGCGGGAAGCCTGTGTACGTTTTTTGCCGCGGTGCCTACTGTGTCACGGCCTCACGCACGGCAGAATATCTGCGGGAAAAAGGCGTTGATGCGTGGTGCCTGCGTGAAACTGCACTTGAACTGGAGAACCACGAATGAAACGAAGTCTTGTTTCGCTTTCATGTGCAATCGTTGCAGCGACGAACCTGATGGCCGGATGCTTCCCTAGGCAGTTCAATGCATCGCACGTGCGCAGCAGCGACGTCTCCTACACTTCTGACGTGAATGAATTCTTCTCCAGTATCGAGAAGAAAGTGAAACCCGGCTTTCGCTTCGATTGGGAACGCATCCGCACAGCCGTGGCCGGAGCGGAAGTCAAAATTGGAGCACTGCCACCCGAGCTCGCACTCGAAGATCAGCCTCTCACCCAACTGCCATTGAACATCCCATCGGAATTCGAGCCGGCATTCAAAGTGATTCTTCAGTCGCAGCGCAACCAAGGCATCGGGAAAATAAAGCGTCGCATTGTCATCGAACAGCTCGTGGAACAGATGGTGGAGCAAGAAAAAGGCACCGGTGCATCGTCTTGTCCGCTCACACCGGACGCGAAAAACCCACGCTCCGCTGCTCTCAATTCACTTCTCAAAGATTTCGTCATCTACAAATACGGCCGGCCGCCTGAACCACTCCCCGACGCCTTTCTCACGGCCGTCCCCTTCTATGGTCATCTCGTGGAAAAGGAATCGCCCTTTTTGGACGTCGCATTCGCCCCGGGGGGAAGCATGGCGCACAAGTCGGCGCACAGCGTGAATGTGCATGTGATGGACTTCTTCGAAGCATGGCTGGCCTGCGGAGAAGAAGGAAGTCAGTGTGGCGGTTTGAATCTGAAGAACCTGACCGTCTACATTGGGATGCAGGGAATTGTTGAGAACTTGCCCGGACTGAAAAAGGAAATTGAAGCACACAAAAAAGTGATCGTTTCCTCTTCCGGAACTGATGCTGCCATAAAAGCACGTCATGCGTTGGATGCTGCCGAGGCCGATCTCGCGCGCGCCAACCGGATGTTGAGCAAAAAAACTGTACGCACTCTCGACTGGAGCAAAACCGAATTTCAAAATGGCACTGCTCTTTGGGACGTCTTCTTCGACTTTCAGAATCTCGCCGACGAGGCATTCAAAGATTTCAAAAGCATGCGCATCAAACGCAAACTCAAAGCGGACGACTATCTTGCACTCTCCATCCAGACGGTCGCCAACCCGTTTCACATGGGCAAGCCTGAGCTCCTCAAAACCCTCTTTCCGTGCTCCGGCTGGAATTGAGTCTTTCTCTGTAAACGAATTGCGAGGAGTTGCCTCATGCAAAAGAGTCTTCTTTCAACGCTCTCACTGGCGCTCGTGGGGTGCCAGCTTCTCGTCAACAAAAGCCAGTTGAAAGGAACCACTCCCAGCGAAAGTGACAAAACACTCGCCGACACCATCGCACTGGGCATGAGTTATCCTTATGAGCGCGAAGCAGGCTCTTATCTGTTTGTGAATGGAAAAGCCTATCCGTATGAATTCCTCGGTCGCGATCTCCTCGCCGATGCCACACTCAGGGTGAGCGGGAAAGTCGTTCAAACAGACACGTTTCTCACCGACCTGAAGAAAGAGAAAAAGTTTTCTAAACCCGCCCCGCTGAGCGAACGCACACCGGTGATTGCTTATGGCTCCAACGCGGCTGTGAGCACTCTCACCCGCAAGTTCATGAGCGAAAAGTTCGCACGCGGATGGGCCGTCATTCCTGTTCTTAAGGGCACCATCAAGAATTTCGAAGTGGTGCATGCAGCGCACTTCGTTCCCGTGAACGGCAGCTTCCCCGCAGGTTTTGCTTACAGCAGCGGAGCAGAAAGTGAAGTTTGGATTTCCTTCCTCGACAGCGAAGAATTGGAACGCATGCATGCCTCCGAAGGGATTGACGATGCTTCGCCTGAGTCGTGGTATGCCTACGGCCGACTCGACAATATCAAAATCCAGATCCCCGGCTGGCAGGAGCTGAATTCCGCCTTTGTTTACATTGACAACTATGGTGCACTTCAGATCAGCGGCACATCGGCTGCACTGGCCAAAGTGCCGGCAAAGACACGTTCACCCAAAGCCAGTATGGCCGATGCCTTGGCCTCAGTGGAAAATGTGTTCAATCAGTTCCCAGTTTCAAATGAAGTCGCGAAAAAATGTTCGCGCTGGACTGGACCAGAAAAAAGACTCTGCGAGAACATCAGCGATCCGTGCGTGCGCGACGATCGCACACAGGCTCTGCTCGAGGCCAAGCGAGTGGCGTTCTGGAATCTGCCTGCAAACTCCGGCGTGACCTTCACACGATTGGCGGGCTCTGAAAAAGCGGGGCACCCCAAGGCTTTTCCCGAAGCGATGCGCTGTGTGCGAACAGCCGCACCGCAAGGAACTCCTTATAGCACTCCGCAAAGCAAGTGAGTCACTTCGACGCGGCCTTCTTCCGACTCTCGTAAAAAGCAAAACCGTAAAAACCTGCGAACATGGACACTGCAAAGAGCAGAACGCTGGGATTCAAGCTCACCAGCGAGACAATCGCCGGTCCCGGGCAAAGTCCGGCGAGGCCCCAACCGATCCCAAACAAGACGGCCCCCACTTTGGCCTGCATGGGAAAGTCGAAACCGGGGCGTGGCAAATGTCCCCAATCGGATTCCAAAACGGGCTTCTTCATGCGCAAGGCAATTTGGTTTGCAATGCCATAAACGGCAATGGCGCCTACCATCACAAACATCAACGCAGGCTTCCATTCACCCAGAATGTCCAGAAAGCCGCGCACATTGGCTGGATTGAGCATACCGGAAATGCCCAGACCCACGGCAAAGAGAACTCCCGAAATCACAGCGATGAGAGAACGACGTGTCGTGGTGTGCATTTCAAAATCCCCCGAAACTCTTCAGAAGGGCATTCACAATCGCCACGGCCACCATTCCCGCAGCAATAAACACCATTGTTGCAATCACGCTGCGACCGGACAATCGAGCAATGCCGCAAATGCCATGCCCGCTGGTACAGCCCCAGCCCATGCGTGTCCCAATTCCCACCAGCAAGCCTGCCGTGAGCAAGACAGCCGGATGTGTGGTCACCATTTCTGCTTGTTCAAAAATGGTCGAATAGCGGAGAAGGAAAAACCCACCGAGCAACATTCCGCCTAAGAATGCACCCCGCCATGAAAATTCTCCCACGTCCACCGCACGGGTGCGCGGAGTGAAAAGCATTGTGACAAAGGTTCCCGCAATGCCGCTGACCCCCATGATGCGACCATTGAAAATCATCAGCAGGGCAGCCGCCAGTCCAATCACCAGTCCGCCATACAATGCCATCATCATTTGAACAGTGTCTCCTTCAAAAGAATGAAAGTTCCCATGACCAACACAAACCATCCGAACGCAGGTTTCAATTGAGCACTCGATACTTTCGCAACAAGTTTTGTGCCCACCAACATTCCAACAAGCGAAGCTGCCGTGACAGTGCTCAGAACGGTCACATCAACTGTCATGCCCGCCATCAAGGCTCCGGAAAATCCAACCAGCGAGTTGGACGCAATGACCGCCAGAGAGGTTCCCACCGCGCGTTTCATATCGAGCCCCACGAGAACAACCAGCGCGGGGACAATCAAAAATCCTCCACCTGCTCCCACAAATCCCGTTACGCAACCGACCAAAGCTCCTTGCAACACAATTTGCAAAACGCGAGAGAGGCTCATCTCAAATGAACCTCCGGAATTCGAACGTGCCGGCCGGATCATCGCACCTGCAGCGAGCAACATGATGAGACTGAAAACAAGGAGGATGAGTGCGTCTTTGCCAATCGTAAAATTTAGAAAGTTGAATTGATGCGGCAGCGCAGGGTGCACATACCGTCGCATGCTATAAACAGCAAAAAAGCTCGGCAGAGAAAAAACGAGCCCTTCGCGCCACGCAATTTCACGGCGTTTGGCATAGGTGATGGCTCCCAAAGCAGCCGAGAGCCCGACCACGCACAATGAAAGCGCTGTGGCATTCCCAGCATCAATACCAAACACATAATGCAAAATCGGGACAGTGAGGATACTTCCCCCGCCGCCCAAGAGTCCAAGCGAAACTCCAATGAGAAGGCTCAAAAGAATCCCGACAATGAACAGAGGTGTGATCATCTCTGAGCCTCTGCACCGCGTGCTTCGGCCGGACTGCGCCCATTGAGCAAATTCGCGGGAACCGATTCCTTGATCTTGCGGGGTGGGGGCAACTTCCAGCCTTCCAGCTCAGCCACGAATTCCACTTCCGACAAGGAGAGCAATTTGTTGGTTTGAAGTTGCTCTGCAATCGAAGACACCCATCGCTTGTTGTAGTCGTGCCCCGGATAAACAAGAGTTTCAGCAGGCAGAGCAGCAAGACGCTTTAAACTCTGATACATGAGCTTCGAATCGCCGGCTTGAAAGTCAGTGCGACCGCAGGAATTGATGAACAAAGCATCTCCCGTCAGCAGGCGATTGCCGTCCACGAGAAAGCTGATGCTTTCGCTCGTGTGTCCCGGAGTAAACAACGTCTTGATTTCGATTTCACCCACTTTTAAAACGCTGCCGTCCGAAAGCGGAATGTGAGGAAACGTCACGTTCGCCTTGGAACTCAATCCCACTTGAGCGTGAGGAAACGCATCTTGCAATAGACCATTGCCCGTCACGTGATCGGCATGCACATGCGTTTCGAGCAAGTATGTCAGCATCAACCCTAATTCTTCGATTCTTTTTTTATAGAAAGCGACGTTCTCACGCACAGAATCGACCAATGCCGCTTCGCGGGTGTCCGCATCGGCAATCAGGAATGTGTAGGTGGAGGTGTCGTCATCAATGTATTGTTCAAATATCAAACGGCTCATGATGCACTCTCCTTACAGCGTCTTCAAAAGATCGTAGCCACCCTGCACTGAACAGATGAGGTTCGGAAAGCCAGCCTCCTTGAGAATCTCAAAGGCCAATTGTGTTCGAGCGCCGCTGCGGCAGTAGAGATAAATTTCTTTGGAGCGATCGAGCTCCGTGAGGCGTTGCTCGAGCTCACCCAATGGAATGTGGACAGCGTCGGGAAGCATACCCGTTGCAACTTCGTCGTTGTTGCGCACATCGAGCATCAACGCGCTTCCCGCAGGTGCTGCTCGGAAGCGAGCCATGAAATCCGTACAGTTCATCTTCAAACAGGTCATGAATACCTCCTGCGAGTCTTTACCCCGACATTAACCTCATCGGGCGAACTATTCAAGCGTTTAATTGAATTGTGTAAATATAAGCTTAAGCACCCGCGATTATTATTTTTATTTTTGCACAAATCTGACGCTTAATGCAATTTTCGGCCCGCCGGCCTGATGAGAGGTATGAATTTCTTTTTGATTGCAACTCTATCCGCGGCGCAGTAGAGCACCGTCGCCGTATTCAAACTCGGGGGCTCACAGTCATGAAAACCTTATCCCGCAAAAACATCTCCGCCATCTGCACGCTTGCCGCCACCCTCTTTTCCACATCTTATGCACACGCTGGGCCTCGCTTTCTCTGCACATTGAATGACCCAACCACCAGCACCCGGTTCGAACTCGACCTCCGCCAAGACGGAAGCGAAGGGACCTTCAAATACTCCTTCGCCACCCCCTCGCATCCCGACGTCGCGGACGGTGAGTTTCGCGTGGCTAAAACCTCGACCACATGGAGCCATTTCATTTTTACGGGCCGTGACAGCAATGCGGACGTCAAACTCTCAGTTCCTCCGGAGCTCGCTGGGAACTCTGTCTACCTAGAGCTGAAAGCTCATGGCGATTCGCAAGCGACGCTCTACAGGTGGCTACAGTGTGGTCAAGCGCGCTGAGCGCTCCCAACACTGCAAGGAGACAGGAAAAGCCTCGAGGACCCACACCAGCCCACTTTGCCCCTCGACCCGCGCCCGCCTCCTTTGCAAGCTCCGTCCGGCTATGGTACCAAGCCCCCACAGCTGCGGAGAGGTGTCGGAGTGGCTGAACGTACCTGATTCGAAATCAGGCGTACCGAAAGGTACCGGGGGTTCGAATCCCCCCTTCTCCGCCATGTAAAGCCCAAGCACAAGAAGTGCTTGGGCTTTTTGTTTTGGGAAATCGATTTGCGGCCATTTGCGGCCACGCTCAACGGGAAAATTTTCGAGACCTCACTTTTTGGTCTCATTTCTCTCCGCCATTGGCCGCAAAAGAGGCCGCAACCAATCAGAACAGGGAAGCCTATTTCTTCAAAAAAATGCTGTTCAACCATTTCTCATTTGAATGAGTCGGCCGAAGATCTTCCGTGATCCAATGCGATTCAAGCACCAGACCACTTCCTGAGACAAGAGCGTCTAATCTGTCGCTAACGAGATCGGTGAAATACCGTCCGTTCCTTTCACCCTCAAAAGCCCCATACTTGAACGAACAATAAAGAATGCCGCCTTGCTTGAGTGCTCGTGCCAACTTCAAAAAAACGGAAGGCAGCGTTGCGCTGGGGATATGAAGTAGAGACGCACAAGCCCAAATTCCGTTGAATGCAGATTCAAAATCAATCTCCTCGACATTCATCTTTAAAACCGTCAAACCGGTGTTGCGAATTGCCAGCTTCACCATCTCTGACGATGAATCAATCGAGGTCACAGAAAACCCATTTTCATAGAAAAACTTCGAATCACGACCTGAACCACAACCAACGTCGAGAATTGCTCTACCACGTGTCAAATTTCTCAAGAATTGGAAATATAGATCCGACAAATCGAGGTGCAAAGTGGAGCTCGAGAATGTCTCTGCATTCGAATCGTAAAATTCTTCCGTTTTCGACTTCATACCATCCAGTGATACGCGAGGGGTAATGATGTCTGCTATCAAACAAGCAGCAGTGTTGCAATACCTTGAAGAAACGCCAGGTGAGATGTCTTCAATTCGAAGCGTAATTCTCTTTGGAAAAAATACCGCCACATACAAATTCGCACTTTGTGAAGCAATCACTAAGCAAAAAGTCGAATCTAGAATCGGATATGACGACTTGGTCGAAGATTTTGCGAAAGCACTGCTGAGACATACGTTGACGCATCCTTTTCAAGAGCAAGGAAGTAAACAGGGTGAACTCATACGAACATGCATTGAGGTCAGTCAGGGTAAAAAGGACCTAAATTTACTGCTAAATGTTGCCCGAAAAATAATGCCCCGATACGTCTTTGATGCATTTCAGAACATTGGGAGCGGAACCCTCGGTACGACAAGCAGACTATTCGAAAACAACCGAATTAAAAAAGAAATCATTCTCTCAGATATTTTTCTAAGGACCCTGAGCGATCAAAGGTTCAAGAAAATACTTGAGGAAGAGAACGAAGCGCGATGGCGAGTCGTTGAAGAGGCATGGCGAATAGGCCTCAGCCCAAGTATCATCAGCTACGATGAAACCACAGGTCTGCTTATTGAACACACCAACAAGAATGCAAGAATCAATCTCAGATCAGCTGTCGATTCACTATTGCCATATCAAAAAGGTCTTTGTTTTTATTGCAACAGAACTTTGCGAACAAAAACGGAGAACAGTGACGACGACTTTGCTGATGTAGACCATCTTCTGCCATTGTCACAACTAGCGAGAGCATCCATTGATCGAAAGCTGACAGGTATAAACATCAATGGAATATGGAATCTCGTCATTTCCTGCAAAGCATGCAATAGAGGAGCAGGCGGAAAATTTGACCGACCACCGAACGTCGCATTCATCCAAAAACTACTTACAAGAAATGAGTTGTTTACACTGGAACACAAACACTCGTTTAGGTTCGCAATTCTTTCTAGCCTTGGTGTTTCGGAACCTGATCAGATTAAGCCTGTCATGGCAGAAATATGGAATCTTTTTTCCAACCAAGAGCAATGGATGCCAAATTACTATTTTGATACGAAAATTACTGATTGATAGATTTTCGGCTCCTTTTGCTCATATTCGACTTTTCTTGAGCAATTCTTAATTCAACGGAAAGTTTTCTTTCAGTCATTTTGAAACAACTCCTATCCCGCGAACCCGGCATCTAAAAGAATGCGGAACATAACCAAACCACAAACAATGGCCACGGGAGACCGTCGTCGACGATCTCCTGATATGCCGGTTCCGAGTTATACGAAATGGTTACGAATATCCCAAACCCCCAAGGGCGCAGGCGCGCAACGAGTCGACTTATATTACCTGCCCGAGAACTGTTGTCGAGACTGTAGCACTTACACTCGAGAGCGAGTTCTAATTTTATTGAATTATACGTCGTTTTATTCTCTAT
>JBEGJP010000008.1:0-22825 GCA_041184525.1 Pseudomonadota bacterium | reverse complement strand
GACCTCTGCTCTTCAGGCAATGCCCCAAGGGCAACCGCCGTGTTGCGACACAGCCCGACGATGGCATTCAGCTCATCGACAGTCCCATAAGTTTCCAAACGCCGATCGGCTTTAGAAACCCTTGAACCATCAGCCAAACTCGTACTGCCCTGATCGCCTGTCTTTGTATAAACCCGTGTGATCCGCATCAGAAAACCTCAATCGACTGAATCAATAAAAGGACTCCACGCCGGCATCACAGCATCATGGAGAGGAATGTTGAGAGCCCTGACATTCCCGCCATCACGGTTCATGATGTAAAGCTTGTAGGTGTTGGCTTTGCCGCGCCCTTTCGCCACTCGGTTGGATTGAAAAACAATATAGCGACCATCGGGAGACCATGAAGGTTTTTCATTGTCTCCTTGGTCGAGCGTCAGACGTTCCATCTGTCTGCCGTCGGGATTCACTGTGAAGATGTCATAACGATCGATATCCCTGTCGTAGCCGGCAAAGGCGAGCTTACGACTGTCCGCTCTCCACGAAGGTGACGAGTTGTACCAGCCTGCATAGGTGATGCGTGTGTCACTGTCGCTTCTCAGATCGCGAATGAAAAGATGCGGATTACCAAAACGGCCGCTGACAAATGCCACTTTGGCACCATCGGGTGAATAAGCGGGCTCCACTTCGAGTCCGCTTCCCGAAATGAAGGACTTGCGATCGCTCCCATCAATCGCACTGACCGTAAAAATACTCGTCAGGCCGGAATGACTTCCGGAGAACGCAATCTTACGACCGTCCGGATGCCAATTTGCACCCGAGTTATTCCCAAAGCCGCTGGTCAATTTCGATGTTTTTTGGGTCAGTAAATTATAAACATAGATATCCGCTTTGCCCTCACGGAACGAGGTGTAGGTGAGCTTTGTTCCATCGGGCGACCAAGACGGGCTCATATTGATTGAGCCATTGTTGGTGATTTGCCTGAGTCCGGAACCGTCAAAATTGGAAATGAAAATTTGCCTCAGGTCACCCTGTTTTCTTGCGCCTGCAAAGGCCAACTTGGTTGAAAAAATACCCTTGTCTCGGGTCAGTTTTTCCAAACATTTGTCGGCAAATCGACGCAACACCCTTTCCAAATCGCTGACTTCAAAATCAGAGTATCTGACCCCGAGCAATTGCTGGCGGCGCTTGATGTCGTAGAAGCGCAGGTCCAAGGTGAACTTGCCATTCACCGCACTGGGAACGAATTTTCCGAAAATCACCGCCTCAGTTTGGATCGGGGTCCACTCATCATACTGGATGGGCTTGGAAGCGATTTTTCCCTTCGCCAGATAACTGGATGCAGGCACAAAATCGAATGAATTGGTGAAAGAAAAAATATCTGACAAACGCTCAGCCGCGAACTCTTTATCAGCATCGGTCACGCTGGTACCTGCATCGGCGCCAAACACCGGAATGGCCATTTTGAGTTTGCGCGAGCCGGCACGACCCACATCAATAAAAAGCTCGTTGTCCGTAGATTCCGCGGCTACAGCTTTTGCCGCGGGCATCACAGAACACACCACCCAAACCGGAATCACCAAACTAAGTGCCTGCAACAGAACCGCATGCCCGACTTTCAAAAATCGCATATGATTTTCTTCCTAAAAATTGATGCTCTGTGGCGAAAACTTCATGCGCAAGGACAGCTTCGTACCCATCTCTCTGGGAAGATCAGGAAACGGACCGGCGGATTCCAAAGCCCTCATGGCTTCTTCATCAAACCGAGCATTGCCGCTGCCTCGAACCACCTTGACCCGGCCCATAATACGCCCCGCGCTGTTGATCTCAAAGCCGAGCACCACTTCAAGCTTTGCTTCAAACATCAAAACATCTGGCAAACTCCAGAATTTCTTCATGTGCAGAGCTGCTGCCTGAGCGTATTGACTTTTAACCTGCGCACTCACTTTTCCTGACAGCATTCCCGATTGTCCCAGCACAGAGGGTGCCTTGGGAATGTCCTTCCCCAAAGGTGAAATCGGAATATCCATAGGTCGTTTGAATGAATCGAGTTGCGGTCCGTTCTTGACACCGGCCTTGTCTTTGGCCCCAACCGTCCTTTGTTCTTTTTCCAGTCGTTTGGCGAGCTCCTCCAACTTCATCTTCTTGGCTGCTGAAGGATCGACCTGCTGCACCACCGGTCCCGGTGTGACCTTCTCGACTGGCTTTGGACTTGCTGTTGCGGCTGGGGCCAACGTGGGGCTCGGCGCGGGTGGCCCCGCCTGAGGAAAAGCCAATGCATTTTCAGCCGGCGGCGGAGTGGCCGCATCGACGGCCAACAATTTAGGAAGCTGCGGCAATTGCTGAAGCGATTTGGTTGCCTCCGCTTCACTGAGGTGATCTGCGGTTTTGCCATCGGGCAAGGCTCGACCTGCATCGAGAGACATCCCAAAGTTCACTTCGATGGGCTCATTCAAATTTTCTTCAAATGAATTTTTCACTTCGGCAAATTGAACAAAACCGAAGATCATCGTCACGATGACCGTGTGCCAGAGAATGGAAAAACCGAGCGGCCAAGGACCAAAGCCATCATCGCCCAAAACCTCAGCTTTCAATCTCTGCCCAAAAGCATGGTCATCGACGCGAGGTTCAGCGGTCAATGAGAAGCGAGCCGCGAACGACACATCGGGGTGAGGTTCGGGCGGTGGCGCTGCATCTGACATTTGTTCCAGTGACAAAACATCGGGCTCGGATGCGATGAGAGGAGCGGTCAAACCATCTGGCCAGACCATCATACCGCTGTCCACCGCAGGGAATGAAAACAAGGTCTGTCCTTTTTTGGTTTTTTTGGATTTTTCCCTTGCCATTCGTCAACGCGCCTTTGTTCCGCTGCCCGTCCCTTCACCCATCATACCGATCTTTTTAGCTCCAGCAGTTTGTGCCGCAGCCATGGCTTCCATGACACGGGCATAAACAACGTCGCGATCGGCTCGGATGAAAACCGTGGGCAATTCCTGACCGGCAATTGCCGTTTGTATTTTTTCCGAAAGCTCCTTCGCCTTGACTGCTTTCTTTCCCAAATAAAACTCACCGTCGGTGGAAACAGAGACCACCACCGGATCTTGACCCAAACTCAGAGTTTTGGCCTTTGCCTTCGGGAGTTGAATATCAACACCGGAGACTGCAAACGGAGCTGTCACCATAAAAATAATCAAAAGCACGAGCATCACATCAACAAATGGTGTGATATTGATATCGGCCAGCAGTGAGCTGCGTCCTAAAAGGCCGGCTTCATGTCCCTCACCGTCACCGGTTCTCATCGCCATCTTGCATCCCCTTCATTTGCTGAAACAATGAAAAATCAGGATTCGCCGACGGGTTGAAATGGAGCTCCCGAAGCTGAAGTGCCGGCAGCCGAATCACCGGCTCTGCCAAGGTTGAAGTGTCTTTCAAGAATATTCAAAAAATCTGTCGAAAAACCCTCTAAACCGAGAATTTGTTGACGCGCTTTTCCGTTGAAAAAATTGTACGCCACGACAGCAGGAATGGCTGCCGCCAAACCAAGTGCGGTCGCAATGAGGGCCTCGGAAATCCCCGGTGCCACTGCAGCCAAACTGGAAGAACCCGTTTGGCCGATATCGTGAAAGGCGCGGATGATCCCAACGACGGTTCCGAAAAGCCCGATGAATGGGCACGCAGATGCCGAAACAGCCAAGAAGGTCATGTTTTTTGACAGCTGCAATTCTTCGAGAACTCTCGCCTTGGACAAGGCACGACGCACGGTGTCGATAGACAACGGAACACTCAACGACATGCCACGCTTTTCTCGCACCTGCAGAACACGCACCATTTCATTGTAACCCGAGCGAAACACTTCACGTGCCGGGCTATACTCCAACTCTTTGAGCTTGCCGTTGAGTTCAGACAGACTCTTGGAATCCCAAAATTCCTGCATGAAGTCATCAGAAGAGTTTTGCAGCTGGCGCAGCGCTCTCCATCGCTCAAAGATCACTGCCCATGTGGCAATCGAAAGTAAGATGAGCAGCACCAAGATAAGTACGCCCACTGGACCGCCGTTCGTGAGAACAGAGAGCCAATTCAAGGAATCCACGTTCGTCGTCTGCTCACCCATCGCCGCTCCTCACTTTAAAAAACAGAGGTTTCGCTGCTCAGGATTCCTCCAGACCAGGAACCAAACCACGATCTACGCACAGCCTGAGCACAGCGCGGACAACAGCATTGGGCTCCATTTCGGTGGAATCCAGCAGAACAGCATCATCGGCCGCGCGCATCGGTGCCACCAATCGATTCGCATCACGGGCATCCCGCTCGTGAATCTCTCGAAGGAGTTCTTCCAAACTGGGCTCAAGATTCTGAGCGCGCAGTTCCTCCATCCTCCTGTTGGCCCTTTGCTCTGGCGAAGCTGTCAGGAATATTTTCAGCGGCGCGTCAGGAAATACAACTGTCCCCATGTCACGACCGTCCACAACCGCCCCATTGCAATCCAAAACAACTTTACGTTGCACTGGTAAGAGGCGTCTTCGGACCAACTCATCCTGCGCCACGAGGCTGGCTTGCTCGGACACAAACGGGGTTCGGATTTCGTGTGTGATTTCGCGTTCACCCAAAAAAACGCGGCCACTTCGCGGATCTTGTCGGTAACGTTCGGAGAGAAAGGCAACAAAGCGCTCAATCGATCCGCGATCTTGAACACCCGTTCCTGCCTCAAAAAGCATCAACGCGAGGGTCCGATAAATCGCACCGGTTGTGACGTAGATCCAACCCAACCGGTGAGCGAGCAACCGCGACACGGTGCTCTTCCCCGAGCCGGCCGGTCCGTCGATGGTGATCACCTTTGGACTTTCTTCGTTCGAAAGGGGAGAGGTCATGATGGCAACGCGTCTCCGGCAAAAGGAGACGATTTGGAGAGCTGCTCCCATGTCTGGGTCCATGCGGGAACGGGGGCCGCTTCGGTTCTGAAGGGCGACACAGGTTCGCGGGCCTCCACTCTCCCCATCAAAGCAAACTTCTGGTGCCGTTGCCGTCTCAATTGCTCCGAGGACATCTGACCCAATTCGAGAAGATGCCGCTCGATGACGTTGCCCAGCGTAGCAATGGCCTCGGTGGGCTTCCAGTGTGCGCCTCCCAAAGGTTCGGGAATAATTTCATCAACCACGCCCAATTTCTTGGCGTGATCGGCCGTGACACCCAGAGCGGCGGCAGCGCGATCGGCCTGCGCTCCGTCTTTCCATAAAATCGACGCACACCCTTCCGGGGAAATGACACTGTAAGTGCTGTATTGAAGCATGAGAACACGGTTACCGACGCCAATGGCCAGTGCTCCGCCGCTTCCCCCTTCACCTACAACTACGGAGATGATTGGAACTCCGAGCTTGAACATCACCATAATGTTCTTCGCAATCGCTTCGCTTTGGCCGCGCTCTTCGGCATCAATACCCGGGTATGCCCCCGGAGTGTCGATGAACGTCACAATAGGGAGCTTGAAACGCTCAGCCAAGCTCATCAGGCGCAGTGCTTTGCGGTAGCCCTCGGGGCGCGGCATACCGAAATTTCGCTTCATGTTTTCTTTTGTTCCACGCCCCTTCTGGTGGCCGACAAAAACAACGCGGTGGCCACGGAAGGTGCCAAGACCGCCTACAATAGATGCGTCATCCATGAAATTGCGGTCACCCTGCAGTTCGATGAAGTCGTCACACAACTGGTGAACGATATCGAGGGTGTAAGGGCGGTGCGGGTGGCGACTCAGCTGTGTGATTTCATAGGGTGTCAAATTGGCAAAAATCTGTTTGGCAAGTGTTTCGAACTGCTCTTCAAAAGCGCTGATTTCACTCCGCAGCTCTTTTTCATTTTTTCCGTTGAGTTGGGTTTGTCGGGCGTGCGCTCGCAACTCTGCGATGCGGTTGCTGAGTTCAAGCAAGGGACGCTCGAGGGGCAAAATCTCCATGACACCGTCCTCAATTTGGTCTGGTTGTTTCTCAGTTTCCGTCGCGACGTGGTAACAAATCAAAGCTAGGTGGTCAAAGAAGGGGACTCAATGGCTCAAGACCCAATCTCTCAAAATCAGTTCATCAAAAGGGGTATGGATGACCTTGTGGTCGATACAACCTCTGTCAGTTGGGTTGATGGACAACATGGCCGGCTTTACTACCGCGGTTATCGGGTCGAAGAATTGGCAAAGAAGGCAACCTTTGAAGAAGTGGCCTACCTGCTCCTGTGCGGGCACTTGCCCACGTCAGAGCAGCTCAATGCCTTCACATGGAAACTCCGGCAGCTTTCCCACACACCGGAAAAAATCATCCGCATCCTGCAAGAGCTGCCGAGACAAACAGCCCCGCTGTCTGCCTTACAAACGGCTCTGGCGGCCCTTGGATGCACCGACCCCGGCCCCAAATACTCCGAAGAAGAAACGCTGCTGGGGCTGGCGATGAGGATCATCGCCCAAACACCCATCATACTTGCGTCATTTTATCGCATGCAACAGGGTGCAAGTCTTTTGTCTGCGCGGGAAGATCTCACCCACGCAGAAAACTTCCTCTACATGTTGTCCGGACAGGTTCCGTCAGCGGAAAAAGCACGGGCTATGGACATTGCGCTCATTCTGCAAATGGACCACGGGTTCAATTCATCCACGTTCACCGCGCGCGCCGTCGCGTCCACCCTCACCAACATGTACGCAGCCACCAGCGCCGCTGTCGGCGCTTTGAGCGGCCCCTTGCATGGCGGAGCCAGCGAACAAGTTGTCGAAATGCTCGCCGATATTGATGAATGGGGCGACGTGGATTCCTATCTGGATCATCTTTTCGCGCGTGGCGCAAAAGTCATGGGTATGGGGCACCGCGTCTACAAACAGACGGACCCGCGCGCAGTGCTTTTTGAAGATCTGCTCATGCAATTGTCGCACAACGAGAAAAATCCGCGCGACATTCTTGCCCTCCGCCGGATTGCCGAACGCGCACGGATCCATTTTGAACAAAAGCACCGTCCGATACACATCAACGTTGATTTTTGGAGTGGTGCCGTTTACCGGCGGCTCGGTATTCAGCCGCTGCTTTTCCCGTCCATTTTTGCTGTCGCGCGCATTGTCGGATGGTGCTCGCACATCATCGAGCTCAGGCAGAACAACCGCCTTTACCGCCCTCTGTCGATGTACACGGGTCCGGTGGATCTCAAATTTGTCCCACTCAAAGATCGCCTGCCATGATGCTTCATTGTCTTGCGATCGCGAGTTGTATTCTTTTTGGCCTCATTCAAAAGTGCGGCCGTTTCATTTGTTTTTTCGGCGGCGAGAAGACAAAAATTTTCTTCCGTGAGCGTGATAAAACTCACTGGGAAAATACACTTGCCGACGCCGTTGCAAACAGAAACAACAGCGCGAAAGCCAAAGACAGTCCTATCTATTGGGTCCATGTGGCGAGTGCCGGCGAACTGGAACAGATCATCCCCATCCTGAGATCATTGCATGAGAAACACGGCGTTTATTTTTTCCTCACATACTTCTCACCCAGCGCAAGATCATTTGTAAAAAACTGTCCGGGTTTACTTGCAGCCACCAGTCTTCCGTTCGAAAACCCCAGCGCTTATGTGAAAGCGCTCACTGCACTTCAAATCAAACGCCTTCTTCTCGTGCGCTATGACTTCTGGCCCATGCTCATCCACACACTGCGAGATCGTGGCTGTGCCTGTGCCGTTGTGGCAGCCACCATCAACGAAGCGCGGGCAGTGGGGCCTGTTTTTCTTTCCCGTCGCATCAAAGCGTTTTGGTTCCAATTCACCGATTGCATTTTCGTGGTGTCAGAAGAAGACGGTCAGGCGCTCACATCACTTGGAATCACGAAGAAAAAGCTCTTTGTCGCAGGTGATGCCAAATGGTCGCGAGCCAAAGAACGCGCCCAGTCCGCTCACCAAGCGCCCTCATCCGAACGGATGCTCGCCTGCCGAACACTGATCCAAGAAAGACGCACATCCGCGCAGGCCTCAGTGATTGTGTTCGGGTCCCCGCATGACGATGAGACCGAAGTCATCGAACGTTGTTTGTCGTCAAACACTAAAAATGAAATCTTCCTCGTGGCTCCCTCCGAAGTGGACGAAAAAACAATTGCATCTTTGGAAAAGCGATTCATTGCCACCGGTGCATCTGTATCACGCCTCACGCAAAACGTGCCGCTTCCTTCGTCGGAAAAGCTCACAGCACAGGGTCGACCTTGGGTGCTCCTTCTTGATTGTTTTGGTTTCTTGGCCGAGGCCTATGCGTTTGCCGACCTGGCGGTTGTCGGAGGAGGTTTTGACGGCCAATTGCACAACGTTCTTGAACCCGCAGCGCATGGCACCGTGACTCTCTTCGGCAGCCGAACACGAAGATCTTTGGAAGCACAACAGCTCGTGAACGCCGGTGGCGCTTTGACTTTTTCAAATCCAAACGAGTTGTTTCAATTTCTCGACCGCTGGGTTAAGCTGAAGGAGAGTTCCAAGCAAGAGCCTGAGTTCACAGACAAACTGTCGGGTGTTCGGGAAACTGCGAGGAATTTGTTCGGTTCACTTCCCGACACAAGTGAGGTGGTCTGTCGCGTCCTGTCTCAACAGGACAATCTGAAGACCCTCTGACTTAAGTCGCAAGTTTGAACTTTTTCTGAAAGATTGAAACATGACCGGAAAGCAGCTGATCATCAACGCATCGGCGTTTGAAACACGCGTTGCCCTGATTGAGGGCGGACACGTCGCAGAATATTACATCGAAAGACAAAAAGAGCGCGGCATCGTGGGAAGCATTTTCAAGGGCCGCATTTTGCGTGTTCTGCCGGGGATGCAAAGTGCGTTCGTGGACATTGGCCTCGAGCGCTCCGCTTTCCTTTATGGGGGCGACATTCAACCCCCCGGCGGGCCCGCCAACGAACTTCCTGAATTCATGGAAGATGAAGACAAGACATTGGTGAATCTCACCGCCGAAGGCCCCATTCCTGCTTCAGGCGACGCGGCGCCACCTTCAAGCCAACGCCCGCAGCGCTTTTTCAAAATTGCCGATCTCGTCAAAGAGGGGCAGGAAGTCCTCGTTCAGGTTGCCAAAGATGCCATCGGAACCAAAGGCGCGCGCATCACCACCTATCTGAGCTTCCCCGGCCGCTATGTGGTTCTGATGCCCAATATCAACCACATCGGCATCAGCCGGCGCATTTCAAATGAAGATGAACGCACGCGGCTAAGAAATATTGTTCAGAGAGTCCGACCAGACGGCATGGGGATCATCGTCCGCACGGCGAGCGAGGGTGTGTCTGACGAGAAACTCACGGCAGACATCGATTTCCTTCTTAAGCTCTGGGAAAACGTCAAAGCGAAGGCAGCCAAAACGCCGTCCCCGAGCCTCGTGCATGAAGACCTGAATCTCGTTTTTCGTGCGACCCGCGATCTGATTTCACGCGATCTTGAGAGAATCGTCATCGACAACAAAGAAATTTATGAGGACGTAGTCCGATTCCTCAATCGCTTTTCTGTGAAGTTGGGGGCCCAAGTTCAGCTCTATCAGAGCGACACGGCAGTTTTCGACGCCTACGGCATTGAACTTGAAGTGGCGCGCGCGTTGGGATCAAAGGTGTGGCTCAAATCGGGTGGCTACCTTGTCATCGAGCGCACAGAAGCTCTCACGGCCATTGACGTCAACACAGGACGCTTCGTGGGTGGAAAGTCATTGGGCGACACCATTGTCCGCACAAATATGGAGGCAGTGAAAGAAATAGTTCTTCAGCTGCGTCTGAGAAATATCGGCGGTATCATCATTCTCGACTTCATCGACATGGACAGAGCCGACGACCGCGATCGGGTTTTCAACGCTCTGACGGAAGAGTTGAAAAAGGACAAAGCGAAAAACTCGGCCCTTCGAATCTCCGAAATGGGCTTGGTGCAGATGACAAGAAAACGCACCGAGGAAAGCCTGTCACAAAAGCTCTGCGCCCCATGCCCCTACTGTGAAGGCAAAGGCGAAATCAAAAGCCCCATCACCGTTTCCTATGACATCATTCGCGAACTCGCGCGCGAGTTTTCAAAGATTCCCTCGGAAACATTCGTACTGAAAGCACATCCTCAGGTCATCGATCGGCTGTGTGAAGAGGATGCCGAATTCGTTCAAGAGGTGCGGGAGCGCTTTGCCAAGAAAGTCATCCTCAAAACAGCTCCTGAATTTCATATGGAGCAGTATGAGATTTCTCCGTTGCGATAAGGCCGCGCAGCGCTTCTGATCGGTGGCTCATGGTGTTTTTCTCTGCCAGTGGAATGCTCGCAAAAGACAATCCCGTGCGTGCGCTCGGATAAAACATGGCATCATAGCCATGGCCTTCGCCTTCAAGAAGTTGCTGCTCTTGCACCCCGACGCCTCCCAAACAAAAACCCATCACCAAACGCACATCAAAAGCCTGACCTTGGCTTTGCAGAAAGAAACGCTGCGAGAAAACAGCCGAATGTGCCACGCCGAACCGAGCCGCTGCCCTCTCAAAAAAAGCAGGCTCACCTTTCTCCAGATGCTCCAAAAGTCCTTCGAGTGAAAGTGTTGGATGACGGTTCATCTCATTTTGTGGACCAGATTTTTCAGCATAAAGAAGCGAGCAAACAAAAAAGCCGGGAACCTTCTCATCACCACTCAATTGCAGATCTGTCTTGAGCTTCTCGATCAGAAAAGAGCGATTTCTCTGATCATCGCGAGGCTCACCGGCGAACGTCGCCGAATGAACTCCCGGCAAATTGTTCAACCGCGGCACGCACAAACCAGAGTCATCTACAAGAACGCCTGTCACTCCACGGGTGGCCAATTCAGGAAAGACTCTGAGAGCTTCCACTAATTTCTGATAATTATTTCCTACAAACGTCTGCCGATCTTCGACCGGATTTTGCCAACCGAAAAGTGTTTCAGAAAAACCTCGGATTTTATTCAAACCGATGCAACCTATATTTTGCAACGACAAGGCATGCTCAAATTCTCGAAGTTTTCCCGCATTTCCCGTGGGCACAAAAATCAGCTGCATCCACACCTCAGATTTACATTTGTTAATTTCCAAAAAAACTTTTTAGCTTTTACTGAAAATGCTTGCCAAATCCGGCCGAAAAAAAACCACCAAACGCATCATTTTTAAGCGGGACAAATTCACGGCTTCTATGCTTTCTCACTTTTTAATCTTTTTTGCTCGTTTTTTGATAATCACCAAAAAACAATTGAACAAATAAAAAAAAGCCTCCCTCAAGAGGGGGGCTTTCTGTCTGAAACTCCGTAAGACACCGCTGTGATTTCAAAAGCGGTGCCTAAAAGACCCTATTATCAAGCGATCGGCTTTTGGTTGGCCTTTTTCCAGTCATCCATAAAGCTCGCCAAGCCCTTGTCCGTCAGGGGGTGTTGGTACAACGACATCAGGACCTTGAATGGGCAGGTGGCAACATCGGAACCCGCGATCGCCGCCTGAATGATGTGCTGAGGATGGCGGACACTCGCTGCAAGAATCTGGGTTTCGTAACCATAGTTGTCATAGATGGCGCGAATTTCACGAATGAGTGCCATACCATCTTGGGAAATGTCATCAAGACGACCAATGAACGGCGAAATATACGTGGCACCGCATTTTGCGGCCAACAATGCCTGACCTGCCTGAAAACAGAGTGTGACGTTGGTTTTGATATTGCGAGCAGAAAGGGCTTTGCAAGCCTTCAAACCTTCCGGAGTGAGAGGCAGCTTGATCACAATATTTTCGTGAATTTTTGCCAGAACCTCAGCCTCGGCCAACATTTCGTTCGCCGTCATCCCCACGACTTCCGCGGAAATAGGACCGGGGATCAAACGAACAATTTCTTGCAAAAGTGTTTTAAAATCTTGGCCCGACTTCGCCACGAGGGTGGGATTTGTCGTGACTCCATCACAGATCCCAAGATCAGCCATTTGTCGAATTTCGTTGATGTCAGCGCTGTCAAGAAAAAACTTCACGGTAAAACCCCTCCACTCCGTAACGATGAGCCATCGAATTTGAACTGCAGTATTTGATTTGAACCAAAAGAGCCAGCAAACAGGCTGTCGCCATTGATGGTCATCGCAGCCAATCCACGGCGCTCTGATTCGATTTGGAGTTGTTGGGCCGGGTTTTCTGCCGTCACAACCTGAATCCGACTTTTCTCTTCTCCCAAGCTGCTCCGACGTTGCTCGACGCGCAAAAGAGCCAAGGTGCACAGCCCGCCCGATTTGATTAAGCCCATCTGCGGCACCAACGTCGGAATGGATTCACCTTTCGCACTGTCCACCAGATCAGGAATTTTCTGTGTCAGAGACACGGGTGCGGACTGAACCAAATCACCCAAGACGGGCTGCTTTTTATTCTGATCGAGCTGCGCTCTCAGCTGGTTTGCCACCAAATTGAATCCGCTGAGCGCGATCACGTCTGCAGCAGCTGTATTGGTGACAACCACGGCGGTGTGAACTCCCAGTGCTGACAGCGGCGCATTGGGCTCACAGAAGGAACCTTGCGCATCCAGAGCCAAAGCTGACTGATAGGACACACGAAAACCATAAGACTCATTGTCTTTCGTGTTTGATGCTTGGGTTGCATCTCCTTTTTTACCTTCGGCATTGAAAGCCAATGGAACATAACCGACAGAAGACTCCACAGCGCTGCCGGTCAAAAGGCGGTTTAAATCGACAACAAGCGCAGACACAGTGCGTAAATCATATTGTGTATCGCCGGAGGAGGCTTTGCCTGAGAGCCAATCCAATGCCGTCGGATTGATGCCCAAATACCCCAACGAGCCATAAGGGAAGGCAACCAAGAGTCCCAAGCTCTCAAAAACAACGGGCGAGCCCCAAGCCATCGTGTAGTTTCCAAGAAGATTGTCTCGGTCTGGAACGTAAAAATCACGCGGTGCACTCATGCGACGTGTGAAACCCGCCACGGGGTCGAACTGATAGACGAGGACTTGAGCATCGAAGCTGCGGTCTGCCATTGTGACCACCACAACCCAATCCGACCGACCCGGCAACTGGACAATTTGCACGTGACTCACACGGCCTGAGGGCAAATCCTGCTGATTATTTTTATCTGCCAGCGCGGGAACACCCTGTGCATCCAAGGAATACACGTGGAGCCGTGCTCCTGAACCCGAGAAACCAGCAATGAGAAACCCGCCGGAAGGAGCCACAGCCACGGCTGTTCCCAAACGAGGAACCTTCACGCTCGAAAGCACATTCAGCCGCCCGTCACTGCCTTGCGTAAAAGCCTGCAGCGATCCCGTTTCAAACTCTCCGCCCAACGAGGCGTTGAGAACATAGGACACAGGCACGCGAGGATGGCTGGCAAGAGCAATGGGAGAGTCAATCCGATTGCCAATTTGGGGGAGCTCAACGCGCTGGCAACCCAAACAAAAAACAACGAGCGCCAGCATTGCCGGCACTCCATTGCGGATGAGTGAAGAAATGAACCCAAGAGAAAAGTGCAATCTTGGGTCTTTCATCATTCAATCTCCTCGGCAGCTTCCAGTTGTGTCACGGGCGTATCATCAAACTCACTTGGCTTAGAAACCGAGACGACGCGCTCACCGTCGAGAATGCGCATCAGGCAAACGCCCTGCGTCAGGCGACCAATGACCTTGACACTGGTGGTGTGAATACGAAGCACACGGCCTGTGTTCGTCGTCAGCATCAGGTCGGCGGCATCCGAGACCGAAAGGAGAGCAACCACTTTACCATTGCGCTCGGTGACTCGAATGGCGTTCACACCCTTACCTGCGCGACCTGTCAGTCGATACTCTTCAAGCTCACTGCGCTTTCCATATCCAAACTCCGTAACCACCAAAAGCTTCTCGTTGGAGGCAGGATCCACCACCTCGGCCGCGACAACGCTATCGCCGTCCTCCAAATTGATTCCGGTCACACCACGAGCGGTACGTCCCATCGAACGGACTTCATCTTCATTGAAACGGATTGCTTTGCCGTTGGCGCTGGTGAGAATCATCTGATTCTTGCCGTTCGTAATGCGAACAGAAACCAGAGAGTCGCCTTCATCGAGCGTCACAGCACGCAAACCTGTTGCTCTTATATTCGCGAATGCCGAGAGCTCCGTTTTCTTCACCGTGCCCTGCGACGTGCACATAAAGACAAACATATTTTCGGAGAATTCATTCACGGGCAACATCGTTGTGATCTGCTCGCCCGATTGGAGAGTCAGAATCTGGGCAATCGACTTGCCGCGACCGTTGGCCGGAGCCTCAGGCAGCTCGTACACTTTGAAGCAATACACTTTTCCAAAATTCGAGAACATCAACACGTGATCGTGCGTGTGTGCACGGAACGTGACTTTCACGAAATCGGAATCCTTCAACGCGGCTCCCGTTTTACCTTTGCCCGCGCGGTGCTGCGACCTGAATTCATCCTGCAGAACGCGCTTGATGTAGCCACCCTGCGAGAACGTCACGAAGACATCGGCGGGGGGCACCAGTGACTCGAGATCGACTTCGCCCGCATCGGTGGTGATCTCGGTGCGACGGCTGTCTCCATGGCTTTCCCGCAATGCAACAAACTCCTCCCGTGCCAATGCAGCGACGCGAGCAGGTTTTGCAAGAATGTCCTTAAGGTCAGCAATAGTGACTGTGATTTCAGCATGCTCCGCAATAATCTTGTCGCGCTCAAGTCCCGTGATGCGAGACAAGCGCATTTCGAGGATTGCAGTTGCTTGTCTTTCGCTCAGTGCAAAGCGCGCAACTAACTTCTCTCTTGCTTCGTCGGGGCTTGGGGCCTTGCGAATCAAATCGATCGTTTCGTCGAGATTGTCGACCGCAATCTTCAAGCCTTCCAAAATGTGCAACCGCTCTTCGGCTTTTCGCAAACGGAAATTTGTCCGGCGGGTGATCACTTCAAAGCGATGATCAATGAAGTGGCTGAGTGCTTCTTTGATGTTTACAAGCTTCGGCACACCGCGAACAATACACACCATATTAACGCCGAAACTGTCTTGCAGCCTCGTCCGTTTATACAGGTGATTGAGAAGAATCTCGCCATTTTCGCCTTTTTTGACCTCAATGACAATTCGGATTCCTTCCTTATTCGATTCATCACGAATATCGGAAATACCTGTGACTTCTTCTTCTTTGACGAGCTCGGCAATTCTCTCAATAAGGGTCGCCTTATTCACCTGATAGGGAAGTTCGGTGATGATAATTTGCTCGCGTCCGCCTTTGGTTTGTTCTACCGACGCGCGTCCACGAACAACAATCGAGCCGCGACCCGTGCGGTAGGCATCGTGAATTCCCTTTAAGCCACAAATCACACCGGCCGTCGGAAAGTCAGGACCTTTAACAAAACCCATCAATTGGTCGATTGTGGCTTGCTCGTTATCCAACAGATGGATCAGTGCATCAAGAACTTCGGTCAAGTTGTGAGGCGGAATATTCGTCGCCATTCCAACCGCAATTCCCGACTGACCATTCACAAGAAGCTGGGGAAATACTGTTGGCAAAACCCGCGGCTCACGTTCGGAGCTGTCATAGTTCGGTCCAAAATCGACAGTGTCTTCATCCAGTGATTGCATCAACGACTCAGAAATCTTCGCCAGACGTACTTCCGTATAGCGCATTGCCGCTGGGCTATCGCCATCAATACTTCCGAAGTTTCCTTGCCCGTCGATCAGTGGATAGCGCATCGAAAAATCCTGCGCCATGCGAACAAGTGCATCATAAATAGCCGAGTCACCGTGCGGGTGATACTTACCCATCACGTCACCGACAATACGTGCCGATTTCTTGAAAGGTTTATTATAAACGTTGTTTACTTCGTACATCGCGTAAAGCACACGCCGGTGTACCGGCTTCATACCATCGCGTACATCCGGAAGAGCACGGCTCACGATGACGCTCATGGCGTAATCGAGATATGCATTCTTCATCTCTTCGTTAATATTAATGCCAACGATGCCTTGTGTCTGTGACATAGTATTCACCTAACCTTGATTTTCAGAAATCTAAGTTGCGGACGTTCAATGCATTGGTTTCGATAAATTCCTTACGAGGAGGAACCTCATCGCCCATCAACATTGAGAACAAATCATCGGCCGCAATTGCATCTTCAATTTCAACCCGCAACAACTGTCGATTTTCGGGATTCATGGTTGTTTCCCAGAGTTGCTCTGCGTTCATCTCTCCGAGACCTTTATAGCGCTGGATGTATGCGCCATGACGGCCCTCTTGAAGCAAATATTTCTGCAAAGCGATCCAATTGGGGAGATCCTTTGACTTTTTCTCAACCACATACTTGAGCGGCAACGCTTGCCCTTCCTCGAGCTGATCATGCAAACGACGCAGTTCGGCAAATTCGTTTGACTCGACAAATTCAGTGTCCAGTCGGAAACGCACAGGTTTGCCTGCAATCTGCAATGCTACAACCGCATAGTAACGATTGTGCTCGTTATCGAACTCGATATTGGACTGAATATAACCAAGAGTAGAAACATGATCGGTGAGGTCAGTGATGACCTGCGTGATCTTGTTTTTATCAAAGAACGACGCAGCAGTGAGTCCTTTGTAGGCTGCGAAGAACTCAACCACCGTCGGTGTTCTGCGTCTCGACAAGATATTGAAAATACGATTGTAACGATCAACACATGTCAGCATATTGCGGACATGAACCTTATCGATTTGAGCTCCTGAAGAGTCGATGATTTGCGCTTCGGAAAGTGAGTTCTCGAGCAGGAACGATTCAAGATCCGTTTCGTCTTTGATGTAACGTTCTGTTTTCGATTTCTTGTACTTATAAAGCGGCGGTTGAGCAATGTAGAGAAAGCCGCGCTCAATCACTTCGCGCATCTGTCTGTAAAAGAATGTCAAAAGAAGGGTACGGATGTGAGCACCGTCGACATCTGCGTCCGTCATGATGACGATTTTATGGTATCGAATTTTCGCAATGTCGAAATCAATACGTCCAATTCCAGTTCCCAGAGCTTGAACAAGCATGCGGATTTCTTGATTCGCGACCATTTTATCCGCAGACGCTTTTTCGACGTTGAGGATTTTTCCTTTGAGGGGAAGAACGGCCTGAACTTTGCGATCACGTCCTTGTTTTGCCGAGCCACCCGCGGAGTCGCCCTCAACGATAAACAATTCGCAGAGCGCTGGGTCTTTTTCCTGACAGTCAGCAATTTTGCCGGGCAGGCCTGAGAAATCGAGAGCACCCTTGCGGCGCGTGAGTTCACGAGCTTTGCGGGCAGCAATACGTGCGCGAGCAGCATCGACAATTTTAGTCACAATGCGCTTAGCGACATCGGGATTCTCATGGAAATACTCAGTCAGTTTTTCGTTGAGAATGCTTTCAACGACCGTACGGACGCGAGAGTTGCCCAACTTGCTCTTCGTTTGTCCCTCAAATTGAGGATCGGGAATTTTCACGGAGAGAACGGCTGTCAGACCTTCGCGGATGTCGTCAGCAGAAAGGCCTTCCTTCAGACTTTGTGCCCCTTTGTCGTCCGTGGCCAAGCTGTTCACAACGCGGGTGAGAGCGGATCGGAAACCTGTGAGGTGAGTCCCGCCTTCAACCGTGTTGATGTTGTTTGTGTATGAAAAAACTGACTCAGAGTAGCCGTCGTTCCACTGCAGTGCGACTTCAACAGCGCAGTTGTCCTTTTCTGTTTGCACATAAAGAGGCTTCGGATGAATGGCAGTTTTTGACCGGTTCAAGAACTCAACAAAAGACAAGAGGCCGCCGTCAGCCTTGAATTCAGCGGTTTTGTCGGTCACTTCATCGATGAGTTTGATGCAAATTCCCTTGTTCAGGAACGACAGCTCACGCAAGCGCCCTTGGAGATGGTCAAAGCTCATCTCTGTTGTTTCGAAAATAGTCCCGTCAGGTTTGAACGTTGTTCGTGTGCCTGTTTGATCGGTTGTGCCAATCACTTGCAGAGGACCTTGCGGCACGCCGCACTTGTATTCTTGCACGTGGACTTTTCCGTGCTTGCGCACTTCCACACGGCAATACGACGAAAGCGCGTTCACAACGGAAGCACCCACACCATGCAAACCGCCGGAGACTTTATAAACGCTGTTGTCAAACTTTCCGCCGGCATGAAGAACCGTCATCACGACTTCAAGTGCCGTGCGGCCTTCCGAGTGTTGATCGACGGGAATTCCGCGGGCGTTGTCAGCCACCGTGACACTGCCGTCCACATGCAACGTGATTTCAATGGTATTGCCGTGTCCGGCCAGATACTCATCGATACAGTTGTCCACCAACTCATAAACGAGGTGATGCAGACCGTTGACAGAGGTGTCACCGATATACATACCCGGCCGCTTTCTCACGGCTTCCAATCCCTCGAGGATTTGAATCTGGCTTGCACCATACTGTGATGGATCTTGACTTAAGACATTCATACGAGGTTGAGACAGGAAAAACATATTCGCAAAATCCTCTGACCTCCGTGCTTCCGGAGGCTATTGTGAATGGACGTTGGAAAGTGCGTTCAATGCACGGAACATACGCCAAAACAGGCTGTCAGCCAATCAAGAAAACTTCTGGTGCTTAAAAACGAGTCGGCACCAGCAAATAAAAGACATCCAACCCTTTTTCAGCTTCTCCTGTGATCATCACGGGACGGTTCACGTTTTCCCACGAAAATTTCAATTGAGCGCCTGAGAGCACATTCAAAATTCCAGTGAGCAATGTTCCGTTGTAGTTGACCACAAAAGGTTGTTCGACAGGTGCAGCCAACTCAACCACTTCCTCGCCCTCTTTCAGACCGGGGGTGAAGCTCTGCACATCGAGAACGGGGCCATCGAATCCAAGCTTGATGATCCGGTTTTTATCGGCAAACAACAGCACGCGCTTCACGCTCTCGAAAAGAGGCGACAAGCCGACATTGACAGTGAAGTTGACCTTTTGAGGAATAGCGGAGGTGTAAGGCGGGTATTTTCCGGGAATACACTTTGAAACCATCACATAGTTTTCTGTTTCCACCGCGAAAAACAAACGTTCGCCGTGCCAACGGAGCCGATAATCTGCATCAGGATTGGCTGCACACAAGCGACGCAATTCATCGAGCGCTTTCTTCGGAACAAGGACGGCGCTGTCTTCAATTTTTTCGGAACGAAGGCCATCGTTGAGCTGCGCCTTTGCCAACCGATAGGCGTCGGAAGCCACTGCCTGCAAGCTCATTCCCTGTGAGGTGTCCGCCCAAATGAGCGCACCATTGGCGTAAAACCGTGTGTCATCCGTTGAAACGAAATCGCGAAAAGCATTCACCCAACGTTCCAGATAATCGCCTTTGACAATGATGGAGGTGCCTTCCTGCGGAACGACCACATCGGTTTGGGTTTGATCCTGAACGAGCTGGAGTTTCGCGGAAGAGCGGCCGCACTTCACAACCAAACGTTGGGGCAGCTCCGCGGTCAAGGTGATTTTCTCTGGGGGCAGTTGGCGCACATACTCGTTGAGTTGTTTGCCTGAGACCTTGAGAACACCTTGGCCTTGGTACTCAGCTGCAAAGCTATAGCGGATGGAAAGATTGTGGCTCAGCGCGCTCACCACCACTTGGCCGTTGCCGGTGAATTGGAACTGGACCCATCCCACATCGCCATCCGCTTGTGCGGCGGTGACGGCAGCAAGGGCGGTAGCCAATTTGTCACGGTCAATGACCGCACGAATGGATGAACCATTTTCACCGGAGACCTCGTTCCCGTGATTGTGGGTGCTCATGCGTTCGTAGAGCATCGCTCAACTCCTTTGATGGCTTTTCTTGTGCTGCACAGGTCTACATGAGAGCGCTGGCTGGTACAAGCTCCGCAGGGTTTTCATCCACAACGCCATCTTCTCCTTTCTTTACTTAAAAATTGAGAGGGTTTGGGTAGTTGAAGTAGTAGGGGAGACCGTTTTTTGTTGAAAAGCTGTTATCAACAATCTAAAATATCGTAATCTTTAGATTATTTTGAGTTGTCCACTGTTGAAAACCTGTGGATGGAAAGGTGGATGACCTGTTCATGACCGCGCAGAGGTGTGGATAAGGTTTTGCTTAATTATTTAGCACCAAGGTTTATGCACGTGTCTTCCACAACGACTCCACATGTTTTCAACAGCCTCAAGAAAGAGCAAACACAAATTCCCATCGCATTTGAGTTGTCCACACGTTGGTGTTGACAGCCTGTGGATAACCTGTGGATACAGCCCAAGTGTGCATTCAGAGGCGGTCTTTTCATGACTTCAATGGTTTTTCCACAAGACGTCCGGAACTTTCAACACGCAGCAGATCTCCTCAGGGAAGGTGGCTTGGTGGCTTTTCCGACAGAGACTGTTTACGGCTTGGGGGCCAACGCTTCAAACAGTGATGCTGTTGCCCGCGTGTTTGCTGTCAAAGGCCGCCCGGCTCAGGATCCTCTGATCGTTCATGGGGCTTCGCGTGAAGAACTGCGCTCTTGTGTCTCGACGGATGCATCCGTTTGGCAGCTCCGCGTCTTTGAGGTGTTGAGTCAGGCCTTTTGGCCAGGACCCCTGACTCTGATCCTTCCCGCGGATAACGATCGTATCGTCCCTGAAGTGACCGCGCGATCCGGTTGGGTCGGGTTGCGGTGTCCGAACCACCCCGTGGCACTTAAATTCCTCGAAATGTGCGCATGCCCTGTGGCAGCCCCGAGTGCCAATCTTTTCGGGCATGTCAGCCCGACGAGCGCTCAACACGTTTTTGATGATTTTCCGGATGTGGATAACTTGTGGATAGTCGACGGAGGCACCTGCGGATTCGGGATTGAATCAACAGTGGTCAGGGTCAACGCGGATGAGACTCTAGAACTTCTGCGCAGGGGTGGGGTGGGTCTCAATGAACTCCGACAGTGTTTGCAGGACACTGGGTTGATCCCTCGATCGGATGAAGGTGTTCAGCGCATTCGAGTTGTTGAAAAATATATCAAATCAGAATCACAGAGTGATGCTCTGGCGTCGCCGGGACAACTTCTCACTCATTACGCACCTCGGATTCCATCATGGATGGTCTCTTGGGGAAATGCTGGCATGGAGCACGACCTCCAAGCCACGGAACAATCGGATGAGAGACTCAAGCAGACGGTGCTCGTCGATTTTGCGGGTCGGTTTTCGTCGCTCTCGTCGAAAGTGGGCTTTTACCGGGATTTGTCTCAAACTGGTTCTGTCGCAGAAGCTGTGCGAGGGCTCTTTGAAACTCTGCGTTGGGCAGAAAAGCAATTTACGCCTGTGAGTGGTCAGGGAAGACTTTGGATTTTTGATCCGAGGGACGTGCGCGAGCCAAGTTCAGTCGATATTTTCCTTGCGCTCAATGACCGAGTTTTTCGGTCTGCATCAGGACGTGCGATGAAGATATGCGTCACACCAGATTCTGGTCGAGTTTACGCTTCAGTTCATTGACGATCGCTCGAGTGGAAGCGTCTTTTTCAATCAACTCTTTCACCTTGTCCACAGCATGCATGACAGTGGTGTGGTTTTTGCGGCCAAAAGCCTCCGCAATTTCTGTCGTGGCTGAACCCAAGAGCTCACGTCCAAGGTACATGGCAATATGCCTTGGAACCACCAAGCGTTGAGAACGATCCTGCGACATGAGTTCGGTCAGTTTGATTCCAAAATGGGTTGCGACAGCCTTTTGGATGGTGTTGAGGTCGAGTGACTGTGCTGGAATTCGAATCATCCGTCGCAAATGCGAGTTTGTTGATTCGATGGTCGGTGGTGCTCCGGTCATGGATTGAGTCATGGCGAGGTTGTTGAGGATACCCTGAATTTCACGCACGTTTGATTTCACATGTGTGGCAATGTGCAAAACCACATCGCGCGTGAGCCTGAGGTTGAGAGCCCTTGCCTTTGATTCAATGATGGCCACTCGGTCTTCAAATCCGGGAGGTTCAATATCAGCAATGAGCCCCTGCAAAAAACGGCTCTTCAAGCGTTCTTCAATGTTCGGGATGTCTTTGGGATATTTATCACTTGTGATGACGATCTGTTTTTTCTTCTGGAAGAGGTCATTGAAGGTGTGGAAGAATTCCAACTGGGTTGAATCTTTGCTTTCCAAAAATTGAATATCATCCACAAGCAAGACATCTACGTGGTTGTATTTTGTTCTGAAGGCCTCTTGCTTGTAGAAACGGATCGCCTGAATGAGTTCGTTCATGTAGTCGACGCTGGTCACATACTTGATGTTCCAGTTCGGATGTTGGCGCAAAATTTCATTTCCCACCGAGTGCAGGAGATGTGTTTTTCCAAGTCCGGTGGCGCCATAAATGAACACGGGGTTCGTCAGGTTTCCCGGGTTTTTTGCGATTGATTCACACGCCGAGTAAGCGATCAAATTGCTCTGGCCACGTACAAAACTTGTGAACGTCAATTCAGGATTCAATGAACGGTTGTTGTCTGCAGGCGATTGCGTGCGTGCGTCGAAGTCGTCCACCAGCGAAATGGGTGTGACGTTCATTTGAGTCGAAATTTGATTGATATTTTTGGATGCCTGCAGAGTGGAAATTTTGATTGCGTTCTGCGGTTCGGCTGCTTCTTCCTGAGATGATAAATTGAGAGCCGGAAGTGGCTGCTCTTCTTTGCTTGGTTTGTTTGCTTTGCTTTGAGTTTTGCTTTGGTTTTTTTTGCTTGTCTCGTCGGGAGAGTCAAACAAGGAAGGTGTATCAGTATTCTTTGCGGCTCTCGTTTTCTTCGGAGCTGCGGGTGTCATTTCCGCATCGGAGCGAATGTAAAATTCGATTTTTGGGCCCCAAACTTCTTTTGCCACTTCAATGATCTCATTCATTTTCGCGCTGATGATGAGGTTGCCGTGAAATTGGCTTTTGCAGTCTGCGATGACAGTCAGGCCATCGAATTTGACGGGTACGACTTGGTTTGCAATGGAGTGTG
>JBEGJP010000007.1:0-2610 GCA_041184525.1 Pseudomonadota bacterium | reverse complement strand
GCAACTTCAGATACGTCTGCCAAGGTAATCCTTCGTTTGATGCAACCTGCTTCACCCACAACAGAAGCGATGGCTCGATACGCAACGTGATGGGTTTTGCTTTGTCGGCTTCGTCTTTTTTGGGACGACCACGGCCCTGTTTGAAGCGTTCATGCTCTGCGCGTGTGACTCTGCGAAATGTTTTTGCCTGCTCTGGTGAGATGGGCGGCTTGGTCTCCCAGTCATAACCAGCCCAAGGACTTTTTATCTGCTCGGGTGAGCTTGCGCGCCGAGATGATCCTGATGGTCCCGTCTTCCTCTACTTCGAAGAAGACGACGAAGAGCTGTTCGCTTTTTCTCTTTTTCTCTTCGTCCCAGACATACATCACTCCCTCAATTTTTGGTACATACATTAATCATCGGCTTCTGGAAGTCAAACTCAATGCCGGACCAGCAGAAATTTCTGTCCAATAAAATGAAAACCAGACTGATTTGCGTTCGGGAGAGGCTTGCAATTGACTTCGGAAAACAAGTTTACAAATGTAACTGAGTTACATATATTATTCTCGTGGAGGTCGCATGATCGAGAAGTTTTCCCTATTTCTTGATAACTTCCCGATTTTTATTGAGCACAACTCTAAAGGTGTGCCCGACAAGCTGGCAAGATACGACATCGGACTTCGCCGCCTGAGATTATTGAGGCGATTTGCTCAACCCTTTGCCTGGGGTCCTACTCAGAGGGCGCGAGTGCTTGGAGAGCAGGTGTTTGCCTTTATGGTGCCAGTCACCGAGGACACGCGCTCAAACGATATTCCAGAATCGGTGCGGTATGAGTATTTGGCTGGGTGTGTGTCAAAAGACAAGAGAGTGACTTTATTCGCGTACATGTGGTTCGAATCACTGAACGATGCACGTCAGTATGTTTTGAGTCACGGCATGACAATAGTTGGAGGCTGGAATGAGTAAAGTTGAATATCGGTTTTCGATCGGCCCCAAAACGTACTCCCTCTCTATTGAGGCAGACGAAAATGCAGATGGTGATTCTATCTTCAGCGCAGATGACCTGCTCAAGGAACAATTGAAACTCGGTCTGAAGTTTGTTGAAGATATACACGATGCCGAGGGCGTGGAGTGTGACTTGTTCAATTTTCTTGTGGACATCACTGGCATGACCAATTCGGAAATGGCTTCTTATATTGGTATTGAGCCTGCCACGATTTCTCAGTGGCGCAGAAACAAGGGAATATCCAAAGCGGCATGGCAAACCTTCCGGATTTTCTTTTACGATCTCTTCACTCATGGCTCTGTTACAAACCCAATTTTCATCAGCAATAAACGCAAGAAAGCTAGTTGATGAGAAACGCCAAGTCTAAGGACAACATGAACTCAAAAATTCATCCTTGGCGCAAATGCCCGCTAGGCCAGCACTGGCGCAAGGGACATCCAATGAGGACACGTTCTGGAAATGTCGTTCAACGTCGAGGTGGGTGTGTTCAAAACCGTTCAGGAAAAGATCAGATTTATACAGACGAGATGGAGCTTATTTCTCAGAGCGAGTTTGACCAGCTATCGGGGTTGCCTGCAGGAAAGAGACTGGGCTTTTCTCAGGGCAGCAAATTCGATCGTGAAATTCGTGGTTGGTGCAAGTACTGGAATGATGTTCTGGGTGGTCAAGATCCGATTGATCCCGATCTGGTTAAAGCTCTGATTGCAACTGAATCCGGATTTCGAGCGAGCGTCAAAATCAAAGATGGCAGAGGACAGGGGCATGCAACTGGCCTGATGCAAATTACAGATGCGACAAGACTCATACTGAATGACGAAGATGGCGAGCTTAAAGATCACCTTGTCAACGTCAATGAATCCGAATTGAAGATTCCAACATTCAATATTGCGGCGGGAATTCGATGGCTATTTCATAAGAAGAGCCTGGCCTCTATACGTCTTGGACATGAAGCGAGCTGGCAAGAGACGATCGTGGTATACAAAGGATACAAGAGGCTCAATCATCCGCAAATGCTAAAACTCATGCAGATCCTTCAGGAACTCAAAAAGTGAAAAGAAACTTAGGAAATATCTTTGCAATCTCACTCTTTTTGGTTCTGTGTTTTGCGGGTATCGGTCTCTATTTTCACAGGCATTATTTCACATTGTCCTTGTCTGATTTTATGTTTGCATGGGAAGACAATAAACACGTAGAGCTTTCTCGCCCTGAAACCGGGGAAGAATATTACAATCGTTGGCTTTGCTTTTCAGCTCACGATGCTCGCATCTCGGATGCTATAATCGAATACAATCCGATTCGAACAGTACCACTTATTGAAGTGCGGTCAGGAAATAAAACTTTTCAGTTCAATGTAGATCCGGAGATTGCTTGGGATGTTGATGCTGTTCAAGCCCGCTGGCGGGCATTGGTGAACGGTCAAGATTCAATTTGTTTTTTCTCAGTGTTTTCGGAGACTGACCCTGATGGTACTGAGGTTCGATATATCCGCAGATTGAAATCCAGGGCCGGAATCTGGGATAAATTGGAAAAGCCTTATCGAAAATAAGTCATCTGCTTTATCATTAGACTTAATCAATTTCTTTCTGAGACGGCACGGATGCGCATTCAATTGAACGCAAACCAGA
>JBEGJP010000006.1:0-22946 GCA_041184525.1 Pseudomonadota bacterium | reverse complement strand
GTCCACTGGCGCTCACCGTGATTTTCCAGTCGTCTGTCTCTCCAGCAGGTGTGTAGCAGGAGTATCCCGTATTTTCGTGGTTCCAAATGACGGCTCTGCCCGTGCTGTTTGGCACATCATTCACTTGGCACTTGAGCATGGACGGTCCAGCGCTTGTGACCACAGCATGACTTCTGTCGGTGACGACAGATCCGCCATCGCCGTCGAGCAAGCCGCAATTGAGGTCATCGATCCGCACAGCGGGTGCGGCTTGAGCCAAATTGCCAAAGCAAAGCAGAGCTCCGATACCAAGGGCGTAAATACTTTTCATATGCAGCTCCTTTTATTGATGGCGTGAGGACACTGTGGTGACCCTAAGTGCGCCCCACTGCCGAAGCAACAACCTGAGAAGTTGGATTTAGGAAGAATCGTGAGCACCGGCTCGTCAATTCAAGAATCTTTTTATAATCAGAATGGAAAGTCCGAATCTCCGTAGGAGGGGCTTCATCAGCGAGTGAAATAGGTGTACGTGACCGACAGATTGAGATCTTTCGACTGCCGGCAATCGATATCAGGATTGTCGTCCCCTGTGAGTACGATCTTGAACGACAGATTTTGATTTTGCAGCGATGAGAACAGACGTTTGTTTGCGTCCGAATTCAATTGAAATGAAAAATTGCCTGATTGCTCAGAGGCTGGGAACTGGCATGTGACACCGGAAGCACAGGCCTGTGAGGTTCTAATGTTCCTGCCCCTGATCTGCGACCAGTCGTAAACATAGAAACCGTTGGCATCCAAAGTGAAGCGCTCGGTGGGGATGCCTTTGGTTGCAAGCAGCACATAATTATTGATCATGAGGAAAATGTGGTCATCATATTTCAGAGTTTGGCTCTGACTTTGGGCTGTCATCGCGCAAACAGCATGGCTCGAAGGGATATTGATTGGAAAGGTACGTTCGATGCGGGCCGAGTATTCCCCACCGTTGTTGCTGTTTGCTGAATTGTTGTCACCCGTCCCGAAGGGGCATCGTGAGCCGCCGTTGGTGGGGTCGTTCTTGGGAATGAGAACAGTCACAGTTGCAGTGGAAAGGCTGCTGGGTGTGTCACAATTGACCCTCACGGCGGGAGTTGCGGCCGGCGTTGCCGGTGGATTCGTTGGAGCCATTGTCGGTGAACTGGTCGGTGCACTTGTCGGCAATGTCGTCGGTACGGTGCTGGCAATCAAGGAGGGGATGTTTGCGGGAATCGAGTCTGGCGTTCCCGACTCGATCACTTCTCTGCTTGAAACGCGCTCTTCTTTTGCCATTTGCTCAGCGCTGGCTGCTTTTAGTGTTTGACCCTTGGAACGGGACGGTGCTGGCGCGGAGGCCGTAAAATCGCCACCGCTGCAACCTGAAAAAACGAGCACAAGGAAAAGCGACTTACGATTCATGCGGTGGATCTCCAGCACCCGACGCAGCCGAAGAGGGTATCGGCAGGATGGTCTGAGAGATTGATTTTTTTCGCACTTTTGGAGCTTAAGTTCAGAATTTTTCTGGTTTCATTCTGGGGTTGCTCCCGCTCGAGTGGGGCGATGATTTGCTCGCATTCCACTTTTTTGCGAACGTTGTGGCGTCATTCCTCTCAGGATTTCAGCTTTGAGACGAAGAGCTGCAGAGCGTCCATCGGGATCGTCTCCTGCACTCCTGTGGCGAGCCACTTGCAGGCAAAGGAGTTGTTTTTCAGTTCGTCCTCGCCGCGAAACACAACCGCTTTTGCACCTGTCCGTTCTGCCCACTGGATTTGTTTTCCGAATTTTGTGCTTGCAAGCGTTGTTTCGACGTTCGCTCCCGACAATCGAAGCACGCGTGAGAGTTCCAATGCAGCACCGCGGTCCTGTTCGGAAAAGCGAATGACAGCGACGTCCGTATTGCGCTTGAGAGCGGGAGTGAGGCCATGCACCTCGAGAAAATTCAGCAGCGAGACATCACTCACGCCGTAGCCGATACCCGGGAGAGGGTCGACACCGAAAGCACCCACCAGATTGTCATAACGCCCGCCGCCAAAAAGCGCGCGTCGGTTGTCAGGATGAGTGTCGTAAATTTCAAACACAAGTCCGGTGTAATAGTCGAAGCCTCGCATGATCGATGCGTCGAAGCGCACGCAGGACGCGGGGATGAGTTTGTGCAGGCAGTCGAGCCGCTCTTCGAGCGCATCGAGATGGAGAGTTTTTCCATTCATCAGCGGGCGAAGCTCGGAGAGAGGTTTGCTCATGAACAATTCAAGCGTGCTGATGTCTTGCGGCGAGAGCCAAAGTTTCCCTGCCTCTTCGCGGAATGCCTCAGGCGAAAGTTTGTCTTTCTTGTCAAGCAGTCGGAGCAGGGGGGCCTTTTGTTCTGAGTTGAGACCCAGCAGACCGAAGAGCACATCATCTACGAGACCGCGATGATTGATGCGGATTTCGAAATCGCCGCTTTGCGCTCCCAAGCGGCAAAGCAGATCGTAGCAAGTGAGCAGCACTTCCACATCTTCATCGAGTGCATTGCCACCAAAGACGTCGACGTTGAGCTGATCGAATTCTCTGAGCCGCCCGCGCTGGGGCCTCTCGTAGCGCATGCAGGTCGGGATGGAGTACCAGCGGATAGGGCGAACCAGTTCTTTGCTCCGCGAGGCTACCATGCGAGCCAACGTGGGGGTCATCTCAGGACGGATTCCCACTTTGCGTCCGCCGCGATCTTCAAATGAGTAGAGCTGTTCGTTGACGATTTCTTCGCTCGATTTGCTGGCATAAAGTTCCAAGGGCTCCAAAATGGGCCCTGCGTACTCTTCGTAGCCATAGCCTTCCAGCACGGCCTTGACGTGAGCGTAGAGCCAAGCGCGCAGACGCTGTGCTTCAGGGTGAAAATCGCGTGTTCCTCTGTATCCCTGCGTTGAAAGTGGTTGGCTCTCTTTCGGCTTGGCTGCTTCTTTGGACATGAGTTGCTCCGAACACGGGCGTTTTTGGGACGGCCTCGAGGCTATTCAAAAGGCGTGGGATGTGTCAATTTTTGCTGTCGTCTGGACCGGATGGGGGAGGTGGGTTATACGCGCGGGTTGAGGGCGTGCCTGCCTGAGGTGTGTCTGGTATTGAGGCTTTGAAATGAACGAATTTTTTCAGCGCTGGGAACTCGATCCACAGAAATTGCCGCGACACGTGGGCATCATCATGGATGGCAACGGTCGTTGGGCCACGGCGCGGAAGCTCCCGCGTGTGGCGGGGCATCGCAAAGGTGTCGAGCGCGTCAACGAAATCACCGAATTTGCTGTCCAGTGCGGGCTTCAGGCACTCACCTTGTATGCTTTTTCCGATGAAAACTGGCGTCGTCCGGAAGAGGAAGTCAGCGCACTCATGAGTCTGTTGCGGTGGTACCTCAAAGCGGAACGCACCAAAATTCTCGACAACAACATCCGTTTCCGTCTCATCGGCGATCGGGGCAAGCTCTCAAGTGACATCCTCCAAATGGCGCAGGAGCTCGAGGAAGACAGTGCGGGCAACACGGGCCTGCACCTGTGCATCGCTCTGAGCTACGGCAGCCGCGGCGAAATTCTGCGGGCCGTGCGTCGCGTGCTTGAGAAAATTCAGGACGGCGAGCTCTACCCGGCAGACCTCGATGAACAAATGTTTGAAGAGCATCTCGACACGGCAGGTTTGCCGAGCGTCGACATGGTCGTCCGCACGAGCGGCGAACAGCGGATCAGCAATTTCCTCTTGTGGCAATCGGCCTACGCCGAGTATTTTTTTGAAAATGCATCATGGCCTGACTTTTCTGCCGAGATGTTTGCTGCGCTCCTCCGCTCGTTCTCGCAAAGAGAGCGCCGGTTCGGACGCACGCCAGAGCAAACCCAGCAGAAGGGCGTCGGGGAAAACAAACGCGTGGCATCTGTGCCGCGTCTGGCAAGCGTAAAGGCGACAAAGCGATGAGCGACATTCTGTCTTGGTTTCTCACGAATCCTTTTGTGGCTTTTATCGCCTTGGTTGGCATTGTGGTCTTTGTTCATGAACTGGGCCATTTTCTTGCCGGCGTTTGGATGAAAATCGCCATTGAGGAGTTCAGCCTCGGCTTCGGGCCCACCGCATGGTCCATGAAACGCGGTCGCACCGAATACAAAATCTGTTGGCTGCCACTCGGCGGCTATGTGCGCTTCTTTGGGCAGGACAGCGGTGAGCGGGTGCCGCCCGAGCTGGAAGGCCGAGCGCTCAACACGGCACCTGTTTATAAACGGGCCATCATCTCTGCCGCTGGGCCGTTTGCGAACTTCGTACTCAGTTTGATGGTCATGATCCTCCTTTCCAACGTCGGTCTGCCTCAGCCTGCCCCTGTGGTGAGCGTCATGCCTGAAGGTGTGGCCAGCCGATCGGGACTCCAGACAGGCGATAAAATTTTAAAAATTGCGAATGAAAATGTCCGCTCGTGGTCCGATATCAATCGGCTTGTCTCGGGCCGTCCTGACCTCCCAACCACGTTCGAAGTGGAGCGTGGAGGCGAAGTGGTGACTCTCGAAATGACGCCCGCCCGCGAAATGAGCGAGTCTGTTTTTGGTGAAGCGATTCCTGTCGGGCGTATTGGTGTCTCGCAGTTTTATCAGACACCGCAGGTCGTTCTTGCTCCTCAGGATTCCGAATTGAAGCGGATCGGTTTGAAAACCGGCGACCGGATTGTTCAGGTGTCCGGCAAAAAGGTGCACGCGCTGCACGATGTCGAGCAGGTTCTTTTGCGTGGCTCTGCCGAACTTGTGGTGGAGCGTCCTGATGTGGTGAGCGTCGAAGCTTTGAGCGCCCTGTCGGCGCACAAAAAACACGCTCATGTTCAGTCTTTCACTCTCAAAACCGAACGGGCCTTGCGTGCTGAAGAATGGACGGAGAGTCTGCGTTCCACCGACATGACGGTCAAAAGTTACGACACGCTGAACAAGGGCGATCGCAAGATTCCCATCCGCGAAGCATGGCAAAGCTGCGGATTGAGAGCAGGCGACACCATTTTTGGTTGGTCGGGTGTTCCCAAGGTGCAGGGCCCTGTTGAATTGTCCTATGCCTTGCAAAAACTCGTCCGAACGGATGATGCCAGTCCAGTTCCTCTGAGTTGGCAAGTGGTCAACATCGACGATGGTCAAATGAGGACCATCGATTGCAAGATCCCCCGACGCTCGGCACTCGACGCTCTGAGCCGCAACCAATGGGTGGTCGACCTCCCCGTGAGCTTTGTCTCCCGCGGTGTGGCCGTGGAACCCGTGATCATCCGGAGCGGCACATTCATCGCCTCATTGCGCGATGGCTTTGCAGCAACATGGCAGCAGGCCTCGACCATTGTCACCGCTCTCACAAAACTTTTCACAGGCTCTGTCCCTTTGTCGAATTTGGGTGGTCCGATTGCCATTGCTCGTGTCGCAGGCGATGCGGCCGAAGGCGGTCTGTTGCTTTTCATTCTGACCATTTCTTGGATGAGTTTGAATATTGGTCTCTTCAACCTCTTGCCGCTTCCAGCTTTGGATGGCGGACATCTCTTTCTTCAGGGAGTTGAAGCTGCCTACGGCAAACCGCTGCCTCAGGGTGTTCAACTGGCTGTTCAACGACTGGGAGTCGCTTTACTTTTGGGCCTGATCGTCTTGGTGTTCTTCAATGACATCCTCCGCCTCTTCCGTTCCTGATGCTTCTCCAGCCCTAGCTGCGCTGCTGTGCACCCACAAGCGGGGTGCTGCTGTGGCATTGTTTCCCGTCCCTGCAGGGTTGCCCTCCCGCGAAGGCCTCAGGGCTGCAGTGCAAGAGGCCGCGCAGGTTCTCCGTCAGTCTGCATCGCGTGAGCCCGTGCCATTTACGCTCGATCAGACTTCCGCCTCGGGCCTGTGTCATTCGTTCTCCTCAATGCATTTCGCATCGTGTTCCGGCATGACTGCAGAGAATTTGGCGCAGCTCTTCAAATGGATTCTGGCGCGGTCGGGCAGCAGCGCATCCCCTCTCAAAACAATTGGTGTGGTTGTCGGGCTCGGTTCTTTTACGGGACTGCGCTTGGGGTGTGCGTTTGCAAATGGGTTGTGCGTGGGAGAACAAAGAGAGCTTTGGGCCATTGAAATTCCTCCGGCAGAGCAGTGGAACGATCGGCTCGCCGATCTGCCTCACGACTGCCATGCCGCATTCTGTTCGCCTGAGTCGGGCGATGCAGATGACCCTTATGCGACCGGCACAGGCTTCAGTGACATCTATATTGCGTTGAAACAGTGGCAAGACGGCGGAGCTCTGCTTGTCGATGTGCTCGAGCCACATTATGGTCGGGAACCGACACCGGTTCTGAAATTGAAAAAAGAGCTTGAATCTCATTCATCATAACTGGAGGAATGAAAACGGTGGCCCAAGTTCATGAGCTCACATCGCGGCGACGCGGCATGAAGGCGAGCATTTATCTGCTGCCCAATATGATCACCGCCACATCGCTGTTTTTTGGTTTTCTTGCCATGAAATTGGCCTTGGACGGACGCCTGCCGGAGGCCAATCCGCAAGCGTTTCTCTACGCAGCCTATTCCATACTGGCTGCCGCCGTCTGCGACGGTCTTGACGGCAGTGTCGCGCGTCTGACCCGCACTCAAAGTGCGTTCGGGGTTCAGCTCGATTCGCTTTGCGATATGGTGTCTTTCGGAATTGCACCGGCCTTTTTGGCCTACAACTATGCGTTGCACGGTTCGGCGCGTATCGGTTTCGCGGCCTGTTTTATTTATGCCATCTGCGGCGCGCTGCGTTTGGCCCGATTCAACGTTCAAAGTTCTGTCGGCAAAGCGGGCGGCAATTTTACGGGCATCCCGATCCCCATGGCCGCCATGCCTCTCTGTGCCTTCATTATGTCCCAGTATGAATTCTCGGGCTGGACAGCGGGCAACGGTTACAGCGCTTGGGCTGTGCGCTTGGCGGAAACCCTCATGCGGCCGGAGTTCCGCAATGTCTTTTTGATTGCCCTCATGTTTGCGTTGGCCTTTGGCATGATCAGCACTTTCGAGTACATCAGCACCAAGAATCTGCGTCTGCCGCGCAAGCGTCCGTTCCGTTTCTTGTCGATCCTTCTCATGTTCACAGTGTTGCTTTTTACGCTTGAATTTACGGTCACTCTTTCACTCTTGCTTATTCTCTATTGTTTGCACGGGCCTGTTCTCTGGCTTTTCTTGAAACGCGATCGAACGGCTGAGGAAGAGGAATTGTTCATTGCCGGCGACGAAGATGACGAAGAGGAAACACACACATGAAAGCTTTGAATCTGGGTATTGTGGGAGCCACCGGAGTGGTGGGCCAAACGGCGTTGGATATTTTGGGTGAAGAGTCAGTCTCACTTCCCATCAAGTCAGTGCGGGCCTTTGCCTCAGCGGCATCGGTGGGCAAGCGGTTGAATTGGGGCCAACGGACCGTGACGGTTGAGGCGACAGAGTTGGAATCACTCGCGCAGTGTGACGCTGTCTTGTTCGCGTCTGATTCCGATATTTCAAAACGTTTCATTCCCGAATTGGTGGCCAAAGGGATCCTCTGTGTCGACAAGTCGTCGGCTTTCCGTGAAGACGTATCGGTTCCTTTGGTGGTGCCTGAGGTCAACGGTGCGCAGTTGGCGTCCGATCACCTCCGCAAAAGGCCGCTGGTTGCCAACCCCAATTGCTGCACGACACCGCTCGTGATGGTTCTCGATGTCATTCGTCGCGAGTTTGGTCTCAAGCGCGTCATTGTCTCCACCTATCAGAGCGTGTCCGGCGCCGGAAAGCCGGGGCTCGAGACACTCGAAGAAGAAACGCGGCAATTCTTTACCGCGCAGGATCTCTCCGTGCGCTCCTCGCGCACCTTTCCAAAAACGATTGCCTTCAACGTCATGCCTTTTGTTGCGAAAATCTTGGACAACGGTGACACGGATGAAGAACAAAAAATCATCTTTGAAACTCGTAAAATTTTGGGAATGCCGGAGCTTCCGGTCGAGGCGACCAGCGTCCGTGTCCCCACGTTCGTAGGCCATGCCGAGTCGGTGACGGTCGAAACAGAGCGGCCTGTCGACATGAGTCGTTTGGAACAACTGATTGCTCAATCAAAAGGCATGACATTCATTCCGAATGTGAACCCCGAGAATCGGGCTGGAGCATCGGCCGAAGAGGATGAAGGGGCCGAAGTGAGCTTTTTCCCAACACCGCGTGAGTGTCAGGGGCGCGATGAGGTGCTCGTCGGACGTTTGCGGAGAGCCAAGGTTTTTGCCCATGGCGTGTCACTTTGGTTGGTCTCTGATAACCTTCGGAAGGGAGCTGCGCTCAACGCCCTGCAGGTTGTCGAAACTTGTGCGAAAGAAGGCTTTTTTAAATAAAGCCGCGAAAGCTGCGTTCGAGGCGTCTCCCTGCTGAACTCATTGTTCCAGTCTGAGGAGATATTTGCATGGCAAAACACCCACGTTCATTGCTGTTGGCTGGCTGCGCGCTTGTCTGGGTCACAGCGTCGTGTGGTCGCAGCGAGGAGCTCGACAGTGAGCTGACGTCGATCCCGCATCATTTATCCACGGAGATGGCGTCCGATCCCAGCGTTCTGAACGACGTGAGCCTCACAGATCGTACCGGATTCTCGACGTCGGTCACGCCTTCCTATTTGCCCAAAGCCGGCCAAACCGCACGCGACTTGCAGATTATTTTTTACCCCAAGCTCACTGTAAAGAATTCGAAGTTTGTCTACGACAAATCCAAGTGGACTGTCGCTGTGGGCAACAATGTGCAGTTTCTCACCGGTGCCGACATTGTTGAAATCAAGGAAGACGGCAATTTCTCGAGCGGTGAAACGCGCGAGGGACAAATCAAATTGACCGTGCGTCTCACCGCTCAGGGCACGTGGCCGGACAAAGTCACCGGCGATTCTGCACTCACGACCGTGAGCGGCCGCAAAGCACTCAAGTTGCTTCCTTACTATAGTTTGGATGGTGCAGTGGCACCCGGCAACTCGGGCACGCTCCAAGGCGTTTCTGCTGCCTATATGAAGGACGACGTCGGCGCTATTGCTGCACCCTCGACACTCGGGGGC
This sequence comes from Pseudomonadota bacterium, assembly GCA_041184525.1. Taxonomy (GTDB): domain Bacteria; phylum Bdellovibrionota_B; class Oligoflexia; order Silvanigrellales; family Silvanigrellaceae; genus RFOM01. Next base: position 13,934 of record JBEGJP010000006.1, on the reverse strand, counting down.
GTGGCAGTCACGGACGGAGCATTTTCCGTCGATTTTTCCGCACCTCAAGACACCACCGCGAATGACACCAGCTCAGGTTCTGTCGCATCGGTCGGGCAATCCAACGTCTCGGGTTTTGTGGTGGTTTATTGGAGCGATTCCGAATGCCGTGCCGGCGGATGGACGTTCAAACCCAACAAAGTTTTCGACAAAAATAAGAACAATCCTGATCTGGCCTGCTCTTATCCGGGCCTCGATGCCGCGGCTGCAGGCGAGAGCACCTGTCAATTGGGGTGCAGCACGGAAACCTCAGATGAATTCTTTGCCAAGTCGGCAAATGATATTGCTGTGCCGCCGGAATTTCCTTCCGACGTCGGGACCATCAACCGCATCAAACGCGGGTGTCTCAACGTTGTCCGCGTGGCTGCGGATGGGCGCACCAGCTACGCTGTGAACGATGTGGTCAATGGCGAATCCTACGGGATTATGGTCTATCCGCTCGATTCCTCCGGCGGCATCGGTTCGGCGCGTTCGCGCTGCGGAAAAGCGTTGCCCTTCAATGTGGAGTTCCCGAGCGCACGCAAATCTCCGGGTTTGCGCAAAACCAAAAGCGACTGCTTCGTTGCGACAGCAGCGTCTGGCTCTTCGCAAAGTGCGGCCGTTCATTACTGGCGTATCTTGCGTGATGTTTGGCTCGATCGCTGGGGCGTGTCCTCATTTTATTACAAACATGCGCCCTCATGGGCGGCATGGTTGGATAACAATCCACGGCTGAAACCGGCAGTCAATGCGGTTCTTGAATTCAGCGGAAAAAATTTGGTGCGCCTGTCGCAGTGGATGATGCACGCAAACGTACAGTTGCAGAAGACCTTGCAGAAGGCATCACTGGGAGCACTCGAACTTTTTGCATCCGAGGCGCATGCAGCCGAAGTTCCAGCAACTCCGGAGAGCAACTCTGGCAAGGGGCCCAAGGCGGGCTCTGCATCGACGACCCTGACAATCGCCGGCGGGCAGATCCGTCCCTCTTCGGACAAAGAGTACTATGACCTTGCCTACAAAGATAAAAAACCGGCGTTCGCTTTTGTCGGTCAATCGTTCCGTATTTTTGATCTCTCAGGCGAATTCGGCCTTGGCTATGAGTTCACTGGTCTGCTCTTGAAGGGCACCAGCTCCGACAGCACTCAAACGCCCATCACTTTAAGCGGAATGGGCGGCGGTATTTTGGGTGAATACCGGTTGCGGATCGGCACTCAGCCTTGGCTGAGTCCGCGCGTGTCAGCGGTGTTCGGAAAAATGCGGATGCGCGAAGAGGCTGCAGCCATTGCTGCCTCCAACACAGCAACCGGCACCTCGACCTCGGGAAGCTCTTCTTCTTCGTCTTCATCATCATCATCATCGTCGACGGCAAGCAACGGTTCCGGAATTTCGCCGAGCGGAACAGAGCCCGTGTGGCAAAATTACCACGCCTTCCGCCTCTTCCTTGACCTCTCCATCCCACGTTTTTACGGGGACGATGAAAACCTCATCCGTTACGGTTACGAAGCGGAAGATATGACCCTCTCCATTTTTGCCGGATTGAACACCAACGACGGTAAAGTCATCAGCACTTCAGGTTTGCAATTGGGCGGCGGAATTTCATTCATGTTCCGCTGAGCCCAGTTCCAGATGGGAGTGTCACGGCGGAAAAGCAAAATAATGAAAAATCAGGCTGCTCCATCCGGCTTCAGAAAAGCAGTGCGATCGCGCTCGTAGATAATATAAGGGACGAGAAGATTGCTCAGCTTGTGGCTCAAACGCGCGGTCGAGAGCCCTGCCGACTTTAAATATTTCAATTCGCGGATCATCTCTTCCGCTTGCCAAAGAACTTCGGGCGGGATCCGCACCTCGACGTCCATCAGTCCCCCGTCCGGATTCCCCGGCTCGGTGCGCAATTCAGGTATTTGCGTAAGTGTCAGAAAGCGGTGCAGCATGGAACGCTCCCCTCCTGTGTTAACCTCATTTTCGGCATTCGTGGGCCAGACCTGAGGATTTGTCTTTGAGATCCTTGCAAATGGAGGGGTTTTTCCGTGAACTTCAGGCGTTTTGCAGAAAGAGGTGGGTTCAAGCTCTTGGCGGTGGCCCGTTTTTCAGCTCCCTCTTACGCGCTGGTTTGTTACCTTCTCAACGGCTTGATGGCGCGGGTCGAGGAAGTGGTGACGAGTCCGGGCGAATTGGCCTTGATTTTGGGTGTCACTGAGCGTCAGGCCCGCTCTGCGATCGATGAATTGAGTGACTCAGGTGTTGTGCAAAAAACCGAACGCAATGGTTCCACCTGTGTGCTGAAATTGAACCTTGAACCGACGGCATGGAAAAATTTGGGTAAAGCGTCCGATCGGAAATCGAAGAGTCGCTTGGGCGATGCCAAGAACGTCCGCACACTTCATCCGCAACCTCCTGTCCCCAATGGTTCGCATCCGGTCGGATTGTCGGCACACGAGGCATTGGTTTTTCCCGTCTCGCGCCGGCATGGCAAAGCGGCAGGCGGAGCGGGCGGTCTTGTGTCCATCAACGGTGGCAAAACCGATTCTGCAAAATCGACTTCTGTGCACCGCGGGCAAAGCGAGGAGTCGGTCGATTTCCCCGGTAGCCTTGAGCACGAAACCAAGAGAATTTTCGACGCCTTCGTGAAAGTATGCGGCCCTGATGCAGAGCGGGACAACAGCAAAGAAGTCGAATACGCCCGACTTCTTGCCGATGCACACCCGACCGACCAAGTGCTGCAACTGCTCACTCACTTCGGCAAAGAAATTCCTTCGCTCGCACTGCTGGCCGGAGCTTGGATCCACTACTCCGAAACCTACCACCGACAGCAACATGAACAGGTGGACCTTGAGAGCTACCGCAAAAAGCATCAGTCAGCCGAAAAAAAGATCCGCACTCTGGCCAATACAGAATTGAAACGCGCACAATCCCACAAAACAATACTCAGTGCCGATGAGCAGCTGCTGCTGCGCATTTTTATGCGGCATGACCACCCGCGCAGGCAGCTCTACTGGGCACTCCGCGTGAGAGAACGCTACCCGCATTTGCAGGATTTCTTTGCTGTCACAGCCGATCTGGCATTGCCTCCGCAGCAGAATGACTCACACCCGAGAAAGTCCTGAGGCGTTTTTTCAGGGCTCGCATGTCAGAACGTCAGGCCGCCTTTCGACGAGATATTTGGCTTGCACCCAGCGGATCCGACCTTGCGCGGCACCCGTTTGGATTTGGATGTACATCATCATTTCGCCGTCGATCCCTGATTGTGTCAGATACCGGTACACAAGATTGTCATTGCCGACGTACTCGATGATCTCACCTTTGCTTGCAGAGGCGTAAGTCGGAATTCCTCCCTCGGGAGCTCCCGTCACCTTCATGTATTCGCAGAGCTTGGTTTTGACGATCGGAGCTGACTCCGAGGACGGCGTTTCTTTCTCTTGTCCGGAGTCGTTCTGCGACCCATTTGTCGCTGGCGGAGGGAGCACGGGGGGCGGCGGTGGAGTGAAGCTGTCCGGTGGTGGCAAAACGGGAGCAGGAGGGGGTTTTTCTCCGTTTCCTGCGCTGCTTTCAACGCTGTCGAGTTTCGCCGTGGTTCCCAAAGCACCCGCAATCGCGACCACATGTTCATTTTTGTAAGCTTGCTGATCTTTCAGCAGCGAGTTCAGATCGAATAAAACAGATTCGAGTCCGATGGCTTTCGCCATTTTGATGTAGCGTCCTACGCCTGAAATCGACCAGCGTTCTTTCAGCGGTCCGGAGTAGAGTGCGACGCCGATGGCCCCTGCATTCTTCTCGGCGCGTGCTTCACGGTTGAATTGGTCGGTCTTGCTTTCGAGCACATGATAGAGCTGCGGGTAAACCCAGCGCACGATGTCTTTTTTGATCCACAGATTCCAGTCGATGCTGAACTCATTCAATGAATTTAAATGCCGCTGTGAGCTGAGCGAAAATCGGGCTCCCGCTTGGATCGCAGGAGTCGTGACTCTGTCCATGAACGCTGTGAATGTCTGAGGACCCCTGAGAGCGCGAGCCGCCTCGCCCTGTTGCAGGTGGGGTGCGAAATTGTCGCAGATGTGAATTTCCTTGCTGCCGTAGCGGACAACCACTTCCTTGAGAAGCGCGGCCATGAAAGCTTCAAACTTCCCTTTATAGGGATTGATCCGGATGGCCGGCACGGTATGGAAGCTTTCGCTGAAACCTTCCCAGCCGAGCGTTTTGTTGCGCTGCCACAATGCCGATTTCTCAGGAACGATATTTCCCCATTCAAACCAAGGAACAATTTCAACATTGAACTCCTTGCCGTACCTGATGAGTTCAGCCAGCGGATCGCCTTGAGCGACATCGCAAACGGCGGGACCGCCGTACTGTTTCATGACATCAGATTTGAACAGTGTGCAGCCGCGCGACCACATGTCGACAAACAGGCGTTTGATGCCGATCCGGCCGGCCATAGAGACCACGTGTTTCCGGCCAATGGCAGTGTCGATGTAGCCATACTCGCGTGTCACAAAGGCAGAGACGGTGTTTGAGGTGCTCGTCGCCTGTGTTTCGGAATTGGGATTTTTTTTGCATGCTACGACGAACTGGACTGCGATCAGAATCCCGACCGCAGGCAAGGCGAAAGATTTTAATGGGAAAGGTCGCATGCAATCCCCCCACGTCAGCCATGTGTTTTCGGCTGAACACCCCGAGGACTTGAGGAGGGAACGCTTTCGCTTCAAGTCCAAATCCGGTTCTTTTTCATTGAAATGAAGAGTTTATAATTCCAGATTTTTTTTATTTTTCTCAATATTTTAATGAAATGACCGATAAGGGCCTCAATTAAGGGGAAAATATGAAGCACTCAGGTTGGGTTCATCTTCTCACGTGCTTCGTCGTGGCGGGCTGCTCGGGCGGCGGGTTCACCGCGTTGGGGCCGCGCAGTGCAAAGACGAGCAAATCAACGGCGGGAGAATCACCTGCCGCAAATTCGGGAGACCGCGCTGCTCAAGGTGAAGGGGCAGTTGCTGGAAGCAAAAAGGCGACTTTCAATTATGGTCCAAAATCATCGCCCTCCGATTTTCTTTTTGTCTTCGACAATTCCGGTTCCATGAAAGCTCCGCTGGACAGTATGAAAGCGGGATTCGCAAGCTTGAGTCAAGCTGTGTGGTCGGCCGACACCCGCATCGCAGTGATGACCACACTCCCCGGCGATCCGTCCAATCTCTCTCAGGTGCATCCTGATGTGAACGCTTATTCTAACATTGATTTCGAACCGGGTTTTCTTTCTCTCATGTCTGAACAGGCGCGAAAGAACTTTCTTTCCAAGCTCAGTCCGAATGCCGAGGGAATCAATAGTTATCCGCTCACAATGTGTGCGTCCGAATGGTTCCAGCCGTCGGACAAAAACCCGCAGGGCATCCCGTGCTTGTCGGCGGCAGTGCAAAGCGTTTTTCACGGTGTGGGTGCCGAGGCCGGTCTGACGGCCGTGAAACAGATTCTGCAAAAGAGGCCCAATTTGTTTCGAGCCGGAACCAATGTGAATATTGTTTTCGTGAGTGACACGCAGGACCCGGGGCAAGGTGACACCTCTTCGGCGCTCTTTAAAATGCGACCCGACTACGCGCAGTTGAAAAGTGCCATTGAAGCAAACAGCGTGGTGGCCGGCTTTAAATTCCACGGAGTCACACCTTCGCTCACGTGCAAAACGGGAGAAGGGACACCGGCTTCCCAGGGCCGTGGGCTTCCCTATCAAGACGTCATCAAGGCGAGCGGCGGAGTCTGGCTGGACTTCTGTGACGGTGGCGGCATTCGCTCCGACTACACTCCCGTGGCCACGCAGATTGTGTCGGGAGCACTCCCGCTGCCCGTTTTTGTCTTGCCCGTGCAGGCCTCAAAAATTGTCCAAGTGGTTGCGGCAGGAGCAGTGATACCCACTGCGAATGTTTTTCTTTCTGCAGACAAACGCACTGTTCGTGTGAGCGGGCTCGCTCCTGAAAAAGACGTCGATGTTGCCATCAGCTATTTGCCGTGACGCTGCTCTCGTGCACCTTTGTGAATTTTAGCGTCACTGACGAAGGTAATCTCCGAGACGTTTGTCTACCCTGCTGAGCGCACCCAAAGAGTAGGCTTTGGGAAGCTCTCCGACGAGCGGAAGAACATAATCAAAGAACGCATTCGTAACACCGTTGCCTGCAGGATTGATCATATGACGGGGCACCTGTTTCGTTTTTTGTGCAACGCTGGCGAGGTCAGCGAGGCCCACGGTGCAGGCGTAGGGGTGGTCAGATACGCGCCGCAACACGACGGTTTGATCGGTTTCCCCAGCGAGAATGAATTCCACCGCAGCACTTCCCACGTCAAATGCTTCGCTGCTGTCGACAGGTGAAACAAGGCCCGGCAGTGAGCGTTGCAGGTAGCCCCAAGTGTCGGCGCGGACGCGCAATTTGCCGAGTGAGCTCTTCACGCGGATGTTCTTCTCGATGCTGTGAGCCAGAAAGTCGCCCAGCTTGCCTGAACCTGAAAGTTGAGCATTGCCGAACTCATCTTTCTCACCGGCAAAACGCGAGTGCCTGAGTTGATCGGCAATCCCTTCAGCCACCACCAGCGTCACACGCCCGAGTCTGTCGTAGGTATTTTGGACGTCGTTCAGGAATTGCTCTTCGCTGAATTTGGATTCGGGCATGTAAATAAGGTGTGGTCCGCAGTTTTCAGCATCTTCGTTTTCCACGCAGCGGCGTGCAAGCGCGCTGGCTGCAGCAATCCAGCCGGCATGCCGGCCCATGCAGACGTTCAGTTTGATGCCGTTGTAGAAGCTGCGGTTGTCGAGATCATCGCCCAAAAGAACGTGTGCAGCCACACGTGCGACACTTCCGTAACCGGGGCAGTGGTCGGTTTCCATGAGGTCGTTGTCGATGGTCTTGGGAACGTGAAGGATCTGCAGATTGTGCTTGCGTTGGTTGGCTTCCGCGCGGATGAGCTGGGCAGCTTCTGCTGAGTCGTTGCCGCCGATGTAGAAAACGTAACGAATGTCGTGTTCGCGAAAGACCTCAAACAAGCGGTCGAGATCTTCATGCTTGGGTTTGATGCGGGCGGAACCCAAGGCCGCGCCGGGGGTGTGGGCCAAACCAGCGACAATGTGTTCGGGCAATGAGCCGAGGTCGAGCAGGTTTTCATAGAGCAGGCCGTGCAATCCATGAAATGCCCCGAAGACGGTGTTGATTTTCTTGGAATGGAGGCGCGAAGTTTTGAGAATGCCGGCGAGAGTCTGATTGATGACCGCTGTGGGGCCGCCCGATTGCAGAACGAGAGCGTTGGCACGGTGAACAGACATTAGACTAGCCCCCTCAATGGATGTGATTGCGCGTCTCAACGAATACATCTTTCAAATGTATTTTGTACACCTATCACACCCGATCGGGGCTGACAAACGTCTCTATGCTCCTGTTTTTAGCGGCTGTTCCGCCAGATGCCTTCGAGCCGTTCTGCACCTGTCGAGACGTAATGGACAGGAACACCGGTCCATTCTTCGACCCGCGCGACGAACGCTTCCATTTCCGGCGTGAGGGCGTTCTTGTTGTCGGTCACGTTTTGCCAACCGGACGCAAATTCGATCACGGGCTCGACATTTTCCCATGCGACAGAAGTCATCGGCCAGCCCTGCATGAGTTCTCCCGTGCGTTTGTCTTTGTAGGCCGTGACGAGGCCGACATGTTCCAAGCCGCACAGCACGTCGCTCTTCATGAGCGCTAAAGAACCATAACCGTTCACGCAGGCCATGTATTTCAACGCGACCAAATCCAGCCAGCCGATGCGGCGTGAGCGTCCCGTGGTGGAACCGAATTCGTGACCGCGCTCGCGGATCCCGTCTTCCAGTGCACCTGAAAGCTCCCCGGGGAAGGGGCCATGTCCGACACGTGTCGCATAGGCCTTCGCTACACCAATGATGTTGCCAACGCGTGTCGGAGGCATGCCAATACCTCCGGGGCAGGAGCCCGCCACGAGGCTGCTTGAAGTCACATAAGGGTAGGTGCCGTAGGCAACGTCGAGCAGGCCGCCTTGTGCGCCTTCAATGAGGACACGTGCGCCGTTGCTCAGGTGGTTGTGCACCAACATGGCCACATCTTTCAGATAGGGGCGCAGGAACCGGCAGGCTTCCATCAGTTCGCTGAGTGCTTCCGGACTCAACCCTTCTGCCAAGGGATGACCGCTTTGCGAAAAGTTTTCGAGAAACCCGGGCGTGACACATTCCGCCAAACGCGGAGCATCGCGTTGAGCGCGGCTCGCATAGGCAGGGCCGATGCCGCGGCCTGTGGTGCCAATGGCTGTGCCCGACTGACTGCGTTCAAATTCGCGTTTGAGGTCTTGAGCTTTGTGCGCGGGAAGTATCGCGGTCGCACGATAATCAATGTGCACACGTTCCGGAGCAAGGTCGAAGCCCTGTTCTTTCAGTCGTAAAATTTCATCGCGCAGGACCAGTGGATCGACCACCACACCGGCACCAATCGCCACTTCGCATTGCGGGTGTAAAACGCCCGACGGGAGAAGGTGTGTCACCACTTTACGTCCGCTCACCCAGATGGTGTGACCTGCGTTGTTGCCTCCCTGCACGCGGCACACCAGATTGGCTTCCTGCGCGAGGAGGTCGACGAACTTTCCTTTTCCTTCATCACCAAACTGCGAACCAAGAATACATGTGGCTTTGCCGGGCACGAGCAGAGAGCGCATGGGCAGGACTCCTTTGGGGGATAAATCAAACGCCGCACGGTAACGCACCCGGACGGGGTGGGCAACCCTGCGGCGGCAGAGGAGTCCCGAGGCGAGGGGGTGGAGCGCGCACTCACACGGAGGGGTGAAAGTGGCTTGCGCTCGAAACCCTGTTCAAAGAGATCATTCGAAATCGCACTTGGCGGCAACACATGTGGGGCAGTCGACTGCCGCAGCGTCGCCGAGCTTCATGCTGATGCCGCTCGGGAAAGTCGCGGAATCAGCGCCGTAGTCGATTTCATAGGATTTCACGACAGCGTCGCTCTTGTAGGTGGTTCCGCTCACTTTACCGCTGACCGGTGTGCAAGCGTTGTCGTTCGCGCTCGTGAAGTCGTAGGTCAGGTTGGCAAATGTTGTCGTCACCTTGGTGCTGTCGGCGGACACCGTCGATTCAATCACACCCTGAGTGATCGATTTGCTTTCCAATTCACCTGTTGTCGCATTGCGCTTGACCTTCACAGTGAGGTCCGTGGGCGTGGTGATCGTTTTGGTGCGCTCAATCGTCGTGCCATTGGGTTTGGTGAGAGTGATTTTGCGTGTGGTGTTGATATCCACAGTCTTTTCGTATGTGTAGGCAGAGTCGGTGGTTGACGCGAACGACACATTGCGTGTTCCGGTTGTCACCATTTTGCGCTGCGTGAGTGTTTTGCCGTCTTTGGTGACGCTCATTTCACGGGTGCGGTCTTCAGTTTCAGCGAGGGTCAATCCGGTGATGGCACTTCCGGATTTTCCCGCTTCCTTGAATTTGAAGTGTGCGTTTTTATTGCAAACGGCGTCAACAGGATTTGCTGGAGTCCAAACGCGGGTCAAAGTGCCGCTTCCACTCGATGTGGAGCTCACAGCTTTTGCCGTAGCCAATCGTCCCTTTTTTTCCAGTGTCGATTTTTGCCCAGTAGCAAGTGTTACGACAACGGTCACTTTACCTGTTGTGGGTGAATTTTCCGTGCACGTCCGAGACACCGCGCCACTGGTGGCAGTCGCTGCAGGTGTAGGCGTTGCATCGGCAAAATTGAGCGACGTAGCTGCACTGCCGCCGGAGCCGTTTTCATTGATCGAACTTGCAACTTCGTCGAGCATGTCGCTTTGGTTCTCTGCCAAAGCTGCTGTGTCTTGGGTGTAGTCTCCCGAGGCGTCGAACAAAAAGCCGTTCAAAGCATCATTGGCTTTGGTGCTCTTGGCTCCGCAACCGTAAAAAAGACCGGCAACAGCAAAAGTAGAAACGAGAGCGCGAATTTTCATCTCATCCTCACAGAAAAAAGTGAATAAGCGGGAATGACCCCTTGCAGAATATCACCCCCGTTTCGCCGCGAGACTGGCCGTGTGCAGCCATGTGCGTTAGAATCGTGACACGGTCAGACAAGGAGTTCGTCCATGGAAATTCGCCCGCAGGAATTTGCTGTTGCCTATGCGTCAGGTGATTTCGAAAACGCCGAACAGTTGGTGGTAGAGGCTTTGGCCGAGAGGCCTGACGACCCGCAGTGGTTGAACCGATTGGGCCTGTTGTATTTTGCACAGGGCCAGTACTCCGATGCCCTTGCTGCCTTCGATCGGTCTGTGTGTGCCGATCCTCATTTTCTCGAGCCTCTTCTCAATGGTGCCATCGTTCTTTCCGATTTGGGTTATTATGACGAAGCCGCTCAGCGCTTTGATGCTGCGCGTTTGTTGGATGCTTCCACGCCGTCGCAGGCCGGTGCCATGGGAGGCAACAACGTCCCACCTCCCGCTCTGGGACAGTTGCCCGCCGCCTTGGGTGTCGCCATTGGGCGCGCAGCTGCGGAGAAGTACCTTCAGTTGTCAGATGGGCTGATGGAACTTGGCTTACTCCCGAGGGCCCAAGAGGCGGCTGAAGAGGCCTGCCGGCATTACGATCACGCGCGCGGACGCTTGCAGCTGGCGCGCACGTTCCTTGCTCAAATGCAACCTGAACGAGCACTTCTGGAAGTGGAAAACGCGCGGCGGCATGATCCTCGTTTTGTCGAGCTGCATGTGTACAGTGCACTTCTGCATTTGCTCCGTAATGAGCGTCCCATGGCTCTCGATTCTCTCACACGCGCCGAGATGCTTGCAGATACCACAACGTTGGGGCAGGTTCTCCGTCAGGCATTCGCAGGTCAGGGTGGCTTGATGCACTGAAGGAGACACGCGGCGTGGCACACTTGCCCTCCAATTCGTGGTTGGATTTGCTTCCCAAATATTCGCTCCTGAGAAACGACGACCGCAAGGCGCGTTTGCGTGCTGCGGGGCGTGAGGTTTTCGACTTCGGCATCGGCGACCCTCAGGAAGAAACACCGGAGTTCATCCGCAAAGCATTGGCCGCGAACATTCCTGCCGTCAGCCAGTACCCGCTCTCACAAGGCTCCATGGATTTCCGCAAGTCCTGTGCTCAATGGTGCCAGCAACGCTTGGGCGTTCAGATCGATCCATCGAAACAAATCATCTCAAGTAATGGCAGTAAGGAAGCGATTTTTCACATCCCGCATGTTCTTCTCAACAGCGGAAGTTCGCGCCGCATGATTCTTTTTCCCGATCCGGGTTTTCCGGTCTATCGCAGTTCGACGCTGCTCTCGGGCGGAGTTGCGTATCAATACACACTCGATCCTGCGCGCGGGTATTTGTTCGATCCCGACTCCATTCCCAAAGATATCCTCCCCCAGATCGCAGCCGTGTGGATTTCTTATCCGCACAACCCGACGGGTGCGCTATTGCCGCGCGCTGCGGCTGAACGCATTTACGCATGGGCTGTGGAAAACGATCTCGTTCTCCTGTCTGACGAATGTTATGTCGACATGTACTTCCCCGGTACGGAAAAGCCCGTCTCCTTGCTCGAGATGGCTGCTTCAAACAACTATTCCAACCTGTTGTGTTTCTTTAGTCTCAGCAAACGTTCCGGCATGACCGGCTATCGTTCCGGTTTCGTTGCGGGTGACGAACGCCTGATTTCTCTCTTCGCAAAGTACCGTCCGAATGTCGGCGTGGGCTCACCTGATTTCGTGCAAAAAGCTGCCATGGCGGCCTGGGGCGACGACACACATGTGCGCGAGCGCAATGCTGTCTTTGCCCGCAAGCGTGAGTTGGTTGATGTTTTTTTGAAGAAAAATGGATTCAAGGTATTGCCTTCAACAGCTACATTTTACGTGTGGATTGAAGCACCGTCTGAGTTTGCAAGCGGTGAAGATTACTGTGAGGCGTTGGCACAGGCGACTGGCATTGTCGCGACACCCGGCGATGCTTTGGGCGACAGTTGCCGCAGGTTCTTCCGCCTCGCTTTGGTGCCCACCGCCGAGAAAATCCAGCAGTGTCTGGGGCTCTGGCAGCAATCAATTGATGAGCGTGTTATTAGCAAAGGATAACGTCATGCCGAATTCTCTGACTCCCGAAAAAATCAATGAATGGAAACAAACCGTCGCATTGGCTTGGACCGACGCGGAACAACTTAAAAACGCCAAAACCCAGCAAACCCTTGTGAGCATTTTGCGCGCACTTGAGCACGGCTTGTTGCGTGTGGTGTCTCCGTTGGGAACAGAAGCCACACATACGCATGCGCCGCTGACGGGTGATCTGCGCAGCTGGGAAGTGCACGCGTGGGTGAAGCAGGCCGTGTTGCTCACGCTGCGCTGGCGTTCGCCCCGCATGTCCACAGGAGTTTCTGCCTACGCAGGAGAGCAATCGGTATCGCAAGGTCGCATTCATGGCGATGCGCTGGTGTTTCATGACAAGCTTGACACACGTTCTGACCATGCTGAAATGCGGGTGCGCGTTGTGCCTCCGGGTGTTGTTCGTGAAGGTGCCTACATGGCACCGGGCGCCATTCTCATGCCGGGGTATGTGAACATCGGAGCCCATGTCGGTGCCGGCACGATGGTCGACACGTGGGCGACAGTGGGTTCGTGTGCACAGATTGGTTCGAATGTGCATCTGGCAGGTGGAGTTGGAATTGGTGGAGTGCTTGAGCCTGCAAATGCGCGGCCGGTGATTGTCGGTGACAATGCTTTTGTGGGCAGCCGTGCCATTGTTGTGGAAGGAGCTGTCATCAGTTCCGGTGCGGTGCTGGGGGCGAACGTGTGCATCACGGCCACCACCCCTATTTATGACGTCACATCTCCTGAGCGCGTCGAATACCGCGGTTACGTTCCGCCCAATGCCGTTGTGGCTCCGGGCACACGGACGAAGTCGTTCCCCGGTGGCGATGTCCAGCTCCAGTGCTCCTATATTATTGCGTGGCGCAGCGACCGCACCGATGCGAAAGTCAGCCTCAACGATGTTCTTCGCGAAACCGGCATCGCAGTCTGAATTTCCTGCGCCGGCGTTCCTGCTGATGCGGTTCAGTGCCCTTCCATGCGCTTGAAAATGATCTCACGCGCAAAAATCGTGGGTCCTAAATTCTCCAAAATCATTTGAGTCCCCAGAATCCGCCGGTTGAGAAACATCAACTCAGCCGGCGGCGGACGCAGCAATGTTTCTTTGGCGAAGCGCAGCACTTTTTCTTTCAGACGTCGCGTGAGCTGACACTCTTTCCATGAGAAGAAATTGTGTTCGAAGGGTTCGCACGTGACAGCCATCATTTGCACGAAGGCATCTTTTGCTTCATCGGAATCGGCGGGGAAGATGAGCTGCATGACCTCAGCAATACGCAAAACATCCGCTTTCGTGCCCACCAAGCAGGCTCTGCTCAGTTCTCTGTAATTGTCGCGCAAGGTGGGGCTGAGAGCTTCAGTTGCGCCGAAATCGAGAAGACAGAGCTTCCCATCAGGGGTCACCAAAAAATTCGCCGGATTGGGGTCAGATTGGATGAACCCGTTGTCGAAAATCTCAAAGAACAAAAGTTCGAGAAAAGCATGTCCGAGAGTGTCACGCAGCGGTTCCAGCTCACGGTTCACGTGAGGAGCACCGGCGCGTTTCATCCAAGTCTTGAGATTTTCTCCTTCCACCCACTCGCTCACGAGCAATTGGGTATTGGAGTATTCAGTAAAAATTTTTGGAACTGTGAGTTGCGGAAAAGGGGCGAGTTTCTCTTTGTACATGAGATAGAAGTCGCGCTCTTTGGCGAAATCCAGTTCCTGCAGAAAAAGATTTTCCACTTTTTCGAAAAGTGCGTCGTAATTGCCTTTGGCAGGTAAAACTTTTGCCACCTGCAGAATGCGCCGGATGTTGTCGAGATCAGAACGGACACTGGTTTCGAGTCCGGGGTAGCG
>JBEGJP010000005.1:0-4570 GCA_041184525.1 Pseudomonadota bacterium | reverse complement strand
GCTCAATCGTTCCACGTTCAGTGTGGCATCATTCGTTTCCCGCAAACGCCAGGCAACCTCGGTTTCTGACTTCGCTGGCCGCAGTCCGGCATAGACGGAATCGTCGAGGTAAATCCATTCTACAGTCTGAGGAAGCGGAGATGGACCCACCAACACACTCGAGGCCGCCTGTGATACCGGCGGCTGCTGACATGCGTACAAACCGGTTCTTTGCTTGGGGAAAGAACTGTTTCTCAGATTCTGTCCGGACGAAGTTGTGATTTCGGTTTTCGTGAGGCTGAGCGTCGGCAAACTCAAGCGCTGCGAGCCCAGGTTGCCGTCTTCGGCCTCCACAAGATGCACTTCGTCACGCCGGAATGAGGACGGAAGAACTGCCACCACGTCATTGAATCGGGTCCGCTGGAAACTTTTGTGACGTGCATTCAAACAAATCAATTTGGATACGATGCGGCCGCGTTGAAAACGTTCGTCCTGTGACACACGCCACAAGAGGCAATGTCCTGCGTTTTCATCGCCGAGAAGTTCGAGTGTTTGCATTCCAAGGCGTCCCGCAGGCTGGCAGGCGGGGTAGGGTAAAGCTGTCTGTGCCTGAGAGGCTGGTGTGGCCGGAACAGAAATGCCGAGCTTTTTCGGTAGCTGCTGCGCCACCCCATTTTCCTTGGCAGGAATCACTCCGCAACGGACGTGAGCGGGCAGTTCGATCGCTGCAGCCGCAGGACCTGCTTTGGGGTTTTTCTTCAGGCAGCGGATGCCGCCTGCTTCAAGGAGTGTTGCGGCTGCATCGAAGTGCTTGGTCCAAGGTGTCGAGAAGATTTCGGAGGATCGCGCGCCTTGCAGCGCAAGTGTTCTCAATGTTTGGCTCACCGGAGACACAGGCACGAGTTCCCGAGCCAGTGGAACGCTCTCGCGTGCCTTCAATTCAAGCCAGTCGGCTGTTTCAGTTTCTGCAAGAAGGGGCGGTACGCGCAGGTTTTTTTCGCCTACGAGGTACCCAAGGGGAGCAAAATTTTCGAAGAAAAATTGCTCAGGGACAGCAGGGACGGGACGGAACGGCGAAATGTGTGCCAGCGGGCTGGGGTTGGCTTCTTCCAGCAAACTGCGCAGACCGCGTTTTGAAAAGTTGATCTGGCCGCCACGCGCGGAAAAAATTCTCTCAAGCTCAGAAGTGGCTCTTGTGCTGGGACTCTCGGCGGGCTGTTTGCCCCACCGCAATACGGTTACGAAACTCTTTGCGGCGGGATCGGCGTCTTGCTCAGTCTTGCGGCTTGGGTCTTCAGACGCAGATACGGAGAGAGAAACGAAGAGCACGAGCGCCGCACAAAAGAGGCAACGCCGGCAGAACTTGAAAGCACGGGATGTGTGACTTGCGCGCATATGACCAGAGAACCAGGCCGCAGACACTCAGTCTTTGTACCGTTTGGATTGACGTTCAATGTTTTCAGAGAGGCCGGGGATTTTTTCCATTTCATGGATGCCCACAACACCTGCAGCGATTTCGCGGAGCGCTGTCACGGCTTCCTTGTTCCGACACTCGACCAGCGGGTCGCTTCCTTTTTGCAGCTGGCGCATGCGGCGAGCAGCGAGCATGACCACGGCAAACCTGTTGGGAATTCTGTCGAGACAGTCTTGGATGGAAATACGAGCCATATCCCAATCACCTCATAAATGTTGCATCAAACAAAGCCTTCTAACCAACGCCAAGCGCTGCGTCAACCCGGCTCTGCCAAGAATCGGGGCAAGCGAGGGGAGGACGAGCGTGGCGTTTCTGGCATTCTGCCTTGGAGTGGAAAAAGGTATGATTTTCCGCTGGATACAAAGGGGAGGGGGCATGTTCGGCTTGAGAAGCTTCTGGAAATGCGTTGGCTCTCTGAGCGTCCTGTCTGCTTTCACCTGCCTGCCCTCTGCGGTTGCCGGACAGGACATGAAATCGGGCGGTTGCTCACGCGAGACTCTCTGCGTGGGGTGGGACGCGGCGCCTCGAACCGTAGACCCCCGCTACGTGGGAACGGACGCACTGAGTCTGGCACTGGAGCCTTTGCTCTTCCTCCCGCTGGTCGGATTCTCTCAAGATGGAAAGGCGACAGAGGTTCTTGCGGAGAGCATCACTCAGTCCGAGCCCACGGTGGTTGACGTGCGTCTGCGCGAGGGGATTCGCTTCGCAATGGGGCGAGTCGTGAGCGCTGACGATGTGGTGGCCACGTATCGATTCCTGCGCTTCGGGACCCCGCGGTTGCCATCCAGCCCCCGTCGCGCATTTCTGGAAAAGGTCAAGTCCATCGAGAAAGTGTCGGAGCGGCAGCTGCGCTTCGTGATGGCTGAACCCGATGCCTCGTTCTGCTCCCGTCTCACTGCAGGCATTCTTCCCAAAGAAGCTCTCGAACGTTCTCCGGAGGATATTTTTGGCTTGGGGTTCGAGTCGGGTCCCTTTGTGCGTGAGAGCATTGCGGGAACCGAGTGGACGCTGAAGCGCAATGAGAAGTTCACGGGTGCGCCGTTCGGAGGAAGGATGCCTTCCCTCGCGCGCGTGGTGTTCAAATTCAGTGCTGAGAGCAGCTCTCTCCTTGCAGCTCTTGAAAAAAATGAGGTGGATCTGGTTCAAAATGCTTTACCAGCGGAAGATGTGGCGAAATTCAAAAACAGCCCCTCTTTGGGTTACGAAGTGCAAACAACCGGAACAGATTCAACCGCTGTCCTTGCTCTCAATCTAAGGAACAAAATTTTTCAGGATGTCCGCGTCCGCAGGGCCATCGCTCTGGCCATCGACCGTGAAGAAATTCTCAAATTTACCTTAAAGGGTTTTGGCACCGTTGCAGATTCGTTTTTCCCTGAGTTCTCTCCGTTTTTCATGAAAAATGAATCTCCGATTCGATTCCATCCGCGAGAGGCAGAAATCCTCCTCGATGCGGCTGGTCTCAAAGATCCTGATGGCAGCTCAGGGCCGCGCACCCGCGCTGCTCTTTCCATTCAAGTTCCGTTGGAGCGGGAGCGTGTGGAAGTGGCAAAAGCCATTGCCGCTCAGCTTCAAAAGGTGGGATTCAAAGTGACGGTTGAGGTCCTCGAATTCACAGATTTTCTGAAGCGAGTGAATTCCGGAAAGGCACAGATGTGGGTGGCTCCTTGGACAGGCTTGCGTGATGACGAGCATTTGCGAAATGTTTTTCATTCCAAGTCTGTTCCTCCCTTAGGCGCCAATAGAACCTATTACGCCAATACTAAACTGGATGAACTTTTGGACAAGGCGAAAGGTGAGGTCAAAACGGAAGCCAGAAAGGCTCTCTACACACAGGCTCAAACCCTGATATTAAGGGATTTTCCGTGTGTTTTTCTTTGGCACGGTGTGGGCCATGCGGTCATAAACAAATCTGTTTCCGGATACAGGATTTTTCCCGACGGAGGTCTTGTTTCCCTGACTCAGGTGATGAAGCATTGAGCATCAGGCATTGCCCGTCGTCCGGCGCAAACGACATCGAAAATGAAAGACCAGCACTTGCTTGAATTTCAGAGGCCCGATAGGTTTCGGCCATGGTCAGAGGCCTTGGTGAGTTTTTCTTGTTTTACTTTTGAGGTGCAGAGTGGCTGGTTCTCAGGTTTTGGTGCCCGTTTCTGTGGGTGAATTGCTGGATAAAATCACAATCCTTCAAATTAAAAACGAGCGCATTGATGATCCGGCAAAACTGGAAAATGTGCGCAAAGAACTTCATGCGCTTCTTGAAACCTGTCAGAGTCACGGCATTGCCGTCAATCACCCGCTGGTTTCTGAGCTCAAATCCATCAACGAGGCTCTGTGGGTGATCGAGGACGATATCCGTGATCAGGAACGCGCCAAAATGTTCGACGCCAAGTTTATTGAACTGGCTCGTGCAGTTTATGTGACAAATGATCAAAGGTTTGTCGTGAAATCGAAAATCAACCGGGAAATGGGTTCAGCTTACGCCGAAGAGAAAAGCTATAAGCCCTATTGAGTGCCAATTTTGAAGCAGATTGTGGAAGCTGACCCAGTCACGTAAACTCTCAACAAAAGACCTTCGACATCGTTTTTTGGGGAGAGTGCAATGGTGGGAGCTTGGCTCAATCATACCTATTGGCGATTTGCGATTGTTTTGCTTCTTGGCTTCGCCAGTGGGCTTCCTTTGGCCCTGACAGCAGCATCACTTCAAGCATGGCTCTCCGTTGACGGTGTTGATGTTGCCACCATCGGTTTCTTCTCGTTGGTCGGTTTGCCCTACACATTTAAATTTCTTTGGGCGCCGCTGATGGATCGCTTTGAGCCTCCCTTTTTTAAGCGCCGTCAGGGTTGGTTGGTTCTGACTCAACTCGGTGTCGCCGGCGCTTTGGCCTTTCTTTCCCGAGTGAGTCCCTCTCAAAACACACATCTTTTTGCGATGGTTGCAGTCGGAATTGCGGTGCTCTCAGCATCGCAGGATGTTGTGGTCGATGCCTACAGAACCGATATCCTCGAGCATCATGAACGCGGGTTGGCCTCCGCACTGTATGTTTTTGGTTACCGCGTTGCGATGATCCTCTCAGGCGGTATTGCGCTCATCTGGGCCGATCCGGTGAAGGGGAACGG
>JBEGJP010000004.1:0-3953 GCA_041184525.1 Pseudomonadota bacterium | reverse complement strand
TCGCGGGAAGTTTTGAGGGTGAGTGAGACATTTCAGGGGATGATACACGAGTCATTGCGTTCTGCTGTTGTTCCCTATTCGTCGCGTTATTTGGGCAGTCTGACACGAAAGGCTCCGGTCTTGAGTGCCATGTTCTCCGGAACGGAGAACCCATGGTGGGATGATGACTCAGAAGCAGATGATGGTTATTCCATTGGTGAAGCTCTTGAGGAGTCGGGTCAGAGCAGTGCGATGCTCAATCCTCAAAAAACCTACACAGTCGTCAATGGTCAGATTCACGCCGTCACTCCCACACAGGTTTCAACTCCTGCCTCTGCGATGTCTGGCGCGGCACTTGCCGCCAGTTCCACAAATGGCACCAGTAGCGCGCAGGGTGCTCAGTCCGGCGCCCCTCTGCCGAGTTCTCCCTCGGAATTGAACCTTCCGCAAGATGAGGTCAAGAAGGGACTCAGCCAGATCTTCAACACAAGTCGGTCAGCTGCTGTGAGCGGTACGGGAAGTGTCGACGAACGCGTTTCTGTTCAGGGAAGAGTGTCATTGCCGGCAGGATTTGCGAAGGACCGCGTTGTGCTCCGCATGGCTGGAACTGCATTCCAGTTTCAAACGGATGCTGCCGGAAGCTTTGAACTCAGAGACGTTCCTCGGGGGACCAGATTTGAATTGATTGTGTGGCATTTGGATGGAAGCCTGACCCGAAGGCTCATTCCGGTGACAGCTTCGGGAAGAGAGAAGCTGATTGAGATCTCTCTTGAGAAGACGTCTCAGGTCGACAGTGTGGCGAGTGCGTTCGGATTGATTCAAAAGATGAATCAAGCAGGTTTTTGCGGGCGCGTGGAGGCGGAATCGGCAGCGCGTCTCATTGGCGGAACTCTCTCCGTCCATTCAGGGCGGAAAGAGTTTCAACCTCATTACTTCTCATCTGCGGGATTGCCATCGGCATCAACCACAGAGTTGTCCGAGGATGGTCGGTTCTGCGTCTTCAATGTGGATGAACCGCTGGTGGATGTGAAGGTCTCATTGATCAATGGAATCCGTCGGCAGTTCTCTGTCCATCTCGAGCCGTCGGTTTTTGAGCACGACCTCGCCTTTGACGTGTCTGAAGCTCTCTATCGCCGCATGACCCTCTTGGAGCCATTGGACACGCAGCAGATCCTTGAACTCTCCTCTCAGGGTGTTCAACCTGACTTTGGCGACCAGAGACTTCGTGATTGGATCAACGGGAACGACGTCCCTGTGTGGACGGTTGTGTCGCGGTTCGCATTTCAGTCAGACAATGCCTACTCACCCGTGCGGCCCAAGGCGGAGGATTTGCAGTTTTTCCCCGGCGGTCAGGAGTTTGTTGAACTTCGTGTGTCACCTGATTTCTTTGGTGCGTCAGTGTCTCGAGTGATCGTGTCCCGGGATCAACTTTTCACTTCGGGAATGTTGCAGCAGCTTGCTTCCCTGAAGACAAAAATTTTCCAAGACAAAGAAGAATCATTTTCGGTGGCAGCTCTTGATGCGGATGCATGGGATGACATTGCTGCGAAGTACGTTCAGGTGCCCAGATTGCAACCCCAGACGACGGGGGGTGTCTTTGTCTCCATTGATCCGAGCGGTTTGGGTCGCGCAAAAGATGACCTTGTTGTGACACTTCGTGACACTTGGACAGGCAAAGACGTGTGCTCGCTCGTGCGGCTCGAGTCTGCCAGAGAGATCCGTTCAGCCCGCAATTTCCGCGCCGTTTGTGGCACCACTCCCGGACAATATGCCCTGATCATTGAGTCAAAAGAGGGCGTGCTGCTCTGGTCGGACGTCGTTCGAGTGAGAGCGGGCGATGTTCAAACAGTGACGGTCTTTGATCCCAAGTTCTGAACGGAAGATCTAAACTCTCCACAGCCGATCTGTTTTGGAGAGAGTGATGAGGAAGCCGAAACGTTGCCGGAAATTCCTGAGCTGGCTGCGCATAATAATTGCATTTCATGCAGGTCCCGTTCTCGCTCAGACGTTCGAAAAGCAGACCTCTGAAGGCCGCAAACACAGTCCTGCGGTTTCCCTGTTCGAGTTCAATCCAGCGGATCTGGCTTGGGGTCGTTACCGTGTCTCGTATGAAAACCTTTTCATGGAAAGTGCCTCAATTGCTTGGACGGGCGAATGGCAGGATGCGGTCAACATCGATGATCTCGTCGAGCGTTCTTTGGCTTCTGGGGTTGCACTTCAGGTGTACCCGCATTCGGTAGCGCTCGATGGATTCTTTATCCGAGGTGAGGCGGATGTTGCTTTGGCTTTCGTGGAGCGCAAGGGGACTCAGCAGAAGTCGCCCGCGGAAGCGACGACAGCGGCACTTAGGTTCGCAGGAGATTTGGGCTGGCGCGTGCGCATGAGTGAGAGTTTGACTGGCAGTGCCGCCTACGGTCTGCGCTCCACAGTGCCTCAGCTGTTGTGGGGTGGGAGAAACACGCTCACCCAAAACTGGATAGAAAAACGCAGCCGGAACCTCGATCCGCGTGTTCAGATCAATTTAGGAGTACTTCTTTAAGAGTTCTTCGATTTTACCACGTTCATCTCGACCTTGGCCTTCTTTTATAGCATTTCGAGCCAGTGTGTCGCAGAGCTCATTGAGCGCATGACCCGAATGTCCTTTCACCCACTCCCATTCCAACGCATGGATGCGCTGGAGGTGGCAAAGTTCAAGCCAAAGGTCCTGATTCTTAACCGGCTCTTTTGCACTCGTCTTCCAGCCATTCCGCTGCCAGCCCTGCAGCCAGCCTTCTGTAAACGCGTTTTTCACATAGGTGCTGTCGGTGGTGATCAGGACCTGCGAAGGCTGCTTGAGGGCTTGCAGGCCGTGAATGACACCGAGAAGCTCCATGCGGTTGTTTGTTGTTGCCTTCTCGAAGCCTGACATCAGGCGAGCGTTTTGACCTGCCAAGAGAACGCATGCCCAACCGCCCGGGCCAGGATTTCCGGAACATGCCCCATCTGTGTAAAGATGCACTGACGACATAATGATTGACCCTGAATGAATTGGGAACTGCTATACCGTGAGATCCGAAAAGTCACAAAAAAAGAAGGGAAGAATCGTTTTTGCGGCCTTGCCGGCGATATTCTCTCTTGGTGTCATGATGCATTCTAAAAATGCTTCTGCGGACATTCGTGATGCTCAGTCCCTGCAGCCCATTGCATGGGAACCTGATTTTACAGCTGAGAATACATTGTCTCTGACGTGGCTCCATATGCCTCAAGGACTTCCCTTTCTGACAACACGAGATCCCCGAGAGAGCATGGAGGTGAAAAATATTTTCGGCCTCCAGCTGGGACAGACGCTTCGAGAGGACTGGCACGGCCGTGTCGGACTTTCGATTGCGCGCGAGGGCTCTCGGCGGGGTGAGCACGTCTGGAGCTTTGTCGGCAGCGACCTTCAGTTCAATGGGCTGATTCCTAAGAAGACATCAGAAAAAATTTCATCTCTTCTGCGACCCAGTGTGTATTTCGGTCTGGGCGTTCTTTCGCGTTGGGAAAATTCAATCACCAGATACAATCTCATCCCGACGGCCCGATACGAAGCGTCGGAACCGGCAGCCTATGGCGGCGTGGCGCTGCAATTTCGAATCGCAAACGAGATGATATTTGAATTAGACAGCCGCTATTTCCAGAGCGCCAGAGTTTCGGTGAATCGAGGGATCAGTTTTGGTGGGTCTCTGGTTTGGGGTGCGTGGTGAAGCGAAAACAGGGAGCGAGTGAAGGAAGAATCTTCATGCAGATGAGTCAGAGCCTAAAATGGAGAATTTTGGGGAGAGCCTGCCTCCTTTTTTGCCTTGGTCCGATGCAGCTTGCCAAGGCTGAAACCGCAGGGCTGGTAAAGCCGGCAGAGAGGATCAACAGATCGGTTCTGACTGTGGGACGCGAAGTGTATTCAGCCGGCGATGCGGCCGCGCTTCTTCTTGTGTGGAACCTCACTCAACCTTCGGCAG
>JBEGJP010000003.1:0-9302 GCA_041184525.1 Pseudomonadota bacterium | reverse complement strand
GATTTGGCCACCAGAAGGAGTTTCACGTTTTCGGTCGCGTCTTCATTTTGCGCTCTTCTCGCCGAGAGCGCCTCACCCAAAGCTTGCGTAAGACCCACGACGAACCTTGCCAAACCGCTGTGACGCTCGGACGTGGCGGATCGCACATCAATCACAAGCCAAAATGGACGAACATCTGTGCCCGCCATGTCATCACTCCAAAAAAAAAGGGGAACCTGAGGTCCCCTTCAATGTATCACAATGGCCCAAGAAGAATCGAACGTGTGTCAGCGGCCAGCCGAATGCAAAGTCGCAGCTTCAATACGCGCTACTGCGCGTGCTTCAGCAGCAATCGCTTCGTGAACATCGTCCACCTTCAGTGCTTCGCCGCGACCGGTTTGACGCTCGCGCGCGCGCTCAAGCGCCTTCTGCGCACGTGCCACGTCAATCGATGCAGCATCCTCTGCAACATCGGCGAGCAAAGTCACTGAGCGACCGCTCACTTGCGCGACACCACCTGAAACCACCAAGAAGGAAGTGACGTTTTCCGAATCATAGTGAACCAATCCTGTGCCGAGGGCACAAACCAGATCCGTATGTTCGGGAAGCACTCCCAATATTCCCT
This sequence comes from Pseudomonadota bacterium, assembly GCA_041184525.1. GTDB lineage: Bacteria > Bdellovibrionota_B > Oligoflexia > Silvanigrellales > Silvanigrellaceae > RFOM01. Next base: position 8,698 of record JBEGJP010000003.1, on the reverse strand, counting down.
GGGAGCTGGGAAAATAGACTGCCCGACAACTCACACCATCGATCAATCGACGCGTCGGAGTCAGCACGGTCAGCTGCAAGGGAGCCTGTTGAGTCGTTTGCATGATCTCATCCTTTTCCTATCGCAGAACTCAGTTTGCAGCCTGAAGTCGCTTCGCCTTCTCAACAGCCTCTTCGATGGTTCCCACCATGTGGAACGCTGCTTCGGGCAGGTGATCCCACTTTCCTTCGCAGATCTCGCGGAAGCCGCGGATGGTGTCTTCGATTTGGACATAGCGGCCTGCGTTGCCGGTGAACTGTTCAGCCACATGGAAAGGCTGCGAGAGGAAACGCTCAATACGGCGCGCGCGCGCCACAGTGAGTTTGTCCTCTTCACTCAACTCGTCCATGCCAAGGATCGCGATGATATCTTGAAGTTCACGATAACGCTGAAGAATTTGCTGAACGCGACGTGCAACCGTGTAGTGTTCCTGGCCCACAATCAAAGGGTCAAGAATACGGCTTGTCGAGTTCAATGGATGGACCGCAGGGTAAATGCCCTTTTCGGAAATCGAACGGTCGAGGTTCGTTGTTGCATCCAAGTGAGCAAATGCAGTTGCAGGCGCTGGGTCAGTGTAGTCGTCGGCAGGCACATAAACAGCCTGCACTGAAGTAATTGACCCTGTGTTGGTCGACGTAATGCGCTCTTGCAGTTCGCCCATCTCGGTTGCCAAGTTGGGCTGATAACCCACGGCCGATGGAATACGACCCAACAAAGCAGACACTTCAGCACCCGCCTGCGTGAAGCGGAAGATGTTGTCGACAAAGAAGAGAACGTCCTGATTTTGCTCGTCGCGGAAATATTCGGCCACGGAAAGGCCCGTGAGTGCCACGCGAGAACGCGCTCCGGGGGGCTCATTCATCTGGCCGTAAACCAAAGCCACTTTGTTCAAAACCCCAGAGTCCTTCATTTCATGGTAGAGGTCGTTGCCTTCACGCGTACGCTCGCCAACGCCGGCGAACACGGAATAACCGCCGTGCTTTTTGGCGATATTGTTGATGAGCTCCATAATCAAAACTGTCTTGCCCACTCCTGCACCACCGAAAAGGCCGATTTTTCCGCCTTTTTGATAAGGTGCGAGAAGGTCCACGACCTTGATGCCCGTTTCAAGCATTTCGACCTTGGTGCTCTGGCGTGTGAATTCAGGAGCCTTTCTGTGGATTGGGTAGCGCTTCTCAGCCTTCACAGCCTCAGCACCGTCCACAGGCTCGCCCGTCACATTCAGAATGCGACCGAGCACGTTATTGCCCACAGGCACGGTGATCTGCTCACCCGTGTCTGCCACGGCCTCGCCGCGGGCCAATCCGTCGGTGGAGTCCATTGCAATTGCGCGGACAACGTTCTCACCCAAATGCTGGGCAACTTCCAAAACAAGGTTGTTCTTTTCCTTGCTGATTTGAACGTTTGTCGTCTTCAAACCATTGAAAATCGCAGGGAGGTGTCCCTTCTCGAATTCAACGTCCACCACCGGCCCCATAACCTGAACAATGCGTCCCATTTTCATAATTTCAAACTCCTCTTGCTACAGGGCTCAAAGCGCCTCTGCACCGCTGATGATTTCAATAAGTTCACGAGTGATGGCCGCCTGACGTGCACGTTGGTACGTGATCTGCAGACGACGCTCCATGTCTTTTGCGTTGCGTGTTGCGTTGTCCATGGCTGTCATACGAGCACCATGCTCGCTCGCGATCGCCTCGAGGGTGACCTGATAAAACCGCGTGGCAAGGTAACGCGGAAGCACTGCTTCAGCGAGCTCTTTCCAAGACGGTTCAAGCAGACTTTCACCTGTCGGGGCTTGCTCCGATGCGGCCGAAACGATCGGCAACATCTGTTCACAGACCGGAACCTGCGTCATGGCTGACTGAAACTGGTTGTAGACGACATGAACTTCGCCGACAGCACCTGCAGCAAATGCATTTTCAACGGCAGACGCCAAATTCTGAGAAAAGTCATAGTTCGGCTTATCAAAATGAACGCCCAGATGGAGCACGCCACCCATGTTGTTCGTCAACAGCTCAGCTGGATTCGAAATCAGTTGGTCGAGAGAAACAACTTTGCCGCCTCTCACGCCGCCAGCGAGCGGACGTTTGGAAAGAACCTGATAGGCTTTCTTACCCAGACAAACAACCACAGGTTTCTTCCCTGCCGAAGTCAGTTCTTCAACAGCGCGGATGGCTGCCTTGATGGTGTTCGAATTGTAGCCGCCGCAAAGTCCGCGCTCTGAGGAAATCACCAGCAACAAAACAACATCACTTTCACGGCCCTGAAGCAGAGCATGTGACTGCGCTTCACGAGAGCCCTGCACCAGTTTGAGAACCAACTTTTCCAGCGCGCGTGCGTAGGGACGCGCCTGAAGAACATTGTTCTGAGCACGGCCAAATTTTGCCGCGGACACCAACTTCATTGCCTTGGTGATCTGCTGTGTGTTTTTCACGCTTTTGATGCGTGTTCGAAGGTCCTTGAGGTTAGCCGGCATTGGGGTCGAACCTCTTTGAGAAGGTCTCCAGACCCGCTTTCAGCTTGCCTTGGAGCTCGTTGCTCAGTTTCTTGCCATTGCCGATCTCGTCGAGCTCTGCACGATGGTTGCTCTCAAAGTAGGCCAGCATTTGTGCTTCGAATTTACCGACATGGCGGACTTCAACTTCGTCCATGAAACCGTTTGTCGCAGCATAAATAACCAGAATCTGCTTCTCGACCGGCATGGGGTTGTATTGCGACTGCTTGAGGAGCTCCATCAGCCTTTGACCGCGGTTCAGCTGACGCTTGGTCACGGCATCGAGGTCGGAGCCGAACTGTGCAAATGCTGCAAGTTCGCGGTATTGGGCGAGCTCAAGACGCAAGCTTCCGGCCACTTGTTTCATGCCGCCGATCTGAGCTGAACCACCCACACGTGACACCGACAAACCTGCGTTCACAGCGGGACGCAAACCCGAGTTGAAGAGGTCAGCCTCGAGGTAAATCTGTCCGTCAGTGATCGAGATCACGTTGGTCGGAATGTAGGCCGACACGTCGCCGGCTTGGGTTTCGATGATTGGAAATGCCGTCAGGCTTCCTGCTCCGAGATCGTCGTTGAGCTTGCACGCGCGCTCAAGAAGACGGCTGTGCAGATAGAACACGTCACCGGGATACGCTTCACGGCCCGGAGGACGGCGCAAAAGCAACGAGAGCTCACGATAAGCCTGCGCATGTTTGGTGAGGTCATCATAGAAGATCACCGCATGCTGACCATTGTCGCGGAAGTATTCACCCATCGTGCAGCCCGAATAGGGAGCCAAAAACTGGAGTGGTGCAGGATCGGAAGCACCCGCAACAACGATGATTGTATAGTCGAGAGCTCCCGACTTGCGCAGCTTTTCAACAACCTGTGCAACCGTCGATGCCTTCTGGCCGATGGCAACATAGATACAAGCAACGCCCTTGCCCTTTTGATTGATGATCGTGTCGAGAGCAACGGCGGTTTTACCCGTTTGGCGGTCGCCGATGATGAGCTCGCGTTGTCCGCGACCGATGGGAATCATTGCATCGATGGACTTAATACCGGTTTGCAGAGGTTCGTGAACACTCTTACGAGCCATGATGCCCGGAGCCTTCACTTCCACAACGGATGTTGCTTCGGAATGAATGGGGCCGAGTCCGTCGATAGGTTCGCCCATCGCATTGACGACGCGACCCAAGAGGCCTTTGCCGACAGGAACGCGGTTGATTTCAGATGTGCGTTTGACCGTCATACCTTCGCGAATTTTGTCGGCTTCACCGAAAATCGCAACACCGACGTTGTCTTCTTCGAGGTTGAGAACGAGGCCTTTGGTTCCATTCTCAAACACCACCGTCTCAGACGTCATCGCTTTGTCGAGACCATAGACGCGTGCAATACCGTCTGCCACTGAAACAACCGTTCCGGTTTCAGCGACTTCTGCTGCTTGACCGAGGGCTTGGATCTTCTGTTTGAGCAATTGGCTGATTTCATCAATCCGGATTTGTTCCATGGTTTACACTCCCTGACTCAGAATTTCTTTGAGATTTGTCAAACGTGTTTTGAGGCTCGAATCGATTTGTCGTGTTCCGAGTTTAACGACCATGCCTGCGCGCAGTTGGGGCTCGGTTTCACACTCAAGAAGAACGGTCCTGCCCACTGATTGAGAAAGAACTTTTTCAAGTTCTGCGGATTCAGACGGGGTCAGGGGCGTGGCGGTTTTGACTTGAGCGCGGATCACATTTTTGTGTGCATCAACGAATTCAAGAATTTTTTTAAAAACAGCTTTCACGTGCATCAAGCGATTGTTTTGTGCCATCAAGTGCAAGCCGCGCGCGGTGAACTCGGACAATTTCAGCTTCTCAATCAACAGTTGAAGCATACTATTTTTTTCGTCCGCAGTGCGCGTCGGGCTCGCGAAAAACGCTTCAAGTTCAGAAGAAATCACATTCAAAAGTGCCTGTGCTTCCAAAGCCAGCGCATCGATTTGCCGATTCTCAATCGCGTTTTCAACGAGTGCTGTCGCATAGCGACGTGCCAGTTGTCCTGTACTTACTTTCATATTTGCTCCTACACTCCCTCGTGGTGAGGTGTCGACCGCAGACTGGTCAGCGCACTTTGACGCAGGGCGGAATCCACTCGCGCCAGTGTTTCACCTTTGAGTTTTTCTTCGAGCACAACCAAAACTTGATCAAAAATTTCTCTTCTCAGATTGGCCTTTCCTTCGACGATCAGCTGCTGACTGACGCGTTCGCCGTCGCGGATGATCTGTTGCGCCGTGGCCTTGGCATCAGAGATGAGTTTGTCGCGTTGTTTGACTCCGTCTTCTGCAAATTCATGGCGGAGTGCGTCGAGTTCGCTCTGCAGGTTCTTCAACTTCTCTTCATATTCTGCTGTTTTCCGTTGCGCGAGAACCATGGCCTCACGCGCCTCCGACAAACGCGTTCTCAGGTTGTCGCGCCTGTCGTCGAGCATCTTTGAAATGGGCTTTCTTGCGAGAAAAACAAGCGCTGAAGCGAAAACGATAAACTGAAAATAGGGCCAAAAAATTCCATACATGGGGTCAACAGCTCCACCGGAGGCCTGTGCCGTCAGAGTCGCCAGTGCTGAAGCCGCAATAATGAGAAGATTCTTTGAGTTTTGGACCAGTCGAGTCAAGATGGATTCAGAGAGTTCGCTCACCATCGAGGGGATTTTAGTTCTCTCGTTCTGCAATTGCTCTGAGAGGGTTGTCCTCACCTGCGCGAGAGTTGTTTTTGCGTTCTCGCTGGCTTCGGTGACGATAGCTTGGGCCTCAGCCTGCCCTGCGAGGAGCTGCGCATTCCGGAGGTCGCGGGCTTCGGAAAGAGCTTGCTGCTGGGCATCCCTGTAAGTTTTCTCGATTTTTTCTAGCTTTGCTTCCAGACCTTTGGCTGAGTCCACGGCTCCGAGGGTGCGACGCTTTCTCTCGGCAGTCAGCCCAAGCAGCGGTTTTACAAGCAAAAAATGCGAACTGATCAAGGCCGCCAAATAGAACCCGCCCTGAACAACCATCGGAAGTAATTCAGGTTTCAATTTCAATTCTGCCATTTGTTTTTCCTATTAAAGAAGGCACAAACCGGTCCGTAGGCACACTTACGGGCGCGGTCGTTGGCTTACTTACTTTTAAGTTTTGGCAGAAGCAAGCGTACCTCGTGGAGCTTGTCCATCTTCCTCACTTCAAGGTTCCGCTGGTGAATCTCGGATCAGGACAGGAGGCTAAGCGATGGGATTCTCGAAACGGAAATACTCGTACACTTTGAGCCGCTCTGCCATTTGCAGATGCGCCTGAAGGGTCGAACGGGATATCTTTAGCATGCGGGACGCTTCGGCTTGACTCACGTTTTTTCGATGGAAGACATAATGGGCCATGGCGGCCTTGAGAACATCGTGCGGCTCGGGATGACCCAGAAGGAGTTCAATGAGCCCCTCCAAGCTCGGGGCAGGCTGCTCAGGAACGGATGAGAGGGTTTTGGCTGCCTCCCTATTCTCAGGCGGAGGTTTGAGGAGGTTTTCCAGACACCGGTCCGCCGCAAGCAGATCACCCTTATAGCCCCCCAAATAGGCCGTCTGCACCACGCAATCAAAAAAGATGTCGAGACCGTAACGCTCGAGAATCTTTTTGAGTGACGTCATACGAGCCCCATCGAAGGCATCAACGAAGCGTTCGAGTCCTGTGTTGGTCAAGAGAAGTGAGACCATGGACGCTGGACTGGGCAGGAGGTGCTGCAAAGGGGGCAACTCGAAGAGAATTGCACCTGTACCCGTGGGCGGCTTGCCGTGGCAGATGTGGAGGTATCTTGGTGGTCGGGAAGGCAGTGAAGGGCTCCCACCTCTGTCTTCAGAGGGAAGATGTCTGGGATCCACTTCGATGCAACAGTTGTTTTGTTCCGACAGGCACTCGTCTGTCTGACCCAGTTTTCGCAGGAGAAAAACGGATACAACCCGAAAAAGTTCTGGACTCGGACAAAGCACTGCGACGTCGAAGCGCTGGGCCATCGCCGTAAGCCATCTCTGCGATTCCAGTTCCAGCCGCTTTTGCAAAATTTGATTCAAAAAGGCCGATTTTTGCTGATTCATATTCCACCTCACTTCTTGACTTCGTTTTACCGGCGGCGGCATTGGCTGAGAAGTGACATTTTTGCTGGATTTTACGTCACGGTGGGGTGTTTCACGTGGAACCTTTTTTGCTATAAACTTTTGCGTTTCACGTGGAACATCGTCAACCTTTTGTCTCGGGTTGTACTGCGCCCCGATCCCAAAAAAAATCGAATACGACACTTCCAACTCTTGCGACCCACCTGCCCTCCGATGTAAGACGAAAACATTCATCGCAGGCTTCAACTCAGAATGACCGCAGCCAAATGCCCGGCGGGCGACAAGGGGACCACATCATGGCAGATGCACGGATCTTAGCCCTTTCCAACCAAAAGGGAGGTGTCGGAAAAACCACCTCGGCCGTCAACATTGCAGCGTCATTGGCTGCGGCGGAGTACAGAGTTCTTCTGGTCGATTTCGACCCGCAAGGAAATGCGTCCAGCGCTCTCGGAGTTGAATCCAAAGACATTCGTCCGAGCAGTTATGAGATGCTTATCCAAGAGGCCCAGCCTCAGGATTGCATAGTCAAGACCGAGCTGAGCTATCTTGACCTGATCCCCGCCAATCAAGAACTCATTGGGGCGGAGATTGAGCTTGTCTCAGCATTGGGCCGTGAGCACCGCCTGAAGGATGCGCTCGCGCTCGTCAAAATGAACTATGACTTCATCCTGATTGATTGCCCACCGGCACTTGGACTTCTGACCGTCAACGCACTCGTTGCCGCTGACGGGGTCGTAGTACCTCTGCAGTGTGAATATTTTGCTCTCGAGGGCCTGTCCCAATTGATGAAAACAGTGGACCTCGTGAAAAAGTTCCTGAATCCAAGGCTGGAAATTCAGGGCATTCTTCTGACGATGTTTGACCGGCGAAACAACCTGTCCCATCAAGTCGAGACCGACGTCCGAGAGCACTTCGGCGAGCTGGTCCTCAGCACGCGCATTCCGCGGAACGTCAAACTGGGCGAAGCACCATCCCACGGCAAGCCCATCATTCTCTACGATATTTCAAGCCCAGGGGCTCTCGCCTACATGGAAGCATCACAAGAAATCCTTGCAAGAACCAAACTCAGTAAAAAAACTGCCGCAGAAACTGCCGGCGCTAAAACACGAAATTCAGAAGCCACGCTTTAAACAGGAAGGTCTCAAATGCAGAAGAAACCGAACGGACTCGGTCGCGGACTGGGAGCACTCTTGAACCCAGAGCTCATCAAATCAAGCCAAGCACAAGCCATGGCGGAAACACCCTCGCGAAGAGAAAGCGAGAACCAGCCCGACATCGCTCCCGCAAGCAGACCAGAAAAAGCGCCAGTCCAGAAACAGGACAATAAAAACAACCCGGGCACGGCATCGAGCACACTGGGGACACTCCGAACAACCCACTATCTGCAAAAACAGGTTGAGGAAGAGCGCCGCGTTCTTCAATTGTCGATTGCGGAACTCAAGCCACTCAACGAACAGCCAAGAACCGAATTCTACAGCAGTACACTCGATGAACTCGCGACCAGCATCAAAAGTTATGGAATTTTACAACCCTTGGTGGTCACTCCCTCTCTCGACAGCGCCACAGGTTACACAATTATCGCGGGAGAAAGACGCTGGCGAGCCGCACAGCTTGCGGGCCTCACCCATGTGCCTTGTGTCGAAAGACAAGCCACTGAGCACAGTTCACTTGAACTTGCGCTCATTGAAAACATCCAGCGAGAGGAATTGAGCGCGCTCGACGAAGCAAGAGCATTCTCGAGACTCATCGACGAACATTCCTATACTCAAGACACTTTGGCTGCCAAAGTAGGTAAAGATCGCGCCACAATTGCGAACAGTCTCCGCCTTCTTGGACTTCCGAGTGAGATTCTCTCGGATCTGCAAACCAAATCCATCTCTGCGGGACATGCACGCGCACTTTGCTCTTTGGACGAGAAAAAATTGCAGCTCAAAGTTCGCGACATGATTGTTTCGAAGAAACTTTCCGTCCGGCAAACTGAGGACATCGTCAAAGAACTCAAGAGAGACCGTGATGCCATTGAACCCACATCAAAACCCTCTTTGGCACCCGATCTTCGCCACCTGTGCG
>JBEGJP010000002.1:0-7702 GCA_041184525.1 Pseudomonadota bacterium | reverse complement strand
CTTGGTAGAGGGCACGGACATCGATGAAATTATTATTTACTTTCTTGGTTTTTGCTTTATCCAAAAACAACTTACGCAGTCCCTCACCCTCAGGGTGCTCATAGACCTCCGTCTCTGCGTAGTACCAACACTGAAAGAACTCAGAACTCGGTGCAGGCGCAGAAGCGGACGTTTCAGTGAATTTCGAGTCCGAGACTGTGCCGGAGGCCGAATTCAAAATTTCCGGTGCTTGGGCAAAAAGTGCTGGACTGTCGGTCGTCAACGCCCACATATAGCCCCGCACATTTTTTCCAAATATACGGTGACTTGCCGCACTGATGGCATCCAGCTCGGAGTCCTCAGTGTTCTTGTCTTTAGGCCAACAACCCGCCAGCAGAGCAAAAATCAGTAAGCATCCCGATGTTGTGCACATTTTGCTCACAAGCCACTCCCATCAGTCAACATTTGTCACCTCTTCGTATCCCTTCCCAGAAACTTGAGTTCTTCGAATTTCTTCCGATTGTTATTGGGCCCTTGCGGGCTGCTCTGAAAGGGAGGCTCAGACTGGACTCGGTACACAGAGATGACCGTTATCGGATAGAATCACGCGTCGGATCCGGAGCCATGGCAACTGTCTACAAGGCTTTTGATCTCCGTCTGCAGCGCATTGTTGCGCTCAAAATTCTTCATGAACATTTGAACACACAGTCTGAACTGCAATTGCGTTTCCAGCAGGAAGCACAGCTTGCGGCGCGCATCGACCATCCCAATGTGGTTCGAATTTATGACTTCGGAATTGATGCAGACGGAGAGATGTTCATCGTCAGCGAGTTTGTTGAGGGCCGAAGTCTCACATTGGCATTGCGCCAGTATTCCAACCGCTCTCAGTCGTTCTTGCATCCTGTTCTTGCTGCACTGGTCGGCGTCGAAATTGCAAAGGGAATGGAAGCTGCGCACCGGCACTCCGTCATCCACCGTGACCTCAAGCCCGACAACGTGCTCGTTCATCAGGATGGTCTCATCAAATTGACCGACTTCGGAATTGCGCGCCCGTTTGATTCTTCCATGACACAAGCAGGACAATTCATTGGTTCTCTCACCTATTCCTCTCCTGAACAGATCAACAGCGGCAAGGTCGATGCACGCAGCGATATTTTTTCTTTCGGTGTGATCTTATTCGAAATGCTGACGGGTCAGCTTCCCTTCCGTTCCACACACCCGACAGATCTGGCTCTGAAAATCAGTCAGGCGAACGTACCGCCTTTGAACCAGATCCGTCCGTCTGTCCCATTTGAACTCGACGGACTGGTGAGAAAATGTTTGCGCGCGGCGCCTGATGAGCGTCCACGTTCGGCCGATCAAATTGTGACGGAGCTTCTGAGATATTTGGTCAGTCAGGAGGTCATGCCGGGGGCACGTTCGATTGCGGACGGTTTCCAAAATCCGAATCTCTTTGCATCGACGATTCGCAGAGGGGGTGTGAACTCGAAGGGAGAGACACCCGCATCCGATGAAAAGCCGACAACATCACCTGAGGTGCCGCAAAATGTAGAGCCTGCGCCCGTCAAACCGGAGCCAGAGACTCCCACTCCATTGCCGGATGAGCTACCTCAAGCCACGGCTCCCGAATCTGCCCTCGAGCTCCAACGCCACTCACAACCAGAGCAAAGAGCAACGCAAAGAGCGAAGGAAGCGCGACGCCCTCCCTACGCACAGCAACCGATCCGCAGGCCGCCTCCGCGACTCCCTTCGTCGCGCCTTTGGACCGTGCCGCTTGTGGTTGTCTCTCTCTTTGCACTCATGGCGGGATGGCTCATTCAGGAAAGAGACAGAGTCTTTGGATGGTGGAAAGAAATCCAGCAGTCGCGACTCTCGAATCAGGTCGGCAATCCTGCATCAAACAAGCCTCAAACACCAGTACCGCCACCTCAGGTCACGACGCGGACAGTCACGCCGGCACCCAGCAGTGCCACCCTCGCGGCCACGCCCATGTCTGTTCCCAACTCGAAGCCGACAGCAAAAAAGAGTCCTGCACCTCGTCCGGCGAAGAATGAACCTGCGAAAAGAAGCGCGCGTCCCGTGGATAAACCTGCACGGAACGAAAAACCCGTGCGCCCCAGTGTCGCTCGACCCACGCCCAAACCCACGTCGGCAGCAATGACAACACAAGTCATTTTGAGAACAGATCCCGGAGAAATGACGGTTTATATCAACGGTGTTTTTGCCGGATTGAGTTCGAGAACAGGAATGCCTCGCACTTTCGAAGTGAATGCCGGCAACGTCATTGTCAGGATTCCTGCTCAAGACAACGGTGGAAGAAGATATCGAGAGTCGATCAGACGCTTCAGGGTGGAAGCGGGAAAAATTGTAGATTTGGCAACCATCACTCTTGCTCCCGTCGAGCAGAAGGACAAAGAGGAATAGTGAATTGAATTTTGCGGGCAGACACATCTCACGGGAACAAAACCGAACCGGCTCACGTGCCGGCTGGGGAACCCGTCTTGTCTGCCTCATTCTTTGTTGCAGTTTCTTCAGCGATGCTCTTGCTGCCGCCCTCGCCCAAGCCCGAGACGCCTTTGTTCAGGGGGACTTGCCTCGCACCATCAAATTGCTTGAACCCGAACTATTTCCGAAAACGACGATCAGAGGCCGCGAACTCGAAGAATCGCTGCAGATTTACGGAATCACGCAATTCATCATGGGCAACACAAAGAAATCAGAACGCGCCTTCAAAATGCTGCTCGCTCAAAATCCTAATGCCACGCTCGACAAACGCTACGTGCTGGATCCGGGCATCGAACCCTATTTTGCAGGGATTAAGAAACAGTCCGTATCGAAGAAGGAAAATCAGGCCAGTCGCGGCAGTCCGCCCGCGCGCTCTTCGGCAGTGGCGAGACCCACTCCACCACCGGAAGTTCCGCGCCCGAAACCACCCAGTTCACCCGCCGTCGCGCCAAAGAAAGCCTTCAGTGGCGTGATGGTGAATTCCAATGCGGCACGCACCACAGTCTTCCTTGACGGAATTTTTATTGGTTCTGCGGGACAGCCGATTTCTCTCGCACCCGGCTCGCACCTGTTGACACTTTCGGCCGAAGGCTACGAAAGCATCGAGAAAAGAATTGTCGTTGAAAACGGCCGGACGGCGAATCTGTCTGTTGCACTCAAGAAGATTGCAGATGCTGAAAAGCCCCGCTCACGTGCTGATGCTCCGGCAGAAGAAAAAACAAAGCGAATGAGCAAAAACGAGAAAAACAAAAGTTCCGATGCGGACGATTTCAAAAACAATCGACCGAAACGTGCAGTCAACTTCAATAATGCTCTGCCTGAGGCGAAAGGAAACAACAGAAATCCAAGACAACAGAAGAGTTTGGCTGATCAATTTTTCCAAGAGCAACAACCCGCTCCATCGTACCCGCAGCCTTACCCGCAATCCACATACCCGACTCAGCCGACTTATCCGCAGCCGATGTATCCTCAGCCCACCTATCCTCAGCCCGCGGTCCCGTATCCTGTCCAACCGGGATATGGCGCTTATCCGGCCCCCTACCAAGCTCCGCCGGTCTATACGCCGCCTCCAACATACTCTTACCCATCGCCCGATCCTTACGGCAGTGCGGCCTATCCTCCTCCACCTTCGGGGCAGTACGGCGCACCCAATCCCTATGAAGAGGAATATGAAGCCGCAGATGGCGCACCGCCCCGTTCCCATAGCCGCACCGACTCTGTTCGGAGCTCGTCACGGCGCAGGTCGAGCCGCGGAGGAAACGCAGCTCTGGCCATTCTCCCGTTCGGAATCGGACAATTTCAAAACGGCGATATCGTCAAAGGAGGCTTTTTCTTACTCTCCGAGGGCGGCGCGCTCGGCTACGGACTCTATCTCGGCATCAAGGTCGTCTCCGCAGCCGAGAAACAATTCGCTCTCGATCGCGAAGCTGAACAGACCGATTATAAAAACAAAACCCTCACGCAACCTGAAATCGACGCGAAGGAAGCGGAAAGAGACAAGTATATTAAGGGCCAGAAGAGTCTTGCCACCTGGTGTTACGTGGGCGCAGGCGCGCTCTATGTCTTGGGCGTGCTGGATGCTTTCGTCAATTTGGAAAAACCGAGCGACCGGCGACGTGCCGAGCTCACTCCCGACAATCGGACTTTTTCTCTTGGTCTGCAACCGTTCGAGGAGGGCGGGCTCGGCCTCAAGATCTCGATGAAAATCGAGTGAGTACTCGCATGAAGATCAGCTATCGCTAGAGCGCCGAGAGCTCTTTGTTGATCATTCGAATCTCGTCAAAAAACTTCTGTGCACCAAAGCCACCCCAGCCCTGCGACGCTTGTGCTTCCACGTTGCGATTGAACTCGAATGCAAAAATGGGATTGTAAATACCTGCAGCAGCGCGCACATCACCCCGCTGCAGTGCTTCAGCAAACTCGGGAAAAAATGCACTTTGACGCACTCGGACAGCGGCCCGACGATCCGCCTCGGCCATGGCCTTAAAAAACACCTTCCGCACATCGTGTGTGCTGGCAACACCCAACATATCCCAAACCGATGTCTTGAACTCACGGCAGGGCAGCACAGATTGCCCCACCTGCAGCTTGTCGGATTCCGCAATCTGGGTCGGACTTTTTCCTTGCAACTGCGCATTGGGTTTGAGGGCATACACAGGATGATCGTTGGCATACATCGCCGGAACGAGATTGTTCTCACCAAAATAGTTGAGCAGCTTACGCGCAAAAAGAAGGCTGTCTTTGTCCGAGGCAACACGTCCCGTCACCATTGTCTTCTGGAGATAAAAAGCCTGCCCCAATGCCAAACTCATCCCGCACGCGTTGGTGGCTATCGCCGCGCTGAACGCCGCCGTCGACACCGCGCCGCTCACAAATTCTTGAGGCTGACTTTGCAGCCGCCGCACCAACTCGGAAGGCCCCAACAGCAACACACATTCCCCAGCTTGAGGCGCATCGGGTTTGGCCGCCATGCGAAAATCCTGAAGGCGGATCCTCTCATTGAGCGGAACCTGTGCTTTTTTTGTCGCACAGCCGGTCTCTTCGATTGAAATTTTTTCCTCGGGGTTTTTGCTCTCACCAAAACAACCCACACCTACCAATACATCTTGTCCCGCCTGCACCGTGCGCACTCCTGAAAGAAGCACACCGGAAGGCACTGTGGCGAGGTAAAAGCGATCGACCCCGTTGCGAAACCAGTCGTTGGAGCTGATCGATTTGATTTTCGATTTGCCGGTGCAGCCCGATACTGCTGACAATACCGCGCAAAAAAGAATCTGGGCAAAAGTGCGCCACGCTAAGTTCCTCATGGCTTCTCCCCTGCACACAGGCGGCGGGCTCCCGTCAGTTCAAAATAGATTCCACCGTCTGGCTTCGCCGTCTGCTGTCCGGCAGCGGGCACAACCGGCACGGAACCGAGGTCCTCAGGACGACCACCATCGAAGGGGATCGCCGGTCCGCTGGGCACTTCGGGCGCCGGTAGCTCAGAGCCGTCCGTCACAAGGGGAATCTCGGTTGATGTAGGAGAGGCAACTGGCCCTGAGGGCAACTCCACCCGCGCGGCTTCCTTAGTGCAACCCGAAAATGGCAGAAGCACCAATGGCATTGCCCATCGAAGCGTTCTGAAAATCTGTCCTGTGGCGTACATCGTGATGTCCTTCTGCTCCCTGTGCTCCCTTCAAGTGCATCACAAAACGAGACCCGCGTGAGAACGCGCAGTCAGCCCATTGACAGTCCTGCTGGCATCAGTGAAGACCACGGAGAACAATACATCCCCGCTTTACCGGAGGCTTTCAATGCAGCACGGCTCGCACCTGTTGGATTCGCTTTCTCTTGGCAAAATCGTTCAAATCCGCGAACGCATTCTCAAAGCGCAAGCCAATGGTAAAAAAGTGTTCCGCTTTGAGTCCGGAGACCCCAACTTCAGCTTGGCTCCGCACGTGACTGCTGCTCTCAAAACTGCAGCAGACGAAGGCAAAACACATTACATTCCCAACGCCGGAATTCCTGAACTTCGCAAGGCACTCCGGACGAAGCTGCTCGAAAAAAACGGGATTGCCCTTCCTTCGGTTGAAAACGTTTTTGTCACCAACGGCGCCATGCACGCATTGTTCTGCGCGTTTCAATGCATGCTCACTCCGGGCGACGAAGTGATCGTTCCTGACCCGATGTGGACAGAGGTTGTCGAAAACATCAAAGTGGCACGCGGAGTTCCGGTGGCTGTTCCGCTCCGCGAGGAATCGGGTTTTCAATACCTCCCCGCCGAAATTGAAAAACGCATCACCGACAAAACTCGTGCCATTTTCCTCAACACCCCTCACAATCCGACAGGCGCAGTTCTGCCTGTTGCAACGCTTCAAGAAATCATCCGCATGGCGAAAGCGCGCGGGCTTTGGATTGTGTCTGACGAAGCTTACGAAGATGTGATTTTCCCGCCGCAGAAGCACGTTTCTCTGGCTTCACTGGCACCCGAATATTTGCACCGGATTGTGTCGGTGTTCAGTTTTTCCAAGAGCCACGCCATGAGCGGAATGCGCACCGGCTACCTGACAGCCACCGACGAAACCCTGATGGAACGCCTGCACAAAGTGATGCGCTGCAGCATCAACGGCGTCAACAGCGTTGCTCAATGGACGGCTATTGCGGCGCTGCAGGGCGACCAAGCCTACATTGCTCACATGCTGGGCCAGTACCAAGTCCGTCGTGACATCATGATTGAGGCTCTCACCGGAATTCCAGGAATCAAACCCTTCGTGCCCCAAGGCAGCTTTTTTGTTTGGGCAACGCTCGACAAAAGCATTTACGCACGACTGGGTGTGAAAGATGCCGACGACCTCTCCAACACGCTGGCCGAACTGGGCATGGGAAGTTCTCCGGGCGATGCCTTCGGTCAAACTTGCGCCGATGCCATCCGTTTCTCGTTCAGCTGCAGCACTGAAATGGTCAAGGAAGGCTCGCAGGTTCTGCGCAAGCTTCTTCTCGGTGGGCCGCTCCGCTGAGAAGCGAGCCCACTGCGATTCATTTCAATACCGACGAGGAAAGATACGTCTCCATCTTCGCTTTGTCGTCTTTCCAGCTGACCTTGACGGAATTTGGTTTGGGCATCATCCGCGACGCCTCCGTGGAACCGATCCTGCTCAGAATCTCCAGACGCTTTGTCTGAACGTACGAAAGTTGAGTCGTCATGCTGGAATGGCAGCTGCAATGATTAAGGAAGAGCGCCTGCGCCCCCGTGTCCCAAGTCAGTTCCGCTGACGAAGTGACAACCACAGCAGGCGTTGCTGTTTTTGCCGGTGCAGGTGTCGAAGAGACGGGCTTGTCGTCTGCACCTGAACAACCCGTCACAACGAGGGGCAAGAACATCAGAACACATTTTAGAGTCTTTTTCATATTTCTCACCCCAGTCACAGCTTCTGATCTCGGAAAGACCCTCTTGGAATTTTAGCCGTCCTCAAAAAATTGTCGACCGTACACAGAGAAGTCGCTTGTCCTGAGCTCCGACTTGCTCCTGCGGAGAACGCCCGCATCAGACTGGCCTTACTGACCGCACACTGACCAATCTTTGGACAGGGCCGGATCCTCTCAATCACTGAATATTTTTTTCATGGAACACTTCTTGCAGACTCCCGCGCGGGAGGGTCTGCACTATGAAAAACACATCCGTATGGGTCTCTCTTTTCATTGCGGTTTCCTTGGTGACATCGGCCTGCGGCACCGGCCC
>JBEGJP010000001.1:0-11898 GCA_041184525.1 Pseudomonadota bacterium | reverse complement strand
CGGGCGCAAGCGCAAGGGCAGGGGCTGCGTGCGGTGAAAGTTGCGGTTCAGGAGCCGGTGCCCGAAGCTGGCATGTCTTGAACTTTCCCGTTCAAGCTGAAATGATGGTGGTGTGGAGGGGGTGTGGCCCATGCTCACAAACTTAACATCACACTTTCATTGCAAAGAGCAGTTCGATTGTGCTGTCAAACTCTTCGAAAGACTGTCAGCTCACTATGGTGAAAATCTCGTCTCGGTTGCTGTCTTCGGCTCCTATGCGCGCAAAGAAGCCCGATTGAACTCTGATCTTGACCTCTTTCTTGTTCTAAAAGAGCTCCCGTTTTCATCTCGAAGCAAAACGCATCGTGATTTCGTCGAATCTGTCGAAGCCCGATTGGACGATGATCTTCAGAAATTGAGAATGGCTGGAATCAATATGGAGATTTCTCCCATTATTTTGTCTGAAGAGCAGGCAAGGTGTTTCAATCCATTGTATTACGATATGACGAGTGCAGTGTTGCTTGTCTGCGATCAGAATGATTTTCTTAAAAGCAGGATCCTTGCGACGAAGGAACTGATGAAGCGGAATGGCTCTGAGAAAATTGCGATCGGAGGCCATTGGTACTGGAAAGCCAAATCCAATCCAAAGTTTGGGGAACCCATTCTCTATGAGATCTGACAAATTGAGCCGAGCCTATGTTGAGAAGGCGACTATCCGAATTAAAGCACTTCATTTTCTTCACGGGGAAAAGGGTTATTCGGATGTGGTGCGTGAGGCTCAAGAGTGTGTTGAGTTGCTCTTGAAGGCTTTGTTGCGACATATCGGCATTGAAATTCCTAAAACACATGACGTCAGTCATGTGTTGCGTGCCAATGCGCAATTTTTACCGCAGGAAATTCAAACGAACTTGGAAGAGGTCTGCAGCATTTCCCGTACTTTGCGCAAAGACAGAGAAATGGCTTTCTATGGAACTGAAGATTGGATTCCCACTGAAGAGTATTCTGTCGCCGATTCGCAAACAGCAATCAAGAGCGCAGAATTCATTTTTTCTTTGGTAGCTCCCGCCATACTTCCTCCCTCGGGCCAGTCAGCGCCGGAATGATTTTCTAACGTCTTGCTTCAGGAGCCGGTGCCCGAAGTGGGCGTATAGACGTAGCCTAATCCTCGTATGCTCTCGATGGCCGATTTGTTTTGATTGGGGGTGTCGGTGTAGCGCCGCAGCTTGGCAACGAACACATCGACCGTTCTCGTTTCCGTTCCGCTGGAATATTGCCACACGCTTTCCAACAGCTCCTGTCGCGAGAGGATGCGCCCGCCATTGGCTGCGAAGGTTTTTGCGAGCAGCATTTCTGTGGGTGTGATCTTGATTTTCTCTCCGTCGGCAGTGACGACAGTGTGTGTTGCGGGTGAAAATTCACCTGCACCCAACATAAAAGTGCTGTGGGTTGTGCGCTGGCTTTCACGCGCCCATTGGCCTCGCTTGACCAATCCATGGGCGCGAAGAAGAAGTTCGTTGAGCGAAAAGGGTTTGGTGACGTAGTCGTCGGCACCCAGTTCGAGTGCCTTCACCTTGTCCGCGTCGAGACTGCGGGCACTGAGAACCAATATGGGGAGGCGTTCAGCCAGCGGACGGATGCGTGCAAGAATTTCAAAGCCGCTCAAGTTGGGCAGCATCAGATCAAGAATGACCGCATCGTACTGATTGGCGTCTGCGCAGAGTGCATCGAATGCTGTGAGACCATCCCGTTTCCAGTCCACTTCAAATCCTTCGCTGAGAAGGTTGAATTGGAGTGTTTCGCCGATGGCAGGTTCATCTTCAACGAGAAGTAGTTTTCCCTTGAAATTCGACATGAAACAAAGCCCCTTTCTCTGGTCCTTCGCTTTCTGCAACGAGCGTTCCGCCATGTTCATTCACCACGGACCGTGCGATGAACAGGCCTAAACCTGACCCCTGCACACGGATGCGTGATGTGCCCTCGGCACGGTAAAATTTCTCGAAGATCTTTTTCAGAGCTTCTTTTTCAATACCCACACCGTCATCGCGGATGTCCACTGAGAAGCCTTTGGCATTGAGTGCGCTCACAATGGATATTTTTCCATTGTCTGAAGTGTATTTGAATGCATTGGACAACAGGTTGTCAAAAACCATTTGCAGTTGAATCGGATCACCCGTCAATAGAAACTCATTCTTCTTCAAACCGTATCGCTTCTCAAATTGAACATCGCGCGTTTGGCCCGTACGTTCCTTGAAACTTTCCACGGCCTGCTCAACAAGGACAATGAGATCGACCGTTTCTTTAGGTGAAGTATCGCTTTTGGACTCGAGTCGAGCAGCAACCAAAATACTGTCGACCAAATTCTGAAGGCGAATGCTCTCAGACAGTGTGCGCGAAAGGAATTTTTTCTGATCCTCCGCAGCCAGCTGGCGCAGCAAAAGAGTTTCGGTCGCCAAGCGGATACTCGCAATCGGAGTTTTTAATTCATGTGTGATGTTGCTGAGGAACGAATCGTGCAGTCGGTTGAGACGCACCTGTTTGCGTTGGGAAATGAAAGTCATCAGAAGACCGAGCAGGATGAGCGCAAGGAGAATCCCACCTTGAAGAAGGATGACCCATTGGCCTGCTTGGAGTTCCGGTGGCGCGGGGAGCTTTTCCAAAACAGAAGAAATGGCCTTCTCGCGGTCGAAGTACCACCAGATCCACGTGAAGACGAGCAAGGCCCAACAGATTTGCGCCACCACGAAGACCGTCACGGGGTGAAGAACCCAACTGAAGCGCTTGGTGAGCTGTTTCATGGCAATGAGCTCTCCGTGTTCCCCGCGACCCCGCGTGCGTTCTGATTAAAAAACTCGACGACCGCTTTTTTACAGAGAGGAGGGCGTTCCATGGTGAAGCAGGGTGTGTGCCCTCGACTCAATTCCATCCGGAACGCCACCGGTGCTTTTCCCGATGCTTTGAGGAATTCGGCCAAACCAAGACCCTCGGAGAATGGCACAACAGCATCGCGGCTCCCGTGCACCACCAGTGTGGGATAATTGTATTCAGTGGCGAAGAGGGCCGGACTGAGGGTGTCGCTCACCAGAAAGGACAACGGCCATTGCAGTGGCCATGTGAGGAAGAAAGACGCCAGTTTGGATTGTGCCATCGAACGGTATGAATGAAACGTCGATTCCAGCATGACGGCTTTGATGTGCTTGTACTCCTTTTGACTCAACACTGTTGCGGCCACGGCCCCTCCCAAGCTTTGCCCGATGACAAAGAGGGGAGCCGACGGGTCCTTTTTTGAAGCCCAATTCAAGACAGCATGTCCATCCTCGAGAGTTCTTTCGCGCGTGACAACCGGACTGCTCTGGCCATAGCCGCGGTAGTCGAAGGTGAGAAGATCGAAACCCTCATCCAGAAGCCAACCGACGAACAAGATGTGTGCCGACATGTTTTGCGCATTGCCATGGAAATGCACGACAGTGCCTGTCTTGGGTTTGTTTGTTTTAAAGAGCCACGCATGCAGTGATTCTCCTGAATCACCGACGGGAATGCGGACGTCTTCGAATGAGTCTGCTGTTTGCTGGGGAAGTGTCCAGTTCAACGCATCAGGATGATAAAAAAGCGAATTGCAGCCTGTGATGAACGTAAGAAAAAACAACGCCACCGAAAGGCACAGGGCGCGGTCGAAGCTCCAGAGTCCATGAATCGAGCACTTGAATGATTGATTTGAACGGGACACGAAACCTCCGCAATCGATATCGGAGGGTATTGTAGCTCAATTTTTCCCGAGGGGTGAGTCACCGATCAAGGCGCTCGGAGTGCGTAGGAAAAGGGAGTGAAATTGAACGCCGTTTCATTGTCGTAAATATTCCGTTCATGAGTGAAGTCTTGATTGTCGATCACCAGTGCGATGCCCGTTTCTCTGTGGCTCCAATCTTGGAACAGATACGTGTGGGCGGGATAGCCCGGATAAGAAGGGTTGTCGCGAGTGAAAACGATATCGCCGGAGCGTAAATCCTCTGCTGATGTCACCCTTTTCCAGCCCAGACGTCCCTCAAGAAAGCGAGAAAATGGCAATGTGACGAGAGACGGCGATTCCGTTCCTTCCGTGTCGATGGGAACGTTGACTCCGAGGCGGCGAAGAGCCGCGGAGAGAAAAGCCACGCAGCCGTTGTCGCGCACGGGCTTGTAGAACAGGCTGACGTCTTTCATCACGAGTTCGTAGTTGGCTCGCTGAGAATACCATGCTGACAGTGTTGCGTTGAAGGAGACCGCGGGAGGAGTCCGTGTTGTTCCGGCAGAGGATGATCTCTCGGGTGAAATCGGATGCTCAGAGGTTGGTCTCTCGGACGATGGTCTCGCAGGTTCGGCTCTAGGCGAGGAAGGTCTCTGCTCCGAAGCAGGGTGCTGCTTGGTTCCAGAGGGTAACGGCACACTCGCTCTCACAGGCTCTTGGCTGTCAGAGGTCGACTCCACCCCTTCATTCAGGCAGCCCTGCAGAGCGGCAAGCACGACCGCAGCAGCAAAAATCCTGAGAGTTGCGACGAGCGTCATGAGCCCTCTCGGGTCCGGCGTTGAGAGCGGACCTCCAAAAGGCGAAAGCATCAAAAGCTGTGCCACGTCGATCGGGCTGAGAACTGGCGGAATTGCGGGGAAATGGGAGGGAACTGCCGGAGAGTCAGGTGTCTAAGGATTGGACGTTTCATTGCGTCCAATCCAAACTCTTCTTTCAGTGGGCCGATTTGCCGGCGTCGTTGGCCTTGATCGACAGAAGTTCGACTTCGAAGATCAGTGTCGAGTTCGGGCCGATGTCGTTGCCGGCGCCTTGGGGGCCGTAGGCGAGATCAGATGGAATGAAGAGCTTCCACTTCGCTCCTTCTTTCATCAGCTGGAGGGCTTCAGTCCAACCTTTGATGACACCGTTCACGGGGAACTCAGCCGGTTCCTTGCGATCGTATGAGCTGTCGAACACTTTTCCATTGATCAGTGTGCCCTTGTAGTGGGTTTTGACAACATCGGTGGCCTTGGGTGATTTGCCTTTGCCTTCTGTCATGACCACATACTGCAAACCGCTGGGAAGAACCTTGACGCCGGGCTTCTTGGCATTTGCTTCGAGAAAAGCTTTTCCTTCCTTTGAATTGGATTCGCCTTCACCGCGTTTTTTGGCTTCCATTTTGGTGCGCAGGTTTTGCTCAAATTCTGCAACCGCTTTTTGCAGTTCTTCTTTCGACATGGCACCCGCTTTGCCACCCAAGGCATCCGCGAAACCCTTCGTAAAAGACTCGACATTGATTTCGGCACCGTAGCCGTACAAATTCTGGCCAAACTGATAACCCAGAGCGTAACTGGATTTGTCCTGAACGCCTTTGGCTGCTTTTCCGGACGCCAATGCTGTGGCCGAGACGAGTGTAGAGCAAAGGAGCAACTGGAGTGCGCGCATGTGGATGTCCTTTTGTGATGAAGGCGGCTTAGGCCGCGTAACGCTCATGATGAATTTTTCGTCTGTGAAAGTGGTACCCTGAGAACGATTGCGGGTCAATTCTTGTCCCGCGGAGTGCGCTTGTGAACCGGCACTTTGCGGCGAATACGTTTGGGCAAAACGATTCGGAGTCCGGCAAACAGCGGCAAACCGAGCATCAGGAGTGATGACCAGTGCGCGGAGGTTGCGTTGGATTGAGATGCACTTGGCATTGCTGCGATGACACCGCATCCCCAAGTCTTTTTCTTTTTTGAGGATGTCGGAGTCGAAGACGTTGTTGCTCCCGACAAAAGTGCATCCACAGGGACGAGTTCTCCATTGGTGCCATAGCGGGCGAACTCATATTTGACGAACACATCATGGACCGTTTTTTGCAAAGCGTAAGTGTCTTCGCCCCTGCTTTGGGCATAACGTTTGGTGCTCTCGGAAATAGCGAGCACACCGTCACCCAATCCGCCTTCCAAAGAAATGAGATCGATACTGTCCCAGACAATTTTATCCATCTTGAATTGACCGGCAGCGTCGCGTCCCAGTGAGGTTCTCAATTCCCACAGGATAGCCGACCAGAATTCGCCCACCCTGTGCGGATAGACGAGGTAATCCATGACAGAAATATATCCGCCGTCAGCGCGGCTCAGAAAGTGGTTGAGGGTTTGTCCGGAACGGACATTTCCTTGTCTCAAAGCGATTTGGCCGGGGTTGCTGTTCTCAGCGAGCAGATTGTTGCCTGTGATCGCATAGGTGAAGTAATCCGCAAACCCTTCGTGAAGTGCGACGCTTTGATTCTTTGTGTTCGAGAGGCCTCGATAAACAATATGGTGGCCGAATTCGTGAAGGATCACGTCCATGTCTTTGCCCAACTCATTGAGCGAACCGCACGGCTGCGGGTAACCGCCGTAGCCAATGAGGATCTCGGGATTTCCGCTTCCCGTCGGACCGGACCATAGATATTGAGCGTTGTCGGGAGTGGTGTCCTTTCCGCATCTGTTGACGGACGCTGAAGGCGTCTCTGTGCGGACAAAAATTTTCAATCGCCGTTCAGAACCCGTAGAGACGGACGCAGGTTCAAGACCGAAATTCGCGCGTGTGCCCGGCCATTTGTTCGGGTCCCATTCGCTTTTTAAGCTATTCTTTTCAACATCGCGATACCAGCTCATGGCACGTGTCACGGCGGCATAGGCAATCAGTTCGTCATACTGTTCATCATTGTAGTCAGCTGTGAACACACCGCTGCTGCCGACAGCAGTCGCTTTGCAGACATTGCCGGTTCCGTTCTCGAGAGAGCGGGGCGACTTTCTGCAATTGTAGACGTCGAAAAGTGAATGGCTCAGTGTTTGAGGAGTCAGAAGACTCGGCAAACTGACGGTGCTCAGGCTGTCGGTGACTTTTTTGTTTTCTACGAAAAGTTGAGTTGAGCCGTCCGTCGCGTGGAATGCCAGAGGTCGTTGCCAGATCACGTGGCCAAGGTCTGCATCGACCGCAACTTCCAACGGAACAAAGGGGCCATGGTCGCGCGGCGAAGATTCAGCCGAGACGATGAAGAGATAAACGGCCCGCGCCAAAGTGGTTTCTGCAACGTATTTTTTTTGCGGCGAATGAAAACGCCACGACCCGAATCCCAGTTCGTTTGCTGCCCTTTGTTTGGCCTCTGCGATCGACAATGAAAATGGCGTGGTGCGAGGGGGGGCTTGGAGGTCCAGCCAACGCGGTCGGCTGCCGGTGAGCCATGTGACGTTGCCGTTTTCGACGATCGACTTCATTTCCGCATTGTGAACGGGGATTCCGTCGAGAAACAGTTCCATGCGTTTCAGTTGGGAGCCGGAAGCAGAGGTTGCCTCGCTGTCCAGTTGAAGCGTGCGAGTCACGGCTGACTCCCGCCATCCCAATCCTGAGGCCATCGCGTGTTCAAAACCATGGAGTGCCAAGGCGTCGTGCGCCACGTTCAAGCCGAGTTCTTCCGCATGGGATTGAATGTCTTCCGGAAGGTGACCTTGAGCCTCTGAAAAAGAAAAGCCATCAAGAGTCCCAATTTTTTCAGCATTTTGTCCCTGCGGCAGAAGGAACTGGGATGCCAACGGAATCAGAGGCTCTGTAAAAAGGGGTGAGGATAGGTGCCGGCGCGGCACTGCGCCACGCTGCGAAGAAGGACTCGTTCCGACAGTCGCGGGGGTCGGGTCCAGCCCATCTCCGCAACCAGCTAAAAAGATTAAACTCAAAAGAGCAAAACGTGTCACCAAGGCCGCCCCCCACACACTGCCTCCTTCTTTCGGAGGGCTTCGATGGGAACTTGATGTGCAAAGCTTGCATTGCGCCGCTCTGTCAGGGCCTAAGTTCCGCCCCGAAGTGCCGATACCTCCGCTGTGAGGCCGGGATTCTTCCCGGAGAAGTGAGGGTGGGTGCAGGAGAAGGTTCTCGACAGTACCTATAGGTTGCTTGAAGAAATCGGACGCGGCGGTTTCGGAACCGTGTGGCGTGCCGTGCGCTTGGGAGCCGAAGGGAGTGGTCCTGTTGCGGTTAAAATCCTGAGTCGCGGCAATGTTCTTTCATTGCAGGATCAAATCCGCTTCCAGCGTGAAGCCACCATGATGAGTCAGCTTCTTCACCCGGGAACAGTGACTGTTTTTGAGCTGGGGGAATCTGAGGGACGCGCCTACATTGTCATGGAATATGTGGATGGTCCGAATTTACGGGAGTATGTCAAATCAAGGGGCGGACGACTGCCGCTTTCGGACATTCTGGAAGTGCTGATTCAATCTGCAGAGGCTCTCGAATATGTGCACGGTCACAACATTGTGCACCGCGACATCAAACCACAAAACATTCTTGTTTCTGCCATTCAGGACAGTCTGGATTCAAAATTCCAAATCAAAATTGTGGACTTTGGCGTTGCGCGTCTGAACGATCCCGTCCGACAAAAGGGAGAGGGCAACCGCGGTCGATCGGAGGTGGTCGGAACCCTCAATTATATGGCGCCTGAATCCACCGGCATGGTGGATTGGCCTCTGGATGCTCGTGCGGATATCTACAGTCTGGGGATTGTTGCTTACGAACTGATTGTCGGCAGAGCTCCGTTTCATGAACTGCGGAATGAAGAACTCTTGCGGGCGCATCTTGAAAAAAAGCCTCCCTCATTTTCGAAACAGGAAGGACTGAGGGTTCCCGAGGTTCTCGAGCGGATTGTCATGAAGTGCATCGAAAAGCGACCTGAGGATCGCTACCAGAGCATGTTCGGATTGCTTACTGATTTGAGAAAATTACTCGAGACTCTGCGGACGCAGGAGCACAGCGACTTCGAGATTGCGACGAAGGACGTGGCTTTGAGCCGACTCTTCAACAATGTGTTTGTGGGGCGGGATGAACTGGTCGATCAGGTCATGAACATCGTCGGTCATCAAGGACGACGCACGAGAGTCACGTGGAACATGATTCGTTCCAGCGTAGGCTTGGGAAGAACCCGCTTTTTGTCCGAAATCAAACGTCGACTCGGAGAGCAGGACGTCCATTTTCTTCATATCCGGTTTACTGAATCGGAACAGCGGTTGTCCCTTCGTGCCCTGAGTTTGGCCATCAATGAACAACTGCAAGCTTTGGAAATTCGTTCCCCGCATGCTTTTCAGACTCTGATGGAAGAGTTGGCGATGATCGCCGGCACCAGCGCCACTGAAGTCGCCCGAATGATACCCGCGCTCCGTCCTCATTTGCTCAAGGGGCAAAGTGCGACATCGGAATTGAAACTTTCTGAAGTGAGAACGGATGACGACGCTGAACTGCAAGACGATTCATTGGAGTTGGAGTCAGTTTCCAACATGCGGACCTTTCGCAACGGAAATGCGGGAAGGGAAAACCTGCAGGTCCCGATCCATCAGGTATTCTCTGAGCTGCTGGGAAAACTTGCGGCTCAGAACGGTTATCTTGTTTTTCTTTTGGATGACTTGCATCTCGCTGACAACCAATCCATCGGCCTGTTCCAATTCATCACCGAGTGGATGAATGACAAATCCAATTTTGCATTTGTCATGACCATCAGGGAAGGAATCTCGCGGACCAACTTCGTTTTGGAAAATTTCATGGCCCGCCTGTCCAACCTGAGAAGACGCTTCCACGTCTGGGATCTCTTGCCTCTCACCCAATACGACTTCCAACAGTTTCTCGTTTCTGTGGGACTTCCTCGCCCGACGCCCAAATTTGTTGAATTCGTCACCGCCAAATGCGAGGGCTCACCCCTGATGCTTCATCAGTTGCTGAAGCAGATGGTACAAACCGAGGCTCTTGTTCCTGAGCGGCGGGATTTCAATCCGTGGGAACCGGTTTTCAGAGTCGACTGGACTAAATTGTCGCAGATTGTTGTCGATACTCGGAATATTGAAGCACTGCTCGCCTCGCTCGACAGGCTCGACAAACGCGATCAACGCTTGACATCCATTGCAGCGGTCTCGCACGAAGCGTGTGAATTTGAATATTTCAGAGTTGATCAGGATTTTTCATCCGTTGAACTGGAGACGAGGCTTTTGAATCTCGTCCGCCGCGGCGTTTTTGAGATGACGGGTGATGACAATATTCCGATTCAACGGCGCTCGTTCATCTTCTCGCACGAGAAATTGAGGACCGCCGTCCTCAACAATCTGGATTCGCAAACGCGTCGGCAGCTGCATCTTGCGATTGCAAACCGGATTGTTCTTCTTTATCCGAAACCGCGACGCGAAAAGATTTTATCTTTGGCAAAACATTTCGAAGGTGCCGGCTCGCTCGTAGATGCGGAGAGAAGTTCGACGATATTTCTGAAAGCCGCGCAACTTCATGCGAAAAATTTTGAGCATCCGCTTGCGAAATATTATACCGAGCGTGCCATGCAGAAAGCGAGTACGATTGGGAATCAGGAAGAAAGGTTGAATCGCCTGCGCGAGGTGTTCGAAACCGAATACACAATTCACGTCGCCCAGAATGAACTCGTCGCAGCCAGCAATGTTTGTCAGCAGCTTGTGGCGTTGACTTTTGATCCTGTGCGCAAGGAAATTCTCCAGCTCCATTGGTCGCACCTGCTTCTTGGGCTGGGGCGGCACGCTGCAGCCTACACGCAAATCAAGGATGTTGTGGAGAGAAAATTCGGATTTCCCTTTTCAAAAATGAACAAATTCCTCACCAACACAACGGTGTTTCTGTCGGGAATGGGATTGTTCGGCTTGGCTCTCGGTCTCCTGCAAATCAAACCCTTCAGAGAAGAAAAACCCACCGACAACATCATCCAAGGCCTGATGTACATGGCGCTTTCACAGGCCCATGGGTCGGAAGGTCAGCCTCTGAAATTCCTTGTCGCTGCGATGCGTCTGAATTTGCACCGCAGCGGCCCGATACGGACCTTTGCAGTTTTCAATATGTTGCTTGCGGCGCAATACTTACGTGCCGGCCAAGCCGAACGTGCCTTCGAGATTGCCGAGACACTTGAGCGTGCCATGGAATCGAAAGGTCGGGTGGATGTGGCTCGGTGGGTGCGCGCACTGCGTGCCATTTGGCTCGATTACCCCATGGGACGAATTGAAAGACTGGCGAGAGTCCTTGATGAGAGAAAGGACGGGCAATTGCCCTCGATGGGTGTTCTCAATGTGGAGAGTCACGCTCTGCGGTCGTGGATCCGCACGACGTCACCGCGGATCTGGAAATCAAGAGACGACGAAAAAGGTGGCATTGAAAAAAGAAAAAATTGGAAAGACAAATCGAAAAAGCATCCGGGTGGTTATGTCACGTCGAGGAGCAAGAAGACAAGACGAGTGGACCAGCTGACCGTGCTGCGAAACGCAAAAACGCAACCTGAAAGCCAACCGCACAGTCACGACAGCGACGCCTACGCCGGTGCACAACTGAAGCAGTCCAAACGCCTGCGGGAGGCGAGCGAGAACGGTCAGTATGCCGGTTTGGGACTCTTTTCGGACGCCCTGCGCTACACGCTCTCCGATCGGATTGATCCGCTCCGTCGTATCGTCGATCAGTTTGCACGGCAGAAGAACGGCGGAATTGAGGGTGAGGTTTTCAAATCTCTCACTCTCTCTCTTCAAGACATCTCCGCAGGCCAGCACAAAGATGCTCTTGAAATGTATGTCCAAGCCCTGCGACTTTTGTTCAGGCGTCAACCTGCAGAAATTTCACTTCCGGTCAGCGATGCGCTCCGATTTGGGGTCCTCCTGTTGCCTCTGTTTGCATTTTCTTCTCACTCCCGCGGCTGGCCGTGGGGAGAGAATCTTGTCCGCGTGCTGCGTCAGGTCGATACCATTCTTCATGAATCCGAGGGAAGGTTGAACCCCCGACGTTCACCGGTGCATACCTTGTTTCAGGGCGTGATCGCGTGTCTTTCAGGGCGGGAAGCCGATGCCTTGCGTCTTTTAGGTGAATCGAAGAACAACGCCAAATCAGTGCAGAATGATCTCATTGCCTGTGTGGCGGAACAATTCATGGGTTTGGCC